>DASUWP010000375.1:0-11981 GCA_036378335.1 Acidobacteriaceae bacterium | reverse complement strand
CGCCACGCTCTCGCGTGTGAGGACGCCGTAACGCGCGAGCAACTGATTTGCAATCGCATGGCTCCAGTTCGTAACCGCTGCTGGATCCTTCGCCGACTCGGGCTGTGGCACCAGGGTCCATCGGCCCTGCGCACTTGGTGGAGTCGTCCTGCGGGAACGAAACGCCGCCACCTGAGCACCACTCGAGTGCGCCCGCTTTGGTTGCCGGCCTGCCGGCCGCGCTGTGTATGCCCGCAGTGCATGAAACGTGTCGTTGGTCACTACGCCGCGCCACACCAGCGTCCACAAAGCATCGAGCGTCTCGCCCGGATACCCGCCGCCCAGAGCATCATGGATTTGCGCGAAGAACATCGCGCCACCTCGCTCCATTTGCTCGAGTACCGCCTGTTCTTTCGCAGTCGGCTCGGTCGCGGCCAGCGCATTCTGCCGCACCGGCGGTAACAGCGTACGCAGCCGGTCTGCCAGATAAAGCGCGATCCGCCCATCATGCTCGCCCAGTGGATCGAGTCCCACCCATACCACCTCGCCCGCGGCAATCAGCGTGTCCAGTTGTCCGGGCGCGTAATTGGCCAGCCTCGCCGGTAGAATAGCGGTTTCCACCAGCGATGCCGGCAGCGGCGCACCTTGCAGGCTCTCGATGGTGTCCAGCAATGAATCAAGGCCGCGCCTCCGCTGCAGCACACCTTGCCAGTGCGTGTTGAGCCGGGCCAGCATCTGCTGTTCCACCGGCTCCACTTCTTTTCGTAACCGCGCGAGCGACTTTCTCCGAATCAGCCGCAGGACCTCGGCATCGCACCACTCGCGGTGGACGCCGCCCGGACGAAAGCCGCCTTCCACGATGCGGCCATCGAGCAGCAGTCTGCGTAGCGCCGTTTCCACCGGCTTCGCATCTAGCCCAAAGCGCTTCGCCGCCTCACCCGGCGTAAACGGCCCATGGGTGCGCGCAAAGCGACGCACCAGCTCCAGCACCGGCTGCGCCACTGGCTCGAGCAGGGCCTTCGGCAATCCGGGCGGCAGCGGAATCCCTAGCGCGTCGCGATATCGCGCCGCATCCTCCACCGCGATCAGCCGTTTCTCACCCGCGATCTTTACTTCCAGCAGCCGCTTTGCGCGCAACAGCCTTTCGGTGTAGATCGCCACATCCGGCCCGGCAAGCCGCGGCAACAGCTCGGCGCGATTCAAGTCGCCCAGGCGCAGCAGCAGGTCGTGAATGCCATCTGCACCGCGCGCCTTCTGGTTATCCGTGAGCGCCTGCACCTGCTCTTCGACTTCTGCAATCGCATCCGGATCCAGCAGCTCGCGCAAATCGGCATCACCCAGCAGCTCGCGTAGCTGCTCCTGGTCGATCGACAGCGCCTGCGCGCGCCTCTCCGCCAGCGGCGCATCACCGTCATAGATATAGTTCGCCACGTAGCTGAACAACAGCGATGCCGCGAACGGCGACGGCGTCTTCGAGTCGGCTACATGCACGCGTGTGGTTCGCGCGTTCACCGAGCGCAGCACCTCCAGAAACGCGGGCATATCGAAGACATCGCGCACGCACTCGCGATACGCCTCGAGCAGCATGGGAAATGCCGGATAGCGGGCCGCTACGCTCAGCAGGTCATAGGCTCGTTTGCGTTGTGCCCACAATGGCGCTCGGCCTGTCGCTCGCCGTCGCGGCAGCAGCAATGCCCGTGCCGCAGATTCGCGAAATTTCGCAGCAAACAAGGCCGTCGAGCCAAGCTGCCGCAGTACCAATTCCGACGCCTCCACAGGATCGAGCAGGATCAACTCCGGATCGGGCGCCGCATCCGTCTCGGGAAAGCGCAGCACAAATCCGTCGTCTGCCCACATCATCTCCACATCGCTGCGGCCGCTCGCGCGCAGCCTCCCGCTGATCGCCATCGCCCACGGCGCATGGACACGGCTGCCAAACGGTGTCAGGACACAGACTCGCCAATCTCCAAGCTCGTCGCGCACGCGCTCGATCACGATGGTGCGATCATCCGGCACCGCAGTCGTCGCCATTTCCTGATCGGCTAAAAAGCGCAGCAGATTTTCTGCCGCCTGCGGATCGAGATCGTGCTCACGCGTCAACCGCGATATCGCCGCGTTGCGTGGCATCTCGCGGAGTTCCCGCACCAGCGCCCCGATGCGCCGGCCAAACTCCAATGGCCTCCCCGCTGTATCGCCATGCCAGAAGGGCATCTTGCCCGGCTCACCCGGCGCCGGCGACACCAGGACGCGATCGTGCGTGATCTCGTCGATGCGCCACGTAGTCGCGCCCAGGATGAAGGTCTCGCCAGTGCGGCTTTCGAAGATCATCTCCTCGTCCAGCTCGCCCACTCGCACCGGCCGTCCCTCGGTGCCGGAAAGAAAGACGCCATACAGGCCGCGATCCGGAATCGTCCCGCCGTTCAGAATCGCCAGCATCTTCGCGCCCTCGCGCGGCGTCAGCAGATTGCGCACACGGTCCCAGGTGATGCGTGGTCGCAGCTCTGCAAATTCATCCGATGGATACCGCCCGGCCAACAGATCCAGCACGCCCTCAAAGGCGCCGCGGCTCAGCTCCGCAAAGGGCGCCGAGCTGCGCACAATCGCGAACAAATCGTCGACCGTGATCTCCGCGGGCGGTGGGGGTTCCTTGCGGGACCGAGTTGCGAGCGACACGCGCGGGGGCTGCGCAACGGTCGCCACCATCTGCTGTGCCAAAACGTCCAGTGGATTGCGCAGGTAGCGCGTCGACTCCACCTGCCCCTCGTGCATCGCGCGCGTCACGGCGGCGCACGCGACAAGGTCGGCGCGGTACTTGGGGAAGATCACGCCCTCGCTCGCTGCGCCTACGTGGTGCCCGGCGCGCCCTATGCGTTGCATGCCGCTCGCGACCGAAGGCGGCGCTTCGATCTGAATCACCAAATCCACTGCGCCCATGTCGATGCCCAGTTCCAGCGAGGACGTGCATACCAAGGCGCGAATCTTTCCCGCTTTCAACAGCTCCTCAATCTCGGAACGCTGCGCTGCTGCCAGCGACCCGTGATGCGCACGCGCGATCGCTTCGCCGGCAAGATCGTTGATCGCACCCGCCAGTCGCTCTGCTGTCCGCCGGTTGTTCACGAAGATGAGCGTCGATGTGCGCTCGCGCACAATCGCCAGGAGTCTTGGATGAATTGCGCTCCAGATCGAGGTGCGCTTCGGGCCCTGCGATGCTGCGCCACTCGGCAACTCCTCCGGCTGGCCCAGGCGCGCCATATCCTCCACGGGGACCTCGATACGCAGCTCCAGCCGTTTCGGCTCGCTCGCATTCACAATCGTCACCGGACGGAAGCGCACCACCTGCTCTTCACGTGCCGCGACGGATTCGGCCGTCTCGTCGCGCGTGAACCCCAGCTCCATCTCCTGCTCGAGCTCACTCCCGCTCGCAGCAGTCCGCGGCGCATCGAGTGGATTGCCCTCCGCCGCACTCTCCGCTCCCGCCAGAAAATGCGCGACTTCCTCCAAGGGCCGCTGCGTCGCCGAAAGGCCGATCCGCTGGAAAGGCCGTTCCGTGATCGCCTGCAAACGTTCCAGTGACAGTGCCAGATGCGCGCCGCGCTTGGTCGGCACCAGCGCGTGAATCTCATCCACGATTACCGTGTCGACGCCGCGCAGCCCCGCCGCGGCATCCGACGTGAGGAGCAGGTACAGCGACTCCGGGGTCGTGATCAGGATCTCGGCCGGGTGGCGTCGGAAAAGAGCGCGCTCCTTCTGCGGGGTATCCCCGGTGCGCACCGCGATCGCAGGCTCGCGCACGGTCACGCCGACCTGTCGCGCCATGTTCGCGATGCCTGCCAGCGGCGCGCGCAGATTGCGCTCCACATCCACCGCCAGCGCCTTCAGCGGGCTGATATAGATGACGCGGCACGCCGCCGCACCCTCCATTGCGTGCTCCAGCATCAGCCGGTTCAGGCACCAGAGAAAGGCGGTAAGCGTCTTTCCGGTGCCGGTCGGCGCGAGGATCAGCGTGTGCTCGCCGCGCGCAATGGCCGGCCAGCCTAGCACCTGCGGCGAGGTGGGGCGGTCAAATACCGCACGGAACCACTCCGCCGTCACCGGATGAAACAGATCCAGCACGTCCTGCTTTGCAGAATCAGTATCCCGACGAGTTGTTTTTGTACCCGCCATGCCATCTTTTCAAAACCCGGAGACGGCGTCCGCCACCGCGCTCCGGCAAACCTGTCCATTGGACATTACAGCCCAAGACCGCTACCACTAGAATGCCGGACGGCGTGGCAACCGATATCCCCAAAAAATAAAGATCAGGCACCTGTCGATTTCCGCCCAGCCCAGTCGACGCATGGTTAGAGGCGCTTCCTAGACAGAGTCCCGGAAGGCCATCACACCCAGAAGGAGACACAAAGATGCAATTCCTCATGTTCTACACACCCTCGCCCTCCCGCCCTGCAGGTCCTCCCAGCCAGGAATATATGGATGAGATGAACCGGCTCATCGAGGCTTCCATGAAGTCCGGCCAACTGCTAGCCACGGGCGGCCTGACACCGCTCAAGGATGGCGCGCGCGTCACGCAGACCACCGGCAACGTCACCATCACCGACGGTCCTTACATCGAGTCGACTGAGATCATCGGCGGGTTCGCGCTTTTTGAGCTGCCCTCGCTCGAGGCTGCGATTGAGTCTTCAAAAGGCTTTCTCAAAGTAGCCGGCGACGGTCAGGTCACGATCAGACCGCTGATGAATCCGTCGCAGGTATGCACCGGCGAACCCGAACTTGCCACCCACTCGCAAAATTAAGGAGAGCTGCGATGCGTTTCATGATGCTGATGATTCCGAAGGGCTACGAGAAGGCGGCACCCGGCACGCTGCCGGATGCCAAGGCCGTCGATGCCATGATGAAGTACAACGAAGAGTTGCAGAAGGCTGGAGTGCTGCTTGCGCTCGAAGGGCTGCACCCGCCCTCGATGGGCACGCGCATCAGCTTTGTCGGAGGCAAGCCGAAGGTCACGGACGGCCCCTTTGCGGAAGCTACAGAGGTACTTGGCGGCTTCTGGATGATTCAAGTGAAGTCGAAAGAAGAAGCGATTCAGTGGGCCTCCCGCTGCCCGGCCTCTGCCAACGAAACCATCGAGATCCGCCAGATAGTGGAGATGACGGACTTTCCCGCCGAAGTGCAGAAGGCACACGAAGGTTTCATCGAGAAGACGCGAACTGCCTGATCCTCCAGCCGCGCTCTTCTTCGAGGAGAGCGCGGATTACCATTCGCCGTTGTTCCAAAGGAGCCGCTATGCAGACCGCTATCGATACCGCATCGCCATCGAAGTCCCGGCTTTGGACAGGCCGCGTACTCAGCACGCTCGCCATCCTTTTTCTGCTCTTCGATGGCATCATGAAGCTTGTTCGCCCACTGCCGGTTACTCAGGCCATGACGAAACTTGGCTTCCCGCAGAACCTTTCTGTTCCTATCGGTGTAATCCTGCTGATTTGCACAGTGCTCTACGCTCTACCACGCACCTCGGTCCTCGGCGCAGTGCTGCTCACCGGGTATCTGGGCGGCGCTGTCGTCTCGCAGATGCGGATCAACGCTCCCCTGCTCGGCAACACGCTTTTTCCTGTCTATTTCGCCGTGTTGATGTGGGCCGGTATATATCTCCGGGAGTGCCGCCTGGCCGCTTTACTGCCGCTGCGGAAATAGCCGCCGGTAGGTCTGGTAGACCCCTGACCAGCAGCGGCGGACCTGCTCTAAGCCATGGCTTCGTGGATCACCGGCAGCATAGGCAGGTTAGCGGTGTGCTTCGCTTCGCGCATCACCACGTCGAGATGCTCCAGCACTTCTTCGACGCTCATCGCGTACATTTCACGGCCGTTATCGTAACCGTCTTCGATCGCCTGCTTCAGGTAGTGGCCGGCAATCTGTGCGGCAAGCCGGTCGGTAATCGCGTTTCCCGTCCGCTTCTTGTATTCCACCCATGCCAGTGCGGGCATCGCAATCCACACCGGACGCCCGTTTAGCTCGAACCGTGCATCGATCGCGTCGGCATGGCGGGTGGCGATGGCCACAATGTTTGCACGCCACAGGCAATGGAGGGTTTCGCCAGTCCAGCGGTCCGCGACGTCAAATTCTTCATACATGGTGCCTTCAGCCTATCGGGATGCTGCCGGGACTGCAATACACAGGCGACCCAGGGTCGGCAACAAAAAACGGTGGCTGAGGAAAAAAATAGCAAATCTTCCGCGATTCCCTGCGTCCAATAGTCTGCATTTCGGATATCGAGTGATTCAGAGGAGTTGTGAGACGTGCCCAAAGCCCCTAGCCCCCTAAGTGTTTACGAAAAGAAGTTGCGTCAGCAGCAGGAACTGCTTGTGCGCTCCATGAAGTCGGCCGTCGAGCAGGGCCGGGACGCTGGGTTAGACGATACCCAGGACATTGCCGACCAGGCCGTTGCTTCCTATCAAAAAGAGTTTCTGTTCTCGCAGGGAACCAATGGTCACGCACAGATGCAGCTTGTGCGGCAGGCGCTGGAACGGTTGCGCGACGGCAGCTTTGGCGAGTGTCAGAACTGTGGCGAAACCATTGGGGCAAAGCGTCTGGAAGCACTGCCCTGGACACCCTTCTGCATCGCCTGCCAGGAGAAGGTCGAGCGAGGCGAGCTCGAGATGCCGGTACGCGCCGCCTGAATTTGCGGCAGCCGAAGAAACTAACGGGGCGCCTTTGTGTGCCCCGTTCGATCATTTCTGTACCGATTTGCGCCTTTTGACCCTCAAATCGCGCCGCTGCTACACTTTCCTTATAACTTTTCTGAGAGCCGCGGGCTGCCTTGTCCGCCGACGGCCATCGCCGTAGCTCTTTCTGCAAGGACTTTCGTGGACGCACAGACCCGCAGCGCGCTGAAAAAAGAAGACGTATTCATCCACACCACCCAGACCGGGCTTGACTGGATTGCCGAGAACCGCGCCAAGGCGCTTCGTATCGCCATCGCGGCCCTGGTCATCATCGCGCTTGCAGTCGCCGCTGCGGTCCTCTATCAGCAGCGCTCGGAGGCCGCTTCGAATGCCTTTGGGAATGCCGCCAGTGTCTACAGCACACCGATCACGGATCCCAGTCAGCCGGCACCCCCGGGCCTGAAGACCTTTGCCACCGTTGCGGATCGTGCCAAGGCAGCGAACCCGCTCTTTGAAGCAGTGGCGAAGGATCACGGTGGGACCACGGCCGGTCACAACGCGTTGTATTTTGCGGGCGTGACTGCCGCCGAGATGGGCAACACAGCCGAGGCCGAGAGCGACTTCCGGAAGGCCGGCGATCTGCACGAAGCGGGCGTTGCCTCACTGGCGCACCTTGCTCTGGCCAACCTGCTGGCACAGCGGGGGCAGACAAGCGAAGCGATCAAGCTGTACCAGGATTTGATCCATCGTCCGACGGCGACTGTTCCTGCCGCAACAGCCCAACTGCAGCTTGCGCAGCTGTATGAGGCGAACAACAATTCGGCTGAGGCGAACAAGATTTATGCCCTGCTCAAGGCCAAGGACCCCGCAACCGCCGCCGGCCAGATCGCCGCGCAGAAGCTGGCTGGTCAACACTAGAAGCATTTTCTGGTGGCATTGAGCGGACAGACGCGAGATTTTGGATGGCTTCTGTGAGCGAAACTACCCCGCCCCGCGTCAGTGAAAGCAAGCGCATGGGTAGCTATGAAGGAAATCTGACCGGGCTGCTTCCGATGCCGGAGACGACGAGTGCCACTTCGGCAACGCCGGACCGGGCTGCAGAGCTGACTGCGCTCGTCAACGAATATTCCAGCACGCTGTACCGCGTGGCATTTTCCATCTCGCGCAACGCCGCGGAGGCCGAGGACATGGTGCAGGAGACCTTCCTGCGCGTGCTGCGCCATCGCGACCGTTTGCCTGAAATTCGCGATGCGCGTGTCTGGCTCATCAGGATCACTTGGAATTTGGTGCTCGATCGCAAGCGACGCCAGAAGACCCGGCCGGAGAATGAAGACATTAGCGAGCTCGCCCGGGTTCTTCCTGCCAAGGAGATGCGCGCCGATCAGGCTGTGATTGCAGCGCAACGCCATGCGCGCGTGCTTGCCCTGATCGATGAATTGCCTGCCAAAGAGCGACAGGCGCTACTGCTCTCCGCGCTTGAAGAGCTGTCGAATGCGGAGATCGCTTCGGTGCTGGGCATCACGGAATCATCGGTGCGCTCGCGCCTCTTCCGCGCTCGCCGGGATCTTGCGGAGAAGTTGCGCAAGGAAGGATTGAAGTCATGAAGGTGCCGGGCTCTGCTATGGATCACTCTGCCATCGAGTACACACGCGAGATCGATGGAGCGCTTGCGGCACTCGCCGCCATTCAACCAAGAGATGGTTTGGAGCAGCGGGTACTCGCACGCATAACTTCTGCACCTGAACTGCACGTGCCCTGGTACCGGCGGCTGGCCATTGCACCCGCTGGCCACCACCGCTGGGCAATGGCGGCGGCCTCTGTCGTGATCGTGGCCGGCGGTGTCACGCTAACCACTTACCGCCATCATCCCGCCGCTACTCCAACGCCCATCGCTGTGCATGCGCCGCGGCCGGCACAACAGCCAGCCGCAGCCGCAGCCGGCATTGCAGTCAGCGAGCATCCCTTCCAGGCGAATACGGCCAAGACACGGCATCGCGGCGTTCATCGTTCCTATCGTGCGACACACGAGCGTGTTCCATTGCCCCGTGGCACCGCGCTACCGATGCGGCCGCCGCATACCGTGCCAGCAAACCAGTAAACTCTCACTCGCCACGCCGACAATCCCGATGAGGATCTAGCGAGGCTTGCGTTCTGCTCGGGTGCCCATTCCCAGCAACATGTGAACCAAGGCCAGCAGGACCGCACCGACGAAGGCGGAACCGAAGCTGTCCACATGAAAGCCCGGCACCAGGCGCGAAGCCACAAGCAATACGAAGGCGTTGATGACCAGCAGAAACAGGCCGAGCGTAAGGATGCTGAGGGGGAAGGTGAGGATCTTCAGCAGCAGGCCGAGAGTCGCGTTCAGCAGACCGATGACCAACACCGCGATCAGCGCAGAAGCCCAGTTACGAATGTGAAAGCCCGGCACAAAGTAGGCAATCACAAACAGCGTGATCGCACCAATGATCCAACGCAGCAGCAGTCCCAGCACGCGACACCTCTCCTTGATCCGGCGTGAGCCTACGGTAGAGCGTTTCTCCTCTTGGTGTATACCGCGGCCAGGATGCGCAGCGGAAATGCTCTAGCATGGATACACACTTGCGCATTCTTGCTGCCATCCTTGTTGCCGTGGTACTCGCGCCCATCCGGGCTTCAGCCGGGCCATTGCCTCCGCCTACCGCTCCGCTGCCCGATGTGCCTACACTGCTACACAGCGTGGAGGCTAATCAGGAGGCGCTGGATCGCGCGCGCGAAGAATACACCTTCCAGCAGCAGCAGCGGCTCACGTTCTACGACAAGCACGGCAAAATGGGGCGCTCGGAAGAACGCGTCAGCAATATTTTTTACGTGCACGGCCAGCCGATCGAAACGCTCATCAGCAAGGACGGCAAACCGCTGAATGCCGGCGCACTGAAAAAAGAAGAAGACCGCGCCACCAAAGAGGCGGTGAAATATGCTGCACAGCCGTACGGCCGGCGCGAGAAGGACGAGGTAAGCGTCTCCCGCCTTCTGACCATCACGCGCTTTAGCAATCCACGGCGAGTCGTCGAGGGAGGACGTCCAGTGATTGCCGTCGATTTCATTGGCGATCCGCATGCCAAGACTCACGGCCGGAACGAAGACGCGGTGAAAAAGGTACGCGGCACGGTTTGGATTGATGAAGCGGCGCGTGAAGTGACGCGCATGCAGGCCACGTTTGACGAGCCGATGCGCATCGGCTTCGGACTGTTTGCTATGGTGGATTCAGGCAGTCACTTCTCATTCGAACAGGCGCTGGTTCGCAATGAAGCGTGGCTGCCGACTCGCATCGATGCTCACTTCGACGGCAAGGCAGCGCTGTTCGTCGGCTTTCACGTGGAGCTCTCGATGCGCTTCGACCAGTACAGGAAGTTCAGCGCCAGCACGACAGAACAGACCAAAGCTCCTCAGCCATGACGGCTGCTGCGATTCGTCTGGAATGATGCAAGCCGCAGCAGCGCAAGAACATAGAAATGCGAAGAGTGATCCAGGTTGGAAAGGCGCACACGCGCACGAAAGGGCCGCGCGTAACGCGGCCCTTTCTTTCATGCGCAGAATGAATGATGGACGTTACTGCGGCGGTGCAGGCGGTTGACCGCCGGACGGAGGCGCGCCTTCTGCGCCACCGTGCATATGCTCGGAGCGACGCTGCTGCATCTTCTGCTGGTCGGCTTCGTATTTCTGCTTCTGCTCGTCAGTCAGCACGGCTTCAATCTTCTGCTGATCGGCCTGATGCATGCTCATCATCTTCGAGCGCTTGTCTTCGCGCGAGGTGGTCGTATCCGAACGCATGGACTCCATCTGCTGCTGCTCGTCTTGCAGGATGGGCTTGATTTGGTTCTGCTGATCTGCCGTGAGGTTATAGCGCTTGGTCATTTTGGCGAGACGCTGATCGGGATCCATCATCATGTGGCCGCCACGATGGCCGCCCATTCCACCGCCCTCGGTCTGCGGCGCGTTTTGTTCCGGTGCGGATCCTGCCTCCTGCGCGAGCATCACGCCGGTTGCCAGAAATCCAGTGAGTACGAGGCTACATAATTGCCGTTTCATCATTGTGTTTCCTCCACGCTCATATCAACCCCGCGTTTGATTGCCGGTTGCGAAGTCGATCGCACTGCATCGTGAGAATCGAGCCGAGGAGGCCGCTATCCCGCGTACGCTCCAGGGCGCAATGGCCCTCTGCCCTCGACAAGGAGGGATGCCAAAGATATGGACGAGGAGAAGCGAGGGAAGAGTTTCCCGGAAAATGACGAAAATAGGCCATCACGGTACGACTCTTTTCCCAGGTGTTGATCTGTGCGATCTCTGTCCAGCGAATCCGCTTAATCTTCGAAAGCCAGGAGATCTGCTGCAGACCGTCAGCCGAAACGATGATCGTATCGGGGAGGCTGAAAGCGACCACCAACGCCAGCATGCCCAGGGCAGTTGCCACGGTGAGATCCAAGGGCCTGCCCTGACTCGCTTTGAATTCAATGATAGTGGCATAGATCACATAAAGGGCCAGCAAGGGCTCATGCCCAGACTGCACGCCGATTGGGCGCGAATTCTATCCGCCCCTCATCGAGTTCCCTGGCCTTCCATTGCCCGTCCGCACTGCCCTGTGAGGTGACAAGCAGTATTAGAAGCGCGATCAGAAGCAGCAGATGATAGGCAATCCTGACGAAATGGGTTCAATGCATCCCGTGAATTGTAAGCGGCAAAAAAGGATTGACGATGCAAACGCAAAAAGCCCACTCCGAAGAGCGGGCTTTTTTTGATGCTAATGCCGGCGATTACCTAATCTCCCACACACTTTCGCGTGCAGTACCATCGGCCCGACG
Source organism: Acidobacteriaceae bacterium (assembly GCA_036378335.1). Classification (GTDB taxonomy): domain Bacteria; phylum Acidobacteriota; class Terriglobia; order Terriglobales; family Acidobacteriaceae; genus KBS-83. The sequence goes on along the minus strand of DASUWP010000375.1, from coordinate 508 downwards.
AGGCTTAACTTCCGTGTTCGGGATGGGAACGGGTGTGACTCTCGCGGTATGCTCACCGGCAAGCTGGCTGGGCGCTTGGTGGTAGTTTCCCCACAGCCTATCTCTCTGCACACACGGGCGGTTTTTCCCCGGAACGAGAGCGGCAAACTGGCGCCACAAACTTGCATTGCTAACGAATTGCATTGGGGTGGTGCGACTGTAATCAGTCATTGCACTCAAGGCTTGTTGAGTACCTTCTGAGCAGAAATGCTGCGCAGAATTAATTCTATGGACAAGCCGAACGGGCGATTAGTACTGGTAAGCTACGCGCATTACTGCGCTTCTACCTCCAGCCTATCAACCAGGTGGTCTTCCTGGGCCCTTCATTTCCCTTTTGGGTTGGGAGATCTCATCTTGGGGCGTGCTTCCCGCTTATATGCATTCAGCGGTTATCACAACCGAACTTCGCTACCCAGCCGTGCCCTTGGCAGGACAACTGGAACACAAGAGGTTCGTCCATCCCGGTCCT
>DASUWP010000374.1:0-6955 GCA_036378335.1 Acidobacteriaceae bacterium | reverse complement strand
CTGCGGGACAACTTACAAAGAATTTATAAGTTAGTGATGAGATATTCATGTGCGTGCGAGTTAGCGGCTCGCCGTCAAATCCACCGGCGCGGGGAAAAGCGGAACCCTCAACTGCCCGGCTACGCTGCTCCGGCCTGGGATGACACGAGAGCGTTAGGGTTGATGACACCCGCAGGCAGTATTAGGCGCTCGTCCCGTTGGTATGGTTAGCTGCCTGGCGGGCCAGGACGAGGGTGATATCGTCCGGCTGCTCCTGTTCGCCGATCCAGGCGCGCAGAGATTGCAGCACCTGCTGCGAAATCGCTGCGAGCGGCAGATGGCGATGACGCTGCACCATTTCAATGAGGCGCTCTTCGCCAAACTCTCCAAATTCATTTTCGGGCTCGGTGACTCCATCGCTGTACGCGATGAGGATGTCGCCGGGGTCCAGCGTGACGGTGCCCTCTTCGTAAACCAGGTCAGCGAGCAGGCCGACGACCGAGCCACCGCGGTCGAGCCGGCGCACTGTGCCATTGGCGCAGAGCACGAAGGGCGGGAGCTGGCCGCCGTTCGAGTAAACGAGTTTGCGGGTGTCGGTGTTGTAGTGCGCAAGAAAGAGCGTGGCGTACTTTTCCGGCTGAGTGCTGCGATAGAGATGGCGATTGAGCAGGCTGAGCACCTTGCCCGGGGAGCTAAAGGTGGCGCCGCCCTGGAAGAAGCGGTCGGTGCCACCGTTGTCGGCAAAACAATCTTCACCCGCAAAGCGATAGGCCCGCACAGCGGAGTGCAGCGAGGCCATGAGCAGAGCGGCAGAGATACCCTTGCCGCTGATATCGCCCATCGCGAGGGTCAGCTCGCTTTCTCCAAGGATGAGGAAGTCGTAGTAATCGCCGGATACGGTGCGCGCGGGTTTGCAGACGCCGTGCAATTCCAGACCAGGCATCTCGACCTGGCCATGCGGGAAGAGATTGTTCTGGACCTCCTGCGCGATTTCGAGCTCACTCTGCATGCGCTCCTTTTCGCGCTGCTGCTCGAGCAGCCGCTCCAGCGATTCCGCCATGGTGTTGAAGGAAGTGGAGAGTGCGCCGAGCTGGTCACGGCGCTGCACCTGGATGCGATGGGCAAAGTTGCCGCTGTCGATAGCGGTAGTCGCGCGGTAGAGGTCGGCGACCGCGTTGGTTATGGTGCGATTCAGGCGGATCGCCATGATGAAGGCGATGAGCTCGATAACAGCGAAGATGGAAGCAAGGATGATGAGCAGATAGCGAATGATGGTGCCGACGAAAACAGCGGTGCCGAAGAGGTGCGCATAGAGCAGCGCGGGGCGCGAGGTGACGTTGAGCAGGCTGGTTATTTGTTTGCCACTAGCCCAATCCGTGGTGGCGAGTGGCGCCGAAAATGTAATGCGGCGGTCGAGCACGAAAGCGCCCTCGGGGAGCTTGCCACCAGTGACTGTGCCCGAGGCCTGCTCGGCCAGTTCTTTCCCGGTGATCCTTCGGCGCGTGTGATTGGTCCTGGAGTCATCCTCCGCGAGTGCTTTGCTGACGTCCGGGATGATGTGGACAAGGCCGAGACCCTGCGCGAATTGATCGACCGTGGCAGCATCCAGCGGCACGCTGGATACGAAGGTGACGAGGTGACCGGCGACGCCTCTTGTATTCACGGCGCGGAGGAACAAGCGACCATTGTCGAGCACGACACCACGAAAGCCATCCCGCGACCACGTGGGATAGTTAATGGGGTTGTCATCATTGTGCTGCGGGAGTTCCCTTCCGTCCTTGATCAGCAGAACATGGAGATCGTTGGTGTTCGTGGCATCCGTGCTCACCCAGGCATCCACCATGAGGCGACCGGGCACGCTGTGGTTGGCCGACTCGTAGTCGGCGAGCTCCACAGAGTTCGCAGACGGCGCACGCGATATGGCGTGCGCGACGTGCACGGCGAAAGCCTGGTTTTCCGCGCTGAGGCGGCCGAGGGTGGACTGCAACTCCGAAATGGCGGCGAAGGTGGCGAATTGGCCGGAAAAGACATATGCCGCAATGGTGGCCAGCGTGACGAACAGCACGATTGGCGCAAGCGCCATGAGCAGGTAGGTAACGACAAGGCGATTGCGCACCTTCCAGAGCACCTGGTTCACCAGCCAGCGGTAAAGAATGATGCAGCTGAAGACCAGCCAGACCGGGACCACGATAAACAGCGCAAGCGTGTTGAGCGCGCCGGCGGCGCCGGGCAAGAAGCGCAGCAGAACAAGGAAGATCAACGCGGCGAGCGACCAGAATGCGCCGTGCTCCGCCGCACCCGCAAGCGCAGGGCGGCGCAGCGGATTCAGAACGGCGGCTTCTGCGCGCGCGAAGAGGTTCGGCATACTCAGGCCGAGTGTAACGCACGCCTCAGGCGACACTTAGAGCGCCTTCAACGAGATCAAACTGCGAGAAACGCGGCTCTCTTCACTCCGGCGATGTGGAGTGCGGCAGAACCCCGGTCGAGACGACAGCTGTTGTCCCCGAGACCACGGGGTTGTCGAGAGACTCTTTAGATGTTCGATTGTGGGCGGTCATGGCGGCGCGAATCGACGTCACGGGCCAGGCGCAGAGCATGGCGCGAGGCAGAGTAGTGCGCGCCGGCAAGCATCAGGAGTCCACTGACGAAGGCCCACATCATGAGCGAGACGGAAACCGAGAACGGGCCGTAGACGGAGCGGAAATCAAGCCAGGGGAGCAGAGCGATGTAGATGCGCTTGGCGACCTCCCACAACAAACCCGTGGTTATGGCGGCGGGCAGCACGGCGAGAATAGGAACTCTGCGGTTGGGCAGGACCCAATAGATCAGCAGGAAGATCAACACGCTGATAACGGCCGCGGAGATCTGCAGCAACCAGTGAGCCAGGAAGTTGAAGACGATGTTGTCCGTGTTGCCGAGGAACAGGAAGCTGAGCAGACTGTGCTGCGCCGCGGTGAGCGAGATGGACATCAGGGTGAGTGTGCCGATAGCGAATGCCAGGCCGAGCGAGACGAGCTGGTTCATCAGGTAGGAGCGATTGTGCCGCGCCCCCCAGACCTGGTTGAGGGCGACTTCGAGCGGCATGAACACGCCGGTGGAGGAGATGAGCAGCATGACGACAGAAGCCAGCTGCACGCCGCCGTGTGCGCGGGAGAGGATGGTCATGTTGCGAATGACGAAGTCCTGGCCGGCGGGAAGGAAGTAGCGGATCTCGTCAGCGATGACGGCGACCATGGCGGGCGAGTGGAACACCTGCCGGGCCAGCGTCAGCATGAGGACGATGAAAGGGAAGAGGGAGAGGATGACGTTGGCGGCTACGCTGAAGGCGTAAGTATGCACCTCGGTCTGTGCAAGATAGAGGACGAGAGCCTTGGCGTGCTGAGCGAGCGAGGCGCTTTCCGGCAGGCCGCGGAGTGGGGCGGCCGTAGCTTGGCTAGCCGGCGCTGGACTGGATTCCAGACCAGGCGGGAAGAGGGTCAACATCGACATAAGAGATCGCTCCGCTGGTCGATGATAGCGACCAAGAGCGGCATTTCCACTCCCCACAACGGGTGATCCGGAGGGCGTCGTGGCTGTTGAAAAGTCGCTGTAATGTAATTTTGTGTTGCACTTAGAAGCGTTTCCTGCCATAACAGGAGAACGCAGGGCGCTGCCACAGGTCCGCGGGAAGCACGAATTTGGAAGGCCGTTTTTGATGTTCTGGTTTTGCTGTTCCGCGCTGAGTCTTGGGAAACATGAGCTGCCCCGCGTCCTGGACGCTGGCAGCTTTTCGTGTTTTCAGGGCCCTCGGAGCGGGACACCCCCACATAAGAGGTGAAAGGAGTCTCGCGTGAAAGAGCAAGGCGTTGTGAAGTGGTTTAACGGAGCAAAGGGCTATGGGTTCATCCAGCGCTCCACCGGCGAAGACGTGTTTGTGCACTTCTCGGCTATTCAAGAGAATGGCTACAAGACGCTGAATGAGGGTGAGGGAGTGGAGTTCGAGTGCCAGCAGGGTCCGAAAGGGCTGAATGCGGCCAATGTAATTCGCAGCGCCTAGGCCATCACGATCGATCAGTAGAGCGGCCTCCCCGACGCAGGGAGGCCGCTCTGGTGTTAGGCGCTGGCCGCACGGGGCGCCAGCGGCGCGTTTGCCGAGGTTTCGCTTCCCTTGGCCGCTCTCCCGAGGATCGTCGACAAATCCAATCTTTCTTTTGCTCAGCATGACGCCAGGCGTGCGATGGCCCAGGCGGCGGCTTCGGCGAGGACCGGATCGTCGGGTTCCTTTGCCCATGTCTCCAGCCGGGGCAGAAATTCCCTCCTGCCACTATTCCCCATGGCGATGGCCACGTTCCGAAGCAATCCACTGCGTTTTGTTCGCTTTACTGGAGAACTCCGAAACTGTTGGTTGAATTCTTCCGGCGTGAGATCGGCAAGCCACGAGAGTGCCGGACTGATGAGCTCCGGTCGCGAAGTATGGGAACCCCATGGTGCGCGCTCGCCGGCCCGGCGATTCCAGGGGCAGACTTCCTGGCAGATGTCGCAGCCGAAGACCTGGCGTCCGATGGGGGCGCGCAGCTCCTCCGGGATCGGGCCACGCTTCTCGATCGTGAGATAGGCGATGCAGCGGCTGGCGTCCATCTGCCCGGGCGCGATGAGGGCCTCCGTTGGGCATGCCTCGATGCAACGGCGGCAGGTGCCGCAGCGATCGACTGCCGGAGTGGGCCGGCTGGCCGGGGCGACTTCGAGCGAAGTGACGATGCAGCAGAGGAAGAGCATGGAGCCTAGCTGCTGGTTGAGCGTGCAGGTGTTCTTCGCGGTCCAGCCAATACCTGCCTGGCGGGCCAGATCGCGTTCCATGAGTGGGCCGGTGTCGACGTAGGAGCGGGATTCGAATGCGTCGCTGATGCGGCTGTGGAGGGCGGCCTCCAACGCGCGGAGTCGTGCGAGAAGCGTGTCGTGGTAGTCGGAAGGGCGCAGGTCGCCGGTGGCCGGATCAGGGCGCCCTGCCCAGGCGTAGCGGGCAATCCAGCCGGTGGCAGAGGGGGCTGGATCGATGGACAGAGGGCCAGGCGCGTTGTAGCTGACGGCGCAGACGATCACCGATCGCGCCCACGGGATGGCGGCCTGCACTCTGGAACGCAATAGCTCGCCCTGCTCATTGCGGCGCTTCAGGTACTCCATCTCGCCGGCATGCCCGGCGACGATCCAGGCTTCGAGGTAGTCACCGCTTCCCTGCTCTTCTTCGTCCAATGCGGCGATTCCGGCCAGATCAAAGCCCTCGCTCTTCGCAAGGCGCGTGAGTTCGTCCGGGGTGAGGGCGAGGATCGGCATCGCTGCCTTTATGGTAGCGACCAAAAGGCGCAACTGCTTAGCGGCTGGTGAGGACGGCCAAAGCCTTTTCGTAGCGCTCGAGCTTTTTGTCCAGCTCCGGTGGGGGCTCGATCCGGCGCTCCGGCGACATGTTGTCGTAGAGGTCGGCGATCTTCACGATGCGGCCGATGGGATCGGCTTTCGAGCGCAGAACGAAATCGTCGTACGACTCTTTTTTCGGAAACTCGCGACGGCTCACACTATCGACGGCGTTGCGAACGTTTTTGCCAAATAGAGTTTCGATCTCGTCAAGAGTGGTGGCGGTGTCCTCGACGGTGTCGTGGAGGATGCCGGCAACAAAGTAGTCCTCGCCGCAATTCCAGACGGCGAGCGCCACGCGGAAGCAGTGCGCGATGTAAGGCTTGCCGGCTTTGTCCTTCTGGTCCTTGTGGCGGATCGCGGCGAATTGAATGGCCTGGCGAACCCTGGAGCTGAGCTTCACGGGGAGCGAATCCATGAGATGGATGGTAGAGACGGAGCGTGCGGGCATCAAGGCGTGGGATGCGGGGAAGCGGCCTGTTCTGTTGAAAATCGGGTGAATATGCTGGGCGAGTTCTGTGCGGACGAGGGAAACCAGATCTCCCGCCGGTCTCGCTTGCGCGAGGCGGATTCCGTCGAGATGACAAGGCTTTGGTTTTGGCGGTATCGCGGTTTATCAGCAGGCAGCGATTTGCTCGGAGTAGCTGGCGATCTGCTCCAGGCAGAGCTCGCGGGCGCGGGCGCCTGCGGACTCACGGTGGTACCAATCGAAGGTGTAGTCAAGTGCTTCGGGTAAGGCGAGCACAGGCTGCCAGCCAAGCGCAGCGTGCGCTTTGGACCAGTCAAGTTTGAGCATCTGCGCTTCGTGCACATGCACCTGCGCGTCAAGCTTCCATTGGGCCGCGCTGCCCCACTTTGCGGAGAGATAGCCCACGATCCATTCGACCGGCTGAGCATCCGTGTAACGAGGGCCGAAGTTCCAGGCGGACCCGTAGCGGGGACCGTCTGCGTAAAGCTTTTCCGCCAGCGAGAGATAGCCGCGAAGTGGCTCGAGCACGTGCTGCCACGGGCGAGTTGCAGCAGGGTTGCGGATTTCCAGAGTCTTCCCGCTGGAGAAGGCGCGCACGATATCGGCGATGAGGCGGTCCGAGGCCCAGTCGCCGCCACCGATCACGTTGCCCGCGCGTGCGGAAGCGATAGCGACCTTGTGCTCCGCGTATTTCTCAGGATTGAAGAAGGAATTGCGCCACGAGCTGGCGACGATCTCGGCGCAGGCCTTCGAGGAGCTGTAGGGATCGTAGCCGCCGAGCGGATCGGTCTCGCGATAGGGCCAGATCCACTCTTTGTTCTCGTAGCATTTATCGGTGGTGATGACGACGACGGCGCGCACGGACGGCGTCTTGCGCACGGCTTCGAGAAGCTGGATGGTGCCGAGGACATTGGTTTCGTAGGTGCCAACGGGATCGACATAAGAATGGCGCACGAGCGGCTGAGCGGCGAGATGAAAGACAATCTCCGGCTGTGCAGACTGCATTGCCGCGGTGAGGATCGTGGCGTCACGCACATCGCCGATGATGGACTGCATGCAGGCGGGAACATCCGCTTTGTGGAAGAGGCTGGGCTCGGTAGGTGGATCGAGCGCGTAGCC
>DASUWP010000373.1:0-7396 GCA_036378335.1 Acidobacteriaceae bacterium | reverse complement strand
TTGCCTCCAGTATCGCCGCATTGCCCTCTGCCGATTCGGCGCCCTTCAGCGCCTCGCTGCGCGCGCGCTCCAGCCCAAGCTGCTCCGGCGTCACTTCGTAGGTGCGGGTGCTCCCGCCGCGCACCTCCGCAACCGTCGTCGAACCGGTCAGCGTCAACTCGTCCAACCCATCCGCGCCGTGCACTACCAGACCGTGGCGCACTCCCAGCCGAGCCATCGTCTTGGCTACCAGGTCCACCTTTTCCCGCGCAAAAACGCCCATCAACTGCGCCTGCGCACCTGCGGGATTGCTGAGCGGCCCGGCAAGATGAAAGGTGTTGCGGAAGCCCAGCGCCCGCCGCACCGGCTGCACCCGACGCATGGTGGGGTGTGACGTAGGCGCGAACAGAAAGACAAATCCGTGCGCCCGCAGGCTGGCCACCGCCTGGTCCGGCCCAAGATCAACTGGTACCCCGAGCGCCTCCAGCACATCCGCCGAGCCGCAGCGCGACGTCAGCGCGCGATTCCCATGCTTTGCCACCTTCGCGCCTGCCGCAGCAGCCAGCAGCGCAGCCGCAGTCGAGATGTTGAAGGTGCCCGACCCGTCTCCGCCCGTTCCGCACGTGTCCACCAACTCCGCGCGCTCTGCATCGGTCACCGGTAGCGGCATCAGCCGCTCGCGCAGCGCCATCACCACGCCCAACACCTCGTCGACAGTCTCCCCGCGTTGCGCCAGCGCAGTCAGCAGCGCAGCAATCTCCACGTCCGCCAGGTTGCCGTCCAGCATGACACCGACGGCGGCCTGCGCCTCCTCGACGCGCAGCGTGCGGCCTCGTTCCACCATGTCCTTGAGCAGCGGGCGCAGATCGTACATGTTGTCTCATGCTAATTCGTTTCGCGGCGTATGCAGCGCCCGCGGCGTGGCCCTCCCGGCCTGCGCTTGCTACTATGAGAGGTTGCGTCTCACATACCTATGAAAATTCATGAATACCAGGCAAAGGACATCCTTGCGAAGTACGGCGTTGCCGTGCCGCGCGGCGAGGTGGCGAACACTCTCGATGAAGCACTCGAAGTCGCGCGTGGCCTCTTTACTAGTGGCGCCAAAGGCGTCGTCGTCAAAGCACAGATACATGCGGGAGGCCGCGGCAAGGGCGGCGGCGTCAAAGTAGCCAAGAACTTTGCCGAAGCCGAGGAGTACTCGAAGAAGATCCTGGGCATGCAGCTGATCACGCACCAGACTGGCCCGCAGGGACAAAAAGTCCAGCGCCTGCTCATTGAAGAGACAGCGCCCATCGACCGCGAGCTCTATCTCGGCATCGTGCTCGACCGCGCCAAAGCGCAGCTCGTTTTCATGGCGTCGCAGGCGGGCGGCATGGAGATTGAAGAGGTCGCCGCCAAAGATCCCGACGCGATCTACAAGGAGTACATCGACCCAGCGGTTGGCTTCCAGCCCTATCAGGCGCGCAATCTCGCCTTCAGGCTCGGTCTCAAGCCCACGCAGATCAACGAAGCCGTGAAGTTCATGACCGGTCTATACAAGGTCTACGTCGAAACCGACGCCTCGCTGCTTGAGATCAATCCCTTCATCACTACCAAAGACGATCGCCTGCTCGCACTCGACTGCAAGATCAACTTCGACGACAACGCAATGTTCCGCCACAAGCAGCTCAAGGAGCTGCGTGATGTTGCTGAAGAAGACCCGCTCGAGGTCGAAGCGTCGAAGTATGCGCTGAATTACATCAAGCTGGACGGCAACATCGCCTGCATGGTGAACGGCGCCGGCCTCGCCATGGCCACCATGGACATCATCCAGTACGCCGGCGGCTCCCCCGCAAACTTCCTCGACGTTGGCGGCGGCGCCAACCAGCAGCAGATCGAAAACGCCTTCCAGATCCTGCTCTCCGACAAGAACGTGCAGGCCGTCTTCATCAACATCTTCGGCGGCATTCTGCGCGTCGACACCCTCGCGCAGGGCGTGGTCGCAGCGGCAAAAAATCTCAACGTCAAAGTACCGGTCGTCCTTCGCCTCGAAGGTACCAACGTAGAAGAGGGCCGCAAAATCCTGAAGGATTCCGGGCTGAAGTTCCTGGTCGGAGAAACAATGCAGGACGCAGCAAAACTAGCCGTCGATGCGGCAAAGGGAGTGACTCGCTAATGGCGGTCTTGGTTGACAAAAACACGCGCCTCATCGTGCAGGGCATCACCGGCAAAGAGGGAACCTTCCACGCCAAAGGCTGCGCCGAGTACGGAACGAAAGTCGTCGGCGGCGTCACGCCCGGCAAAGGCGGAACAACCCACGAAAGCTGGCCTGTCTTCAACACTGTTTCCGAAGCCGTAGAGAAGAGCGGCGCGAATGCCACCGTCATTTTCGTGCCGCCGCCATTTGCTGCCGACGCCATTCTCGAAGCCGAGGATGCTGGCCTGCCGCTCATCATCTGCATCACCGAAGGTATCCCGGTGAACGACATGGTGAAGGTGTGGGCCAAGCTCAAGCACTCGAATTCCACGCTCGTCGGTCCCAACTGTCCCGGCGTCATCTCGCCCGGCAAGGCGAAGATCGGCATCATGCCCGGGCGCATTCACAAGGAAGGGTCGGTTGGCATCGTCTCCCGCTCCGGCACCCTCACCTATGAAGCCGTCTATCAGCTCACCCAGCGCGGCATAGGCCAGTCCACCGCCATTGGCATCGGCGGCGACCCGATCATCGGCACAACGCACGTGGACGCCCTCAAGCTGCTTAACGAAGACCCTGAAACGGAATCCATCATCCTCATCGGCGAGATCGGCGGCACCGCGGAAGAGACTGCGGCAGCGTACGTCAAAGCGCACGTGAAGAAGCCCGTCGTCGGCTTCATCGCTGGCCAGACCGCGCCTCCCGGCCGCCGCATGGGCCATGCTGGCGCGATCATCTCCGGAGGACAGGGCACCGCGGCAGACAAGATGAAGGCGCTCAAGGAAGCCGGCATCCACGTCGTGCAATCGCCGGCCGAGATTGGCGAAACGCTCGCGCGCGTCATCGGGAAAGCATGAGCGGCAACGCATAGCGGAAAAGCGTGCCGAGCGCTTCAGCGGCGCTCTGCACGCTACACTGAAATCACTTCAATTCAGAAAGCAATCAGGAGACAGTAGTGTCCTCGCAACGCACCGTCAGCATCATCAAGCCAGACGCCATCCGCAAAGGCTACACCGGAGCCATCCTCGCCGAGATCGACAAAGCCGGCTTCAAGATCCTTGCCGTGAAAAAGCTCTTCCTCTCCAAGTCACAGGCCGAGGGCTTTTATCACGTCCACGCGCAGCGGCCGTTCTTCGACTCGCTGACCAGCTTCATGTCCTCGGGCTCGATCATCGCGCTCGTTCTTGAAAAGGAAAACGCCATCGCCGACCTGCGCAAGCTGATGGGCGCCACCAATCCGGCCAACGCCGAAGAGGGCACCATCCGCAAGAAGTTCGCGGGCTCCATTGAAGAGAACGCCATCCACGGCTCCGATGCAGAAGACACCGCCGCCTTTGAAATCGGCTACTTCTTCGCCGGCCTCGAACTCGTGTAAGTGCATCTTCTGCGAGGACCACAAAGGGCGGCTTCGGCCGCCCTTGTTTTACTGAACGATGTCATATTCGGCACAGCATGGATTACGTATAAAAATATTTGCCGTGGTCAGTTGCTTACACTCTGCGGTTCCCGCCCTGCTCTGAGTTTCTCCAACGCTTCTGCGGCCAATTGCCTTGTCAGCTCTGCTGCGGGAAGCTCCCGAGCCAGATGTGCAGCCTGGCCCGACCACAGTGGCGTGAAGTCGCTCGATCCTGCCATCTCCGATTTGGAGCGTAGCGGTGCTAATGCAGCCGCAGCGAGTGGAAACTCTGGAACGTCATCGGACATAATCCCCAACTCACTGATCAGGCGGTTTACGATGCTGCGGGCCGGACGGCCCGTAAACACGTTCGTGAGTACCGTCTGGTTATCCTTGGCATTTCTCAGGGCTTGGCGATGGATAGGACTGATCCTGGCCTCCGGGCAAAGCAGATAGGCTGTTCCCATCTGCACTGCCGCTGCTCCAAGAGCAAAGGCCGCTAGGATTCCGCGCGCATCCGCGATCCCACCTGCGGCGATCACCGGCACGTTCAGGGCATCCACGACTTGCGGTACGAGTGCCATCGTGCCCGCCTGAGTCGAAACATCGTCGCTGAGAAAAATGCCTCTGTGTCCACCAGCTTCATAACCCTGCGCGATGATCGCGTCACATCCCCGATCCTCCAGCCAGCGCGCTTCGTCGACCGAAGTTGCCGAAGAAATGATCTTCGCTTTTGTTGTTCTTACTCGTGCCAGCAGCTTCTCGTCCGGCAGGCCAAAGTGAAAGCTGACGACTTCTGGATGTAGTTCGATCAGGAGATCGCATGTCTTGTCATCGAAGGGAGCACGGCTAACACTCGGAACAGACGCATTCTGATCCAGGCCCAATGCCAGATAATAGCGCTCCAGGCGCTGTCGCCAGAGTGCTTCCCGATTCGCGTCGACTCGCGCCGGTGTGTGGCAAAAGAAATTCATATTGAATGGGCGCTGGGTCTGCCGGCGTATCGCTTCCACTTCGGCGCGTGTCTGTTCCGCATTCAATAAGGCGCAAGGGAGCGACCCCAGACCTCCGGCTTCGGAAACAGCCACCACCATGTCAGCCAAAACCGGTCCCGCCATCGGTGCCTGGATGATTGGTACCTGAATGCCAAAGAGGTCAAGAATGCGATTGTCCGGCCACATACGCACTGCCTCCTACGTTGATAAAAGCTTTACCACTTCGTGCGGTGCGCTCTCCAGAGAGGAAGCAAATCGAGACACGAGGGTGGTGCATCGTCTCTGAACTGTCTTCCCCAAACAGAAAGAGGGCCGCACAAGCAGCCCTCTTCTATTAGCGCTGGATCGCCTTAGTGGTACCGCGGCCCCTTGCCCATTTTGAAGCGGTAAATGATGCCAACCGAGATCGCGAACTCATTCTGGCTACGCGTTACAAGCGCAGAAGGCACATTCGATGGCGTCCCATAACCGGCATAGCGCGTCAGGATCCAGTCGGGCGAAATGCGTAGGGCCAGCCTCGGCGAGCGGTTCAGGTCCAGCGAGCCGCCAATCGCCGATGCAAGCCCCAGCCCGTCGTTGTATAGGCCCACATCGCGCGGCTGAATCTTCGTGCCCAGCACGGGCGCGGTGCCCAGTGCATGACTGAAAACGCCGTCGGAGCCGCCCACCAAGCCATGAGCGCTCAGCGCGGCGTGCTCGCGGGCAATCAGCCGGTAGGTCGCGCCACCCATGAACAGATGCTCGAAGACGAACGGCCCACTCACCCCATACGGATTCGGATTCACTCCCTGGGTGCCGTAGTAGCCGCGTACGTTGGCCGTGGCGCCCAGTCGTCGCCACAGCCACCAGGTGCCCTGGACGTCAAAGCCGCCCAGGTTTGCGCCCGCCGCCAGCTGCGGGCCGGCCTTGAAGTGCGAAAATCCCAACCCGCCATAGATTTCGTACTTGTTGTCGTAACGAACGGCCGACAGCGTCTCGTTCTGGTTCACATTGACGTCGATGGTGGGCGGCGGAGGCAGCTTTTGTGTATTGGAGCCGCTGTTCTGGGTGGTGTTTGTGGTGCTCTGGGCAAATGCCGTGGCGGCCAGCATCGCGCCGCCTAGCAGGAGAACCATGCTCCTGCAGATACCGAAAGACTTGGACAAAACGGACTGCCTCCCAAATGACGTCAGCGAAGATCAGGCCGGCGTACGTTGCGGAAGCCAACTGGGCCGGCCCGCGCGACAATGACTCCTGACGATTCCTGCTTCTGACACATCAGAATACATGCCTTCCGCGCCGCCTTGCGAGTTACGCCCGCTGGGCGCGCTACTCTGGAAGTATCTGTATGTTCGACAGCAAAGCCAGACTCGACGCGCTCAACTTCTCCTCCATCGACGAAATGATTCGCGCCTACGCGGATGAGGCTGTGCTCGTCGCGCGCCAGCAACATCGCGTGCTGCTCGACTTCACTCCCGCATCCGTCGAAGCGCTCGAACGCCTCGTCGATGGCCAGGCCGCGGTCGATCTCGATTTCCAGTCCCGTCTTTGGGGCAGCTACTTCGGAGAGGTGTTGCGCCGCCGCTGGAATGGTATCTGGCTGCTCGCCCCCTATCCCGGCAGCCGTGAAGTAGCAGGTGAGGCCGGCTCGGTAGTTCCCACGCTTGACGTGGCCGGCTCGCGCCTCTGGCCGACCATGAAGGTCTACCGGCGGCTCACGATGGGAGCAGCGGAGAATCTCAGCACCTTTTACAACTTGGTGGAGAAGCGGCTTGCAGCGGCCTCCCGGCCCCACTGATCTGGTCTTCTTCACTGGACGCTTCTGCTTTTCGCATTCTTAACTCGCGGGCCCTGCGAAGAGGATGAGATTACCGTCCGGATCCTTGACGATGAACGTTTTGGCTCCCCAGGGTTCGTTTCTCAGCGACTGAGCGAGAGGCACATCTGCGGCCTGATATACGACGAAGAGCTCGCTGATCTCTTCCGCGCTGGCCAGCGTGATGGAGGCAGAAAGCAGGCCCTCGCGCTCTCGGAGGTCTTGGTCGAAAAAGGGCTCATCCATGTACCGCAGCGCCAGGTGCGCGTTGTCGCGGCTCACCTGTCCGTAGAACGGCGGATCGCCATAGATAAAGTCGATCGTGAAGCCGAGCTTGGTGGTGAAGAAGTCGGTGGATGCCTTGAGGTCGCGCACGTATAGGTGGGCGGCCACCGAGGTGAGAATCGGTTGAGAGTGCGGGTGCGTCTTGGACATGGCAGTCGAAGCTCCTGTTCTCAGCGCCTGCCATCCCGCAAAGCCCTCTTTGCGCGCAATAAGTTCCTGCGCGTCAGCCAGCCGGAAATCTGCCGCCAGAATCTCCTGATCAGAGAACGAACGAAACCGAGGCAAGTATTCCCGGATGATGGCCGCGACCGGGTAATACCGCCCACGGTGCCATCGCAGATACTGTTTGGCCTGTTTCCTAAGGTTTTCGAGATTCGACATCGGCGCAAGGGAAGTTTATGGACTGTAGGTGGGCGTTGCCCTTTGGATCTGCACCGATGCGCCCTACGCCGCAGCAAATAGACTGTCTCGCCCGCGGCGGGATTGTCAATGCGAAGCACGCTCGCGAATCTATGCGGAACGGATCGACGTGCTTCCTGGGCATCTCACGGAAGCGCGCACGAATTCCTGACCTCCAGCAAGCATCGCTCTGCCTACAGGCGTACCATAGGAAGAGCAGGGCGCCGCACCTGTGCGAGAATGAGGGCGGCGGAGAAGACCTCTGCGGAAGGACATGCCACTATGGGCGAGCTACTGACACCAACACATCTCATCCTGGTTCTGGTCGTTGCGCTGCTGGTCTTCGGACCGCGCAAGCTGCCGGAGCTCGGCAA
>DASUWP010000372.1:0-2493 GCA_036378335.1 Acidobacteriaceae bacterium | reverse complement strand
CATCGACCGATGGCTCGGTTAAGAACTCCCGGAGTTCCAGCGCAAACTCGCAGATAGCCTCTTTATTCGGAAAGTTGTCGGCGGGCAACAGCATGCAAAACCTCCTCTCACAGAATTCCGCCAGTGCCCTCACCGCCCAGGGACAGAGCGTGACCAGCTCGAGTTTGAATACGACTGTCGGCGGTCAAGTGGTGAGCGTGCTGCCAAACGGCATTCTGGTAATCGAGGCCGAGAGGCAGGTTGCCTTCAATCAACAGACGCAAATGATTCGCCTTCGCGGACTCGTGCGGCCGAGCGACGTGAACGCAAGCAATCAAGTGTTGTCGACCGCCGTAACCGATCTTGAACTGGAAGTAGTTGGAAAGGGAATTATCAATGACTACACCTACCGCCAGAACCCGCTGGTCCGCTTGCTGGAACGCCTCGTTATCTTCTAGTGCTGCATACGGTGTCCGGATGAATCTGGCGAGACTTGGCGTCATCGCTCTGCTGATCCTTGCGCCTTTTCTTGCATCGGCGAAATTGCCTGCCGATGCGACGACACGCCGGGTCCGGATCAAGGACGTCGCGACCATCGAGGGAGTGCGCGATAACCAGTTGATCGGCTACGGAATCGTGGTCGGTCTGAACGGTACCGGCGACAGCCAGCAGACGTTATTTCCGGTCCAGACGCTCATCTCCACCTTGCAGCGCATGGGGGTAAACGTGCCTACGTCGAGCAGCGCGAACTCTCTGCGCGTGCAGAACATGGCGGCCGTTTTCATTGCAGCGACCTTGCCTCCCTTCGCCGAGTCCGGTACCAAGCTTGATATCACTGTTTCTTCGGCCGGTGACGCGCGCAGTCTCAGCGGCGGTCTGCTCTTGATGACCCCGCTCTACGGTCCGGACGGGCGGATCTATGCGCAGGCTCAGGGTCCGATTGTGCTTGGAGGATATGCGGCAGCAGCCAATGGGAATGCAAAGATGGTGAATCATCCAACCACTGGGCGGGTTCCGGGCGGCGCGATGGTGGAGCGCGGCGTGCCGCTCGACCTCTCTCGATTGCCGGCACTCTCCATATTGCTGAACGATGCGGACTTCCGGACCGCAGAGCGCATGGCGGATGCGATCAATAGTGAACTGAAGCGTCCTCTGGC
The DNA here is from genome assembly GCA_036378335.1 of Acidobacteriaceae bacterium. Lineage (GTDB taxonomy): Bacteria > Acidobacteriota > Terriglobia > Terriglobales > Acidobacteriaceae > KBS-83. The sequence goes on along the minus strand of DASUWP010000372.1, from coordinate 1,357 downwards.
ACATGCTGCGGACAGCCGGCGTGTTGACCTGCACCCACAATCGGGAGAAGATCTGCCGGCATTGCTGGCTCGTGTGGAGGCGGTCGAAATCGATACTTTCCCGCGCGCCAAGGTGGTCGTGAATGAACGAACTGGGACGGTGGTGATCGGTGGCAATGTTCGACTATTGCCCGTCTCGATCCTGCATGGCGGGCTGGTCGTAAACGTCGTCAGCGACGTTGTGGTCTCTCAGCCCGGACCGCTCAGCAACGGGACCACCCAGACGGTGCAGGAGACCCGCGTCAATGCGCAGGACAAGCCAGTGAATCAGATTGTGCTGAAGCCCGGTGCAACTGTCGATGACCTAGTGGAGGAATTGCAAGGCATCGGCGCGAGCGCACGGGACGTGATCTCTATCCTGCAAGCGATGAAAGAAGCTGGAGCTCTGGAAGCCGAGCTGGAGGTGCTCTAATGCATCTCGCGAAGCTGGAATCGCAGAGCATGGTGCCGAGCACCTCTCCCACCACGGGACACAAGGACCCCAGGCTCGAGCGTTCCGCGCATGAATTTGAGGCCAGCCTGATGGCAGAGCTATTGAAGCCATTGCAGGAGGAGGACGGTCTTACGGGCGAAGACAGCAGCGAGAGTGGCGGGGGAAGCGGAGGCGCCCTGGCCGGGTTCGCTTCTGAGTCGCTGGCGCGGGCGATCTCTGAGCGGGGTGGCTTCGGCATTGCGGGCCGGGTTCTTCATCAACTGGAATCCAGCCCTGCCGGCAGTGCAAAGGACGCAAAGAAAGACCCTGTCGCGAACGCCCTCAAGATTTCCGGATCGCAGCCGATATAGGTTGCGAGGAGATCTATCCATGGACGTACACGATCGATCCACCTATCCATCGAACCTGGCCAGTCCAAATCTAACAAGTACAGGAGTGGACGCGCCCCCCGGCGTGCGCACTGATGGTCGAGCCACTGCTTCGGTCCGCAGCACATCCGGCACCGACTCGACCGATCTAAGCCCGGCGGCTCAGGTGGTGGCGCAGGCGATGCAGATGCCCGAGATACGGCAGGATCGTATCGCAAGCCTGCAGCAACAGATCGCCAGCGGAACATACCAGGTGGCCTCACAGGACGTGGCAGACGCCATGTTGCGCAACCTCCGTGGCTAAAGGATCGCGATGACGCACAGCGGGTCGGCAAATTCGTGGTCTGTTCCATCAGCAGAGATTGAGCGGACGCTCGATCGTGTCATCGATGGCCTGGCAAAAATGGATGCAGAACTCCTTGCACAGCTGGCGGACCATTGCCGCGACTGGGAAGCGAAAGGTCGGCGGCTCTCTATCTCCGACTCGACGCACGCGCGCCTTTCCTGGAAGCTGCTG
>DASUWP010000371.1:0-17164 GCA_036378335.1 Acidobacteriaceae bacterium | reverse complement strand
GGCGGCGTTGACGGCACGGCGGCTGCGCGACTTCGGCATTCTGGCGACGCCGGTGCTTTTCCCGGCAGTGGCGCAGGGTTCGCCTCGCCTGCGGCTGTGCGTGACGGCCGGGCATACGCGCGAGCATCTGGAGTTTGCGCTGGATGTCTTCGGTAAGCTGGCGAACTGAACGGAAACGGGGAGACTGGCCGTCCGGGCAAGTGCGTCTGCTGGGCGTGTTGTGAGGTCGCTCTCTATCCTCGCTCACGTTTGCGATTGCCAGTGAGCTGACCGATCCCACATCTCTACGGGATGTGGGACACCTGCAGGGCTCTTCGCTTTATTCACCCTTCGATTAAGCGAGGACTTTTTGTCTTCTAACTCCACAACGGTGCTGGTGACGGGGGCGAGCGGCTTCCTGGGCGGGCGATTGGCCCAGATGCTGGTCGAGCGCGGCGAGACGGTGCGGGTGCTGGCGCGGGCGTCCTCCGATTTGCAGCATTTGTCGCACCTACAGATACAGATTGAGCGTGGGGATCTGGGCGATGTGGCGGCGCTGGATCTGGCGATGCGTGGCGTGCGGGTGGTCTACCACTGCGCGGCCTGTTCGACTGACTGGGCGCCGCTGGCAGCCTACCGCGCCGCAAACGTTGCAGGCACGCAGAATCTGCTGGATGCAGCGCTGCGCGCGAGGACGGTCGACCGGTTTCTGCATGTGAGCACGACGGATGTGTATGGGTATCCGCGGGTACCGTGCGACGAAAGCGGTCCGCTGCGCGATGCGAAGCTGCCCTATAACCGGACGAAGATTCAGGGCGAAGCGGCGGTGTGGCGCGCCCACCGCGAGCATGGAGTGCCCGTGACCGTCGTCCGGCCGGCGACCATCTATGGGCCGCGGGGCAAGGACTTTGTTGTTGAGATCGCAAAGCTTCTGCGGCAGAAATTGATGCTGCTGATCTGTAATGGACGGACGGGCGGGTCGCCTCGCGGCGGGTTCACGTATGTGGACAATGTGGCGACGGCGATGATGCAGGCGGCCATGCACCCGGCCACCCTGGGACGCGCTTACAACATCAGCGACGGCACGGGTACGACATGGCGGGAATACACGAATGCGCTGGCGGATGCACTGGGCTACAAAAGGCCGTGGCTGCGCCTTCCCTTTCCCGCCGCAATGGCATTGGCACCCGTTATGGAGGGTGTCCAGCGAGCGTTGCGTCTTCCCGGACGCCCGTTGTTAACCAGGCATGCCGTGCATCTGCTGGGGCAGGACCAGGAGTTCCCCGCCGTCCGGGCGCGGGAGGAATTTGGGTTTGCGCCGCAGGTATCGTTCGCCGACGGGATTGCGCGTTCGGCGGTGTGGGTGCGCGAGTTACACAGCCGTTAATACGCTCCCGAATCGAAATTGCGCCGGAAAAAAGAACAGGCGAGCGCAACTTCCTCTTCCTAAGCCGGTCTGGACGTGCAGCCCCTTGTTCATTCCCATGGCGGCAAACGCATGACTTCCCTCTTCGCGATCTCGAAGAACATCGCTGGCGCAGTTGCGTTGGGCGTCGTGTGCCTCACGATTTCCTGTGCGGCGAGTGCGAAGACTCACGCATCGGCCAAGCCCGCTCCCCTGACCAAGCGCGAACGTGCCGAACATGCGGTGGATCGACTGACTTTCGGTGCGCGGCCGGGGGACGTAGAGCGCGTGGAGAAGATCGGAGTGGAGCGCTGGATTGCGCAGCAGCTTCGTCCCGAGACGATTGACGATTCGGCGCTGGACGCGAAGCTCGATGCGCTGCCGGCGATGCGGCTGAGCACCGAGCAACTGATCTGGAGATACCCGCCACCCACGATAATCCGGCAGGTGGATGCGGGACGTTTCGGCATGCCTGCCGATCCGGTGGAGCGGGCGATCTATGCCAATGCGCTCGCGAATTACCGGCAGCGGCGCGACGTGAAGACAGCAGCGCAGACTGGCAAGAGCAGTACGCCCAACGTGACGCAGCAGCAGTCAATTGCCGATGCGAACCTCAACCAATCGCTCAACGTTGCGAATCTGCTTCGGATGCTTCCCGATGCGCGCTGGAATGGGATGCTGAAGATGCAACCGGGAACGGTGCGGCCGTTTGTACAGCGGCTGAGCCCGGCGGAGCGGCAGCAGCTTGTTGCGGGCATGACAGCGCGGCAGAAAGAGGTGCTGCTGGCGCTGGTGGAGCCCAATCGCGTGGTCACGGAGGAAATGCAGGAAGAGAAGTTGATCCGCGCTGTGTATGGCGCTCGGCAGCTGGAAGAAGTGATGACCACTTTCTGGTCGAACCACTTCAATATCTACCTGCGTAAGAACGGCGAGATGCCGTGGTATCTGGCCAGCTACGAGCGGGACGTGATTCGTCCGCACGCGATGGGCAGGTTCGAAGACCTGCTGGTTGCGGTGGCGCACAGTCCGGCGATGCTGGTGTACCTGGATAACCAGCAGAGCATCGGGCCGCACTCGCTTGCCGCGATGCGGGCGGGTCCGGATTCGAATCAGAAGAAATCCGCGCCGGGACTGAATGAGAACTATGCGCGCGAGTTAATGGAATTGCACACGGTAGGCGTGAACGGCGGTTATTCCCAGCAGGACGTGGTGGAGTTGGCGAAAGTGCTGACGGGCTGGGGTGTCGAGAACCCGCAGCAGGGCTATGGTTTCGCGTTCAATGCGCGGCGGCATGAGCCGGGAACCAAGGTGGTACTGGGGCACAAGATCGGACAGAACATCACCAGGGAGAACGGGACCGGAGAGCATGGCGAAGCGGAAGGCATGGAGGTGCTGCATCTTCTGGCGAACAGCCCGGCGACGGCACGCTTCCTCTCGACCAAGCTGGCGATGGAGTTTGTGAGCGATACGCCGCCGAAGCCGCTGATCGATCGCATGATGAAGACGTATCTGAAGACGCATGGCGATATCCGGCAGGTGCTGGGCACGATGTTCCGCTCGCCGGAGTTCTGGTCGCGCGATGCGTATCGCGCAAAGCTGAAGACGCCGCTGGAGTTTGTGGTGTCGTCGCTACGGGCGACGGACGCTGATGTCGAGAACGCGACGGCGCTGGGCGGCGCGCTCGACCGACTGGGCATGCCGCTCTATGGCGTGCAGCAGCCGAATGGGTATTCGCTGAAGGGCGACCCGTGGCTGGGCGCGGAGGCACTGCTGGCGCGTATGAACTTTGCGCTGGCGCTGACGGCGAATCGCATGCCGGGAGTCGCTGTCGCAATTGCGCCGAATGCGGGAACGGCGGAGCAAAACGAACAGCAGTTGGAGGCAAGGCTGCTGGATGGGCAGGTGGCGCCGCATACGCATGAGGTGGTGCTGAAGCAGATGGAATCGGCGGAAGCTTCGCCGGTGATGGCCGCTGCATTCGCCAAGGGTGCGAGGGGCAAGGCAGGCGACCCGTTCGTGGCTGCACCACGCGGCGTTCCGGTGAGTGAGCCGGCGTTAGCCGCAGCGTTGTTGCTGGGGTCGCCGGATTTTCAGCGGCGATAGTGATGATCGAACAGGTGAGCAGGTTGAGACGATGAGAAGCCGACGAGCATTTTTAAAGAACGGAGCCTTGGCGCTGGTGGGAACGGCGGCGATCCCAAGCTTTCTGACACGCGCGGTGATGGCGCAGGCAACGGCAGCGAGCGCGGGCCGCAAGAGGCTGGTGGTGATCTTTCAGCGTGGCGCCGCGGATGGGTTGAACATCGTCGTGCCGCACGCAGAGCCGTCGTATTTCCAGATGCGGCCGACGATTGCGATTCCACAGGGGCAGGTTCTCGATCTGGATGGGTTTTTTGGATTGCATCCGGCGATGGCGAGTCTGAAGCCGCTGTGGGAGCAGAAACATCTGGCGATTGTGCATGCGGCGGGCTCGCCGGACATGACCCGGTCACACTTCGATGCGCAGGATTACATGGAGTCCGGCACACCGGGTATCAAGGCCACAGAAGATGGATGGCTGAACCGCGCGCTGCAGGCGGAGGACGAGCGGAAACGCGAGGCGGAGACTCCGTTTCGGGCGGTTGCGCTGACGGCCCAGATGCCGCGCACGCTCGAAGGCAGAGTGCGCGCACTTGCGTTGAACAATCTGCGGGATTTTCACATTGGAGGCGCGGCTGCTCCGGCGAATGCGAGTTTTGCCGGCAGCTTTGAAGGCATCTATGACGAGTCGAGCGATCCGGCGCTGCGCGGTGCGGGAACGGAAATGTTTGAAGCCGCGAAGATGCTGAAAGGCACGGACCCCGCGCACTATGTTCCCGCGTCGGGAGCCGGTTATCCGAAGGGCGCATTCGGCGACAGCATGAAACAGATCGCGCAACTGCTGAAGGCGAACCTGGGCGTGGAAGCGGCGTTCGCGGATATTGGCGGCTGGGACCATCACCAGAACGAAGGCAGCGTGGACGGTCAGCTTGCCGGAAGATTGAGAGAGTTTTCCGACTCGCTGTCGGCGTTCTGGACGGACATGGGCACGCAGGCGGAAAACGTAGTAGTGGTGACCATGTCGGAGTTTGGCCGCACGGCGCGCGAGAATGGCACGCGCGGCACGGATCACGGCCACGCGAATGTGATGTTCGTGATGGGCGGACCGGTGAGGGGCGGCCGTGTTTACGGGCGCTGGCCAGGGCTGGCTCCGGAGCAGCTGAATGAAGGACGCGACCTGGCGGTGACAACGGATTTCCGGCAGGTGCTGGCGGAGGCGGCGTTCCGGCAGATTGGCGCGCGAGACTTGACCCTGACATTTCCGGGAGCGGGGTTGGAGCCGCATAAATTCCTGAACCTGATCGCGTGACGACGAGTCGCAGATCATCCGTGAGGTGGTGCGGGCTGTCCGAATTTGAACGCGGAGTTGCGAATTCGGACAGCAGGCGGCGAAGGTAATTCGCGATAGCCTACGATTCCTCAGCAACTTAGAATGCGTCGAGCGCCCGTGTTTTGGCGCGGCGCTTGCACTTACAGCGTGGCTGAAGTTCTCCATTCGATCCGGAGGCAAGGATGACTGCACTCTTCAGCGACCTGCGTTATGCGATCCGCCAACTGAGAAAGCGGCCGGGGTTCACGCTGGTCTGCGTGTTGACGCTGGCGCTGGGCATCGGTGCGAATACGGCGGTGTTCAGTGTGATGAATGCGGTGCTGCTGCAATCGCTGCCTGTGGCTGATCCGGGCCGCGTCTTCTATCTGCGGACATCGAATTCGCCGCGGGGCACGGGGACGATCGATTCAAATCAGACGTTCTCATATCCGATATATGACGCGCTGCGCAGGCAGACGGGGGCGATGCAGGTGATGGCTTACGTGCCGCTCTCGACGCAGAAGGTAGCGGTACGCTACGGAGCGCAGGCGGGCGTGGCCGATGGCGAGATGGTGAGCGGGAACTTCTTTTCCGGGCTCGGAGTGAAGCTGGCACGCGGGCGCGGCTTTACCGCGCAGGATGAGGCGAGCCATGCGCCGGTCGGGGTGATCAGCTACAGCTACTGGACGCAACGCTTCGCGCGGAATCCGGAGATTCTGGGCCAGACGTTCTTCGTGAACCGCATACCGATCACCATTGTGGGCATCGCGGCGGAGGGATTTGAAGGGATCGAGAGCGGCGTATCCACAGATTTCTGGATTCCGCTGCAGAACCGGCCGGAGCTGAATGCGTGGGGCAATCCGCCGGAGGATGGCAAGACCTATATCAACAATCCGACATGGTGGTGCCTACACCTGATTGGACGGCTGGCTCCGGGTGTAACGAAGGCGCAGGCAGTTGCGCAATTGCAGCCCACGTTTCAGCAAGCGGCGTATGTGGGGCTGGGGAGTCCGATGGCGGGCGAGAAGCCGCCCACGCTAAGCGTGGAGGCGGCGAAGAGTTTCCCCGGCGCTGAAGCGCGGTACGGCCAGCCCTTGCGCATGTTGATGACGATGGTGGGACTGGTGCTGCTGATTGCGCTGAGCAATGTGGCGATGCTGCTGATGGCGCGCAATGCTACGCGGCAGCGCGAATTCTCATTACGCCTGGCGCTAGGTGCGGGACGCAGAGAGTTGTTTCGGCAATTGCTGATGGAGAGTCTGCTGCTGGTGGCAATTGGCGGCGAGCTGGCGTGGCTGTTTGCTGCGCTGGCCACGAAGGCGCTCGCCACATGGGCGAGGATTGAGTCGAGCCTGGCCCCGGACACGACAGTGCTCTTCTTCACGCTGAGCATCCTGGTGCTGGCGGCCTTGTTGTTTGGGTTGGCGCCGCTGCGTATCGCGCTCTCCGGTGGTCCTGGACTGGCGCTGAAGACCTCTGCAGCGACGGCCAATACGGATGCAGGCAAGACGCGGACGGGCAAGGTCATCGTGACGCTGCAGATGGCGTTCTGCGTGGTGCTGCTGGTGGGTGGCGGGCTGCTGGTGCGCACCTTGCGCAATTTGCAAAGCATTCCGCTGGGCTTTCCCACGGATGGGCTGGTGGTCTTTGGGGTGAGTCCGCACATCGAATCGATTCCACAGGGTAAAGCGTTTTATCAGGAGTTGATGAGCAAGCTGCGCGCGCTGCCGGGAGTGGAGTCGGTGACGCTGATGGAGGAGCGCCTTGGGTCATGGTGGTCGGATAACAGCGACATGATGGTGGATGGCAAGCTGCCGGAGGTTGCGAACGGCGGGTCAAGAACAGTACGCAGCAATGTGGCGGGACCGGACTTCTTCCGCACGCTTGGGGTGCCGATACTTGCCGGGCGTGATTTTGCCGACTCCGATACTGAGACATCGCCGCACGTGGGCATCATCAACGAGGAGTTCGCAAAGCGCTTTTTCCCGAATCAAAATCCGCTGGGGCATCAGATCGGAACCGATAACGGCAAATATCAGATGACGGTGATCGGCGTGGTGAAGAACCACAAGTATCGCAGTATCGACGAAGAGCCGATTCCGATGGCGTGGTACATGTATGCGCAGATCCCGATCATCGGACCAGAGCATATCGAACTGCGGGTGCATGGCAACGCGCTGGCAATTCTGCCAGCGGCGCAGAAGGTGCTGCAGCAGATGGATCCGAACCTGCCGTTGCTGAAGCCGATGGCGCAGCGCGCGCAGTATGAAGAAACCATCTCGCAGCAACTGCTGTTTGCGCGGCTGGCGGGGTTCTTTGCGATCCTCGCGGTAGTGCTGGTGGCAACAGGACTGTATGGAACACTGGCGTACCGCGTGAACAATCGCACGGTGGAGATTGGTATTCGAATGGCGGTGGGCGCGCAACGCGGGCAGGTGGTGTGGATGGTGCTGCGCGACAGCCTGATGCTGACAGCCATCGGCGTCACTATTGGCATTCCTTTCGCGGTGCTGACGGGGAGAGCGCTGGCATCGTCACTCTATGGAGTGAAGCCGGAGGATGCGGCGACTTTTGCATTCGCAGTGTTGGGAATTGCGTTGGTGGCAATCGGCGCCAGCATGATTCCGGCGCGGCGCGCGGCCAATGTCGATCCGCTGACCGCGCTGCGTTCGGAGTAGCAATGCGATTTGTGCAGGCTGGCCCAAACACAGCCGAGGGCTCGAACGATCTAGGGATGCGCGGGCACCGCAGAGGTCGAAAATGCGGAGGCAGGTTTCGCTGTGATGATGGCGAATCCGAGGCACAGCGCAATCAGAAGCTCCGCGATCACAGGACCCAGGAAGAAATAGAGATACGAGTTTACCGCGAAGGCCAGATACCCCAGCATCAGCACGGCCATGATTGGCCTCAGCCGCGCGGCATCCTTCCTCGCCAGCGTCCCCAGCTGCCAGAGCAGCACGGTTTCCACTGTGAGCGAGATCGTCATGCCGAGACCCATCCCAAAGTAGAAATCCGCATAGCTGCGAGTGACTCCAAAAACAGGAAAGCGGTTGGCCTGCATGGTTGTTGCGACCATCGTCGCAACACCGGGCATTGGCTTACCAAATACGCCGCCGATGGTGTGCATGACTGCATGAATCAGTGTGAGCGCTGAAGCAATGCGAAGAAACAGGGTGGGCTTCATGGGTCATTCCTTTCCTTGTGTGAATGCACGTTCTGCAGCTCCGGCGAACAGCTCGAGAATGCTGATCCAGGCGCCGGGACCGTCGAACATGTCACGCAGCTGAACCGCTCCCTCGCCGTGGCGCTCGATCTTGCTATGTTCGAGCTCTACAAATGTTGTGCTCGGGCCTTCTGATCGGAAGCGAATCTCGACCTCGCTGGCCTTCGCCATGTCCGGATCGAATACCCAGTCCGGCTGGTCGTGCCCCGGGCCAACATGCCAGGAGAAGCGAACGCGATGTGGCGGATCCCATGCGAGGACCGTGCCCCACTCGCAAAAAGCCCCCTCTGCATTGCGCTCATACCATCGCCCGCCTACTCGCGGTTCAACAAAAATCGCAACGAATGGCGTCTTGCCAACATGGTGTGTTGCCGGCCACCAGGTCTCCATCTGTTCCACGAAGACGGAGAATGCTCGCTCAATCGGCGCCTTAACCTGGATTGTCTTGAGCACCCTTAAATCGAGTTCTGCTGCGTTTGACATGTTTCTCTCCCATCGGCGGTTTCTCAGCGGCTTCCTGAAAGGCACCGAGCGCCTTCGTCCACATCTGGTCAAAATGGGTGCGTAGCCGGGCGACTCCCTTCGGATCGAGTTGATAGAGCCGCCGAGTTCCCGATTTGTGATCCATCACTAGCCCCGCCTTCCGCAACACCTTCAGGTGCTGGGATACTGCCGGCCGGGTTACCGGCAGCGCGCGCGCCAACTCATTCACTGGAAGCGGCCCGGCAGATAGTTTCTGAAAGATCGCCATGCGCGTCGAATCGGCGAGTGCGTCCAATCCGATCTGTAGGTAAGCGTCCATTAACGGTAAGTTAGCACTAACCTATCTCGGATTGTCAAGAGGGATTCTGGAAAAATTCGCCGGTTGCTTTGCCCTCTGAACAAAGGCGAAACGGCCGGAGAGATCAAAACGTGCGACCGAGAGATGTAGTCGTCTTATCCGCTCCACGACGCGCCTTCGTCGCCGGGCGAAATCCTCAGCGACTTGCGAATATCCAGCAGGGCCGTGCATGGCACTTTATGACCATCGAAAATAATCCGCGATTAGAGATCCGGTAAGTACACGCCGTTTTCCCAGCCGCTCGCGTTCGGAGCAGGACTCAGGCGAACTTGCGGAACGCGAGCACGGCGTTCAAGCCGCCGAAGGCAAAGGAGTTGGAGAGGCAGGCTTCTACCTGCTGCGGCCGGGCAGTGTTGGGGACGACATCGAGGTCGCAGGCGGGGTCCTGTGTTGTGTAGTTCACGGTCGGGGGAATGACGTCGTTGGCGAGGGCGAGGGCGGAGGCTGCGGCCTCGATAGCTCCGGCGGCGCCCAGTGTGTGGGCGTGCATGGATTTGGTGGAGCTGACGGCGAGCTTGTCGGCATGGGGGCCGAAGACGAGGCGGATGGCGGCAGTTTCGGTGCGGTCGTTCACCTCGGTTGCGGTGCCGTGGGCATTGATGTAGCCGACCTGCTCCGGGGCGAGGCCGGCATCGCGCAGGGCCATGCGCATGGCGCGGGCAGGGCCTTCGGCCGAGGGCTGGGTGATGTGGCAGGCATCGGCGGACATGCCGAAGCCGACAATCTCCGCGATGGGCTTCGCTCCCCGGGCGAGTGCGGTTTCCAACGGCTCCAGCACGAGCATGGCGGCACCTTCGCCCAGCACCAGGCCGCTGCGGTCGGCGGAGAAGGGACGGCAGGTGTCCTTGCTGATGACGCGCATCGCCTCCCAGGCCTTGAGATTGCCGAAGTAGAGCGGGGCCTCGCTGCCGCCGGCGATGGCCATGGGGGCAGCGCCGGAGCGGACCATCTGGAAGGCCTGGCCGATGGAGTGCGCGGAGGAAGAGCAGGCAGTGGAGATGGTGTACGACGGGCCCTGGATGCCGAATTGCATGGAGATGTGGCTGGCTCCGGCGTTGGCCATGCCCAGCGGGATGGTAAGCGGGTGCACCCGGTTGCGGCCGTGGATGTAGAGCTCGCGATAGCCGACTTCTTCGGCGGAGCGGCCGCCGACGCAGGAGCCGGTGACGACGGCGCCGTCCTCACGCATGGCGGGCGTCAGTTCAAGGCCGGACTGGGCCATGGCTTCCTTGGCCGCGACAACGGCGAACTGCGCAAAGCGGTCCATGAGACTGAGGTCTTTGGCCGGCAGGTGATCTTCAGGGACGAAGCCCTCGACATCGGCAGCGTGCTTGAAGCGGAGCTGATCGAAATCCTCAGAGTGGATGGTGTGGATGCCGCAGATGCCGGCCGTAAGCGAGCGCCAGAAGGCGTCTCGAGTAAGCCCGATCGCGCTGATGACACCGATTCCGGTGATGACGACGCGCGGCACGTCAGCTTTCCGGGGAGGCCTTGGCTTTGGCCTCGACCAGGTGGGTGATGCCGGCGATCATCTCCGGTATGTTTTGAACCTTCTTGGCCTCTTCATCATCAATTTCGATGTCGAACTCGCTTTCGAGATCAAAGAGGATGTTCAGGCGGTCGAGCGAGTCGATGCCCAATTCCTCGAAGGTGCTGTTGGGGCGCACGGACTCCAGTGGAATGCGCCGGGTGTTGGCAATGATCTTGAGGACACGTTCCTGAATCGAGTCGGACATAAGCGGCGTAAGAGCGCAGGCGGGGAGGCTACGACCGCAGGCGCCAAGATGAGGCCAAACTCCCAGCGTTTTGTAATCGAAATGTCATTCTACCCTTTTTCCAGTCTCTGGCCGCCCGCCGATGCAGGAACTCCGTTTGTCTCAGAGAGTTATGCTGAAACTGCAGGCGTGACGCAAGAACATTTTCAGCATTTGGACTGCCGGATCAGCCCCGATTGACCTACCGGTCGATCCTGTTTGGAGGAAGTTTGCCCCTCATCACCCTCTCCCTGGAAGCTGGACGCACACGCGAGCAGAAGCGCCAATTGGCCGACGCAGTCTATGAAGCGCTGCGGACCGCAATTCAGATCCCGGAGAATGACCGCTTTGTTGCGATTCACGAGCATGCCGCTGGCGATTTGATCGCCGATCCCGGATATCTGGGGGTGGCGCGAAGCGAGCATCCGGTATTTGTGGAAATCACGCTGCGGCGCGGCAGGCCGACGGAGAAGAAGCAGGCGCTCTATCGCGAGATTGCCCGGCGGATGAGCGCGACCGGGCTGGTCCGGCCCGAGGACCTGCTGATTGTGCTGCATGAGAACGAGACGGCGGACTGGTCGTTCGGCGACGGGGTAGCGCAGTACGTTGAAGCGACTCAGCAGCAGGCATCCCAAAAACAGGACAGCCGATGAGTGGGAGTGAGATAGCCAATGCTTGCTGATCTGAAACCGCTGGTTCCCTATCTGAAGCGGTACCGCCGCGCCTTATTCTGGGGCGGCGTTTCGGTGGTGCTGTCGAACGCGATCTGGATCCTGCTTCCCCAAGTACTGCGCGCGGCGGTGGACGCCCTGAACCATGGCGTGACGCGGCAGAAAATCCTGTACTACGCAGGATTGATTGTGCTGGTGTCGCTGACCAAGGGCATCTTCTTGTTTCTGACGCGCTGGATCCTGATCGGGATTTCGCGCGATATCGAGTTCGACCTGCGCAACGATCTGTTCCGGCAATTGGAAAAACAGTCGGCCGGCTATTACGCCGAGCATCGTACCGGCGACATCATGGCGCGCATGACCAACGACCTGAACGCAGTGCGCCAACTGCTGGGTCCGGCGATCATGTACAGCGCGAACACTGTGCTCTTCACGATTGGGGCTGTCTTCTTCCTGCTGCGCATCAGCCCCTTCCTGACGCTGGTGGCACTGGTGCCGCTGCCGCTGGCGAGCGTGCTGGTGCAGACGCTAGGGCGCAAGATTCAGGAGCGGTTTGAACGCATCCAGGCGATGTTCTCGGAGATTTCCGCGCAGGCACAGGAGAACTTCTCCGGCGCGCGGCTGGTGCGGGCCTTTGCGCAGGAGGAGGCACAGATTGCCTCCTTCGAAACGGCAAACCGGGAAAACGTGCGGCGCGGGCTGCGCCTGGTGCAGTTGATGGGCATGCTGTGGCCGACGCTCGAATTCATCCTGGGGCTGTCGCTGGCGGTGACGCTGCTGGTAGGCGGGCATGAGGTGCTGTCGCACCGAATCACGGTGGGCCAGTTCGTGGGGTTCAACACCTACATGTTGATGCTGATCTGGCCGATTATCGCGCTGGGATATGTGGTGAACCTGGTGCAGCGCGGCACGGCTTCGGTGATCCGCATTCACGAGCTGATGACGGAAAAGCCCACCATCGACGATGCGGCGGCAGATACGACGTTAAGGCCCGAGACACGGCTGAAGGGCAAGATTGAATTTCGTCATCTGAACTTCGCGTACACGGATACCGACGGCAAGCCGGTCGAGGTGCTGCACGAAATCAATCTGGAGATACCGGCCGGGACGAGCCTGGCGCTGGTGGGGCCGACCGGCTCGGGCAAGTCGACGCTGGTGGGGCTGATCGCCCGCTTGTACGACGCTGAACCGGGCACGGTGCTGATTGATGACCGACCGGTGCGCGCGTATCCGCTGGCCACGCTGCGCGCGAATATTGGGTTCGTACCCCAGGAGACGTTCCTGTTCAGCGAATCGATTCGCGAGAACATCGCTTTCGGGGCGCCGCAGGCTTCCCGCGAAGACGTGCTGGCGGCGGCGGAGGCGGCGCACATCCGGCGCGAGTTCGAAGACTTCCCGCACGGGCTGGACACTGCGGTGGGCGAGCGCGGGATCACGCTCTCTGGCGGGCAGAAGCAGCGCACGGCGATTGCGCGCGCCGTGGTGCGCGATCCGGCGATCCTGATCCTGGATGACGCGCTGGCCAGCGTGGACACCTACACGGAGGAGACGATCCTGCGGCAGTTGCGTGAGGTGATGCGGGACCGCACGACGATCTTCATCTCGCATCGCATCTCGACGGTGCGGCATGCCGACCGGATCGCGGTGCTGGTGAACGGCCGCATTGCGGAGTTGGGCACGCATGAGGAGTTGCTGTCGCTGGGGCACTTCTATGCGGGCCTGTACGAGAAGCAGTTGCTCGAAGAAGAGCTGGCCGTCGCCGGGGACTAGAGACTCGCCGTCCCGGGCAACCGCGCCTGCGGCGCATTCCGCTCGGTTGGCTTCCTTTGGTCGCTCACGTTTGGTGCAGTGGGTGACTCAGCTTTAATCCCACATCTCTGCGAGATGTGGGGCACCCGGCTTCGCTCGAAACCATTCAAGAATGGATCAAGCGATCCAGGCTGGCGCCTTTGCGTCGTCTTTCGCCGATGGCCGGATGGCTACGGTCTTCGAGAGCTGCTCCTGCCTGGTCTGCAGATCGAGCGGCATCATGGCGAGTGCAGTGGGGTCCTGAGCGGCGACTTTCCATGCTTCCCGAACGTTGTGGACTTCGCGCGCTGTATCCAGAAAGAGCTGACGCGATGCGGCTGCGGAAGCGCGGAGGATGTCGGCGAAGACAGCCGCGTAAAAGTCGCTGAGGCGATCGGCGGAGGCTCCGCCGACGTCCATGCGAAGAGTCGCCTGCAGGTGAATGACAATGTTGAGAGCGCGGCGCGCAGCCTCGCGCCGCGCGGCCTCGTCGCCGATCTCACAGGCTACCGCGGCCTGGGTGAGAAAACGCTGCATGCCGTCGTAGAGGGCCACGATGAGTTGCACGCCGTTGGCGCTTTCGATCGCTGCTTGATGGTAGTGGCGCATCGCGGTCACGATCCCTTCTGGTTATAGCCAGTGATGGCGGAGTAGATTTCGTTGACCATGTTGAGCTGCATGGGAATTTCCTGCAGCGTCTGGTTGGCCGCGTTTAATTCGGCGGTGAGATTGGTCTGCTGCGTGGCGATGCGTGCATCCATGGTGCTGATGGTGCTGTTGAGGCTGGATTCCGCAGTGCTGTTCGCCTTCTGCGCCTGGCTGAGAATGCTGCTGGTCGAGCCGGTACCCGCGTTGTTGACGGCCTGCTCCAGGTTCAGGCCGAAGCTGCTGGTGTTTTGAAAGAGTGTCTGCACACCGGTGAAGTTGTCGTTGAGTGCTGTGGTGAGCTGGTCGGTGTCGAGCGACAGCGTGCCGCTGGCATTGAGCGAAAGGCCGATCTGCGTGGGAGAGGTGAGCGAGGTGCCGGAGGGCGTGGTGAGCGCGCCGGAGAGTGTCTGCTGCAACTGCGAGATGATGGGCGAACCGAAGAGAGGCTCAGCATTGCCGCTTGCGTCCTTGCCCTCCTGGGCGGAGAGCGCGGAGACGACCGCGTTGTAGTCCTTGACCAGGGTCGAGAGTGAACTGGTAACCGATGCGGTATCATTATCGATCTGGACCTGAACCGGAGTCGTGGGAGAGGAAGAGACCCCGAGCAACTGCATGGTGACACCGGAGATTGCACCAGTGACGGTGTTGCTGGCGCTGCTGGTCTGGATACCATCGACGGTGAACTGGGCATCCTGGCCGGGCTGCCCGGCAATGAGCGATACGGTGCCGCTGGCGGAGCCGCTGAGCGAATTGCCATCGATGTTGATCTGGCCGGCTGCTCCGCTGGTCTGGCTGATGAGGGAGAGCCGCGAGCCGCTGCTGTCGGTGACGACACTGGCGGTGATGCCGAGGCCGGCCTGGTTGATGGTGGCAGCGAGGCCGGCGATCGTGTTGTTTGCGGGATCGACGGAGACGGTTTGCGAGCTCCCGCTGCCGATGTGGAAACTGAACGAGCCGCTGAGAGTGTGGTTTGCGGCGACGGCGCTGGAGGCTTCGGTTGACGTCTGAGCGAGTTGCTGGACGGTGACGGTGTGGCTGCCGGCGGTCGCCGTGGTGCTGGCGGAGAGCAGCGTGAGCGTGTTGGTGTCCGAGCTGGAACCTAGCTTCCCGGAGAGAACGCCGAGCGGATCGGTGAGCGCGGTGATATCGCTGGAGAGTGTGGACAGCAGGCTGCCGAGGTTGGAGATGACTGTGTCCTGCGACTGCAGCGTGGTCAACTGATTTTTGTAGGGCTTTTCGGCGCCTTGCAACTGCGCGACCATCTGGGTGACCGTGCTCGCGACGTCGATGCCCTGCCCGCTGCTGGGCGAGCCGAAGCTGAGACCGATAGTTCCCACGCTGCGCTCCCTGAATGATGCAGATTAACGCGGAAAAAAATGCGAGTGGCTTGCCCGAAATCGACCACCCGCAGAAGTAGGGGGATGGAGATGGATGGAGATCGCTTCGGCGGGCGCGCAGCGGCGTCATGCTCCACGCGCCGGCCGAAGAGACGACGAACTACTGGAGCAACTTGGTGACGGCCTGCTGCGTGCTGTTGGCCTGCGCCAGAGCGCTGATGCCGGTCTGGGTCAGGATCTGATACTTCGACAGCTCCGACGTGGCCTTCGTGTAGTCGGTGGCCATGATGGAGTTGGAGGCCGATGCGAGGTTCTCGCTCTGCGTGGTCTCGACGCTGGCGATCGAGTTCAGCGTGTTGATCTGCGAGCCGAGGTAGCCGCGTTGTCCGGCCACGCCGCTGATAGCGGCGGTGATGGCGGTGAGCGCCGCCTGTGCGTTTGCGGTGGCGAGTGCAGTGGTGGCGCCGGTGAGGCTTGTGGTGCTCAGATCGGTGCTGGTGCCAACCGTGTAGGTGATGGCGTTTCCGGCGCCAGAGGCAATGGTGCCCCCGGAATCGCCCACCTTTGCGCTGGAGAGTGCGGCAATGCTGAGCGTGTCGGTTGAAGTGCCGGTAGCTGTGCCATCGCTGGTGTAGATGGAGAAGCTTGCCGGTGTCGTGGCGGTGCCGAAGACGGCCTGGCCGTTATAGGTGGTGGCAGACCCAATGTTGTTGATCTCGGCCAGGATCGACTGATACTCCTGGTTGGCCGCTCCGGACTGCGCGGTGTTCAGTGTGCCGTTGCCGGCTTCAGTGGCGAGTGTGACTGCGCGGTTGAGCAGGTTGTTGACCTGGGAGAGCGCGCCATCAGCGGTCTGCAGCAGGCCCACGCCCAGGCTAACGTTGCTGGCGGACTGGGTGAGCGCGGACTGGTTGGCTTGCAGGCCATCGGCCAGCGAAAGGCCCGCGGCATCGTCCGCGCCGGAGTTGATGCGCGAACCGGAAGAGAGCTGCGTGAGCACGTTCTGCAGGCTGGACTGTGTGTTGCTCAGGTTGTTCGCAGCATAGGTTGCAGCGATGTTATTCAATACACCCATCGACATAGCGGTCGGCTCCTGTTGGTCCTGAAGTGAGGAGGCTCCTGGATCACGTATGCCCTTGGGCACTTGGTGAAGGGAACCGTTTTTTGCTGAACTTCTTACTGGACCATTTATCGGCAGCAGCGCAGGCAACTTTATGCCCATTCGTCGCATTCCCGACGAAACCGCTCGGCAACAGTTACTTTTCCGGGGCGTTACTTTTCTGAACCTGCGCCGACTCCCAGAACCTTGACGATGACCCGTTTGGTCCGCCGGCCATCGAATTCGGCATAGAAGATGCGCTGCCAGGTGCCGAGGTCAAGGTGGCCGCCGGTGACAGGCAGCGTGGTCTCGTGATGCAGGAGGAGCGCTTTGAGGTGGGCATCGGCGTTATCCTCGCCGGTCTGATGGTGGCGGTAATCGGCCCTGGCGGGCGCGAGCTTCTCCAGCCACTCGCCGATGTCGTGGATGAGGCCGCTTTCGTTGTCATTGACATAGATGGCCGCGGTGATGTGCATGGGCGAGACGAAGCAGAGGCCGTCGTCGATGCCGGATTTGCGGACGATGGCCTCGACCTGCGGGGTGATGTGAACCATCTCGTACTGCTCGCGGGTGTTGAACGTGAGGTATTCGGTGTAGGCCTTCATGGGTCCATGCTAGCGGGTGGGGGTACCCCCCTCCCCCCTTCTGGGCTCGAATCTTTGGAATCAGCAGCTTACAGACATACGCTGACCCAAAATATTGATTCCAAAGATTTTATCGTCAAAATCTTTGGAATCAACGTGTTAGGCGCCAGCTGTTCCCTTTGTCGCTTATCGGTCGGACGAAGGTGTGCGGGGGAGGTCCGGATTTTGATTGCTATATCCAGTGTACCGGGTTGGGGGTAATTAATGTGCAACGATTATCTTCTTTGTTTGCTTGTACTTATCGGTTGCGGGGGCTTGACAAGGTTTGTCGGCTGCTGTCGCCCGAGGAGAGCGGCCGTGGGGCGGGGCAGTTAGCGACAGCGCTGGAAGCAAACGATTTTCTGGAGTGGCCCGTGCTGGTTACAATGGCCTGCGATTGAAGTGCGC
>DASUWP010000370.1:0-23115 GCA_036378335.1 Acidobacteriaceae bacterium | reverse complement strand
AGGGCTGCCCGGCGCGGACATTGGCGCGAAGGTGAATGCAGCCATTCGAACGATGCCCCCGACCGGCGGCACGGTGCGGATTCCCGCGGGCAGCTATGATTTCTCGACCACTATCAAGCTCACGCGGCCAGGGCAGCATCTGGTGTGCGACGCCGGCGCGGTCCTGCACTACACGGGAGATGGTGACGCTATTCTGATCGACCCGGCGGCCGTCGGCGGACTTGATCTGGGCATCGACGGCGAAGGCGGCTGCGCGCTGGTGGGCAGCCCTGCGGCGCAAAACGGAATTCATCTGCGGCCTGGCAACAGCTTTGTGATCCGCGGCATGCGCATCGACGACTTCGCACACGGCAACGGGATCAAGCTGAGCGGCGCGAACAGCGTGCAGATCGCGATGAACGTGATCGCGGGGAATCAGCACGGCATTGACATGGTGACGGTACCGCACTTTGCGCCCAATGCTGTGCACGTAGAGGACAACCAGATATCCGGCAACGACTGGGGCGTCTACAGCTACGACGGCCATGTGCCGGCATCGCGGGCGCTCGGGAATGTGTATCGGGACAATGTGCTCGAGGGGAATCACAAGGGCGATATTTTTCTCGGCTGGGATGCGCACACGCTCGTCGAGGGAAATTACTTTGAGTCAAGCGGAGTCGCCATCGCCGCCGGAGTGGATACCGGAAACGTCTATGACATTCACGTCGTTCGCAACTACTTCACAGTGAACGGCGCGGCAGGCTATCGATCAGAAGTAGAACTGGGATATGGCTTCGGCTTTTATATCGAAGGCAATTACGAGGAAGGGATCACGAAGGGGGCAGGATCAGAATGCGCCGTCAATGCCGTGCCGGGCCCGCACGGCGGCACCAGCAACGTCGTGCTGCGCAATGCCTTCTCTCGGGTGAGCGAGGGCAAGATCAGCGCACATGAATTCTGCTACCACGGCAGCGCTGAGATCCCGCCCGGCGTTTTGGGAGAATCACGGCTGATCGGCGACGTTCGCGTCGATGGAGATGTGCACGCAAAGAGCGCGCAGCTCGGCGGCCCACTGGAGCTGGGCCAGGGATCCGTTGCATCGACCGAGTCCCCGATACGAGCGGGTGAGACGTGCACCACGGAAGGAATGCTACTGATCTCACGGCCGGACAACCAACCCGCACGGCTCTTCTTCTGCAGTGGGCTGCACTGGCAAACGGTGGCCGGACCGCGGCCCTGAGAAGGGCTACTCAGATCATGTAATTGAGGTGCATCCACAACGCGAGCAAGGTCACCAGCAGCAGACCGGCCGATGGCAGGTAGCCCCATTGCCGGCTATGCGGCCAGCGCGGGAATGCGGCGATAGCCAGCAACAGCGGCGCGAGCCAGAGCGCGACAATCATACGCGCACAATTCTCTTGCCGGCGGGCCGGCGTTGCGAGGCGAGTTGGCGTGCGCGGGCGAAGACATCCAGAAACATCTCTCGGGTCAACCGGCCGGTGTTCGTGTTCTGCAGCGAAGGATGATAGCTGCCGAGAAGCGTGATACCGTCAGGCATCTCGTACTCAACGCGGTGACGAAAAGGATAGTCGCTCATTTTCACTGCATGGCCCTTGCGCCGCAGGTGGGCAAGATAGCCGTTCCATGCGATGTGACCGAGCGACACCACGACACGCAGACGCGTGAGCAGCGCGATCTCTTCGTCAAGCCAGCTTGCGCAATTTGCCAGCTCGGCGGGCGCTGGTTTGTTGTCAGGCGGCGCGCATCGGCCGACGGAGGTGATCATGACATCGCGCAACTGCATGCCATCGTCGCGACTGCGTGCGCCGGGCTGCGACGCGAATCCTGCCTCGTGGAGCACGGGATAGAGGAAATCACCCGAGCCGTCGCCGGTGAACGGGCGGCCCGTACGGTTGGATCCATGCGCGCCCGGCGCCAGACCCAGGATAAGGACGCGCGCCGCGGGGTCGCCAAAGCCGGGAACGGGGCGGCCCCAATATGTCTCATCGCGATAGGCGCGCCGTCGCTTGAGGGCAATGTCCGCGCAATAGGAACGCAGGCGCGGGCAGCGCTCGCACTCGATAATGCGCTGGTTGAGTGCTTCAAATGCAGTGGGTGGCTCAGGCGGCATGGATAGGTAGTTGTCAGGCGGGCAACGCAATTGTCACGCTGTGGCCGTCAAAGATAGTTTAGGGATTTTCCCAGCGCTTCCGCCACGGTTCTGCGGGGATTGTCGGCAGCCCCGGCGGGGCGCAAGCGAGAAATGAGACGTTGGATTGTGCAGCGGGTCATACCGGGGGTCTTGCCATGAAACTCTGCGCCGGGCCCCGCGTTGTTATAAAAGGCGGCCGGAAAAGAGACCCCGAGATTCGCTAAAGCGCTGCGAATGGGTGACATCCGCAGAGTTGGAAAGTCTTTCATGTATTCCCTCGACGCGGGTTGCAGCCCGTAGCCGAGGCTTTTTACCGAGGATGAACGTAGCATGACAGTCTTCTGGGTGAATCCAGGGGCCAACGGGCGCCTCGCCATCGTGCCGCGTCCACGGGCCAACGACTGGCTGCTGGACGACCTGGCGGCGATTCGTAGTGACGGCATCGACATCCTCATTTCCCTGCTGACCCCGACGGAAGTGACGGAGCTTGGGCTGGCGCGCGAGCGGGTGCTTTGCGAGCGGGTGGGAATCGAGTTTCGCTCGTTCCCGATTCCTGATCGAAGTGTCCCCGACTCCTATCGCGGGTTGCATACTCTGGCCGAGGAGCTGGCTACCGAACGCCGGCACGGCAAGAACATCGGCGCGCACTGCCGCGCATGTATCGGGCGCTCCTCGCTGTTGCTTGCAGCGGTTCTCTGCGTGGAAGGCATTTCACCGGAGCACGCCTTCCGCCTCATCTCGAATGGGCGCGGCCTCCAGGTGCCGGACACGCCGGAGCAGAAGGAGTGGCTGGCCGGGTTCGCGAGCGCTCTGCCTCGGTGTTGAAGCACTCCGGCGTAGAATGGGTGCGCTTCCGGCGGCCTGGCCGTTGCGATGCAAACGCTTCCCCACTCGAGGAAAGAATCCATGCCCGTTTCCGCTCGACCTGTTGTGAACAGAAGATTCGCGTCGCCCGCCCTGTTGCTGGCTGCCACGCTGCTGCTTGCCGCCGGCTGCAAGTCCGCTGCGCCACCTGAATCGGTCAATCCGAAGAATGTGCCCGCGGCAGCCCCGCAGATCAACGGTGAAGATGTCGTCACGCTCCAGCGCAAGGCCACGCCAAACGGCGCCGCGCCGGAGTTCCTCTCTGCGACTGTGATTCCCGGGCGCGGCATGAACCTGCTGCAGATCACCGCGAACCTTCCCGGCAAGGGCACAACGAATGTCTTCTTCGCGCCTCCGCTCAGCGATGTGCAGACGAAGCTGAGCGGCTCAGACCCGGCCGACAAGAATGGCAACGCGTCCTTCGCTTTTGGTGGTGCCTTCCTGGTGCCCTATCCGAATCGCATTCGCGGCAAGCTTTCCGATGACAAGCAAAGCATCACCACCTCGTGGCACGGCAAAACCCTGACCCTGCCGGCGAATTTCTCCGGCAAAAAGCCAGGTGCGGAGTTGCACTCGATCCACGGACTGATCCTGACTTCAAAAACGGATGATGTGAAGGTCGCCGATTCGGCCGATGGCCAGACAGTGACAGGCACCATTCACGCCGGCGACTTCGGCGGCCACTGGCTTTCCAAAACCGATCTGGATTTCACGATCGAGCTTGCCGGCAAAGACGTGACCGCGACCATCACGGCGAAGAACGTCGGCGATCAGGACGAACCGATGGCGATCGGGTGGCATCCGTACTTCGCCATCCCCAGCGGCGACCGCACGCAGGCGCGGCTGCATGTGCCAGGAGCGATGCTGGCGCTCGTCAACAACTACGACGACGTCTTCCCCACCGGCAAGCTGAAGCCGGTCAAGGGCACGAAATATGACTTCAACGCTCCGGATGGCAAGCCGCTGGATGGCGACTTTCTCGACGACAACTTTTCGAAACTCACTCGCACCGACGGCGCTGTCGATGTGCGGCTGACCGATCCCGCTTCCAACTACGGCATCCACGTACTGGGCGAGTCGCCGGAGATCAAGACGGTGCAGGTCTATGCGCCGACCGATCCGGGAAAGAACTTCGTGGCCATCGAAGAGCAGTTCAACTTCGGCGATCCATTCGCCAAAGAGTGGCACGGAATGGATACCGGCATGGTGACCCTCAAGCCGGGCGCGTCCGTGACCTGGAAGGTAAAGCTGGAGCTGTTTACGCCTCCTGTCGCAAAGTGAAATAGCCGTGGAGAGGGCGCCGCAGCTTCCCAGCTTGCGGCGCCTTTCCATTTTGGAATCGCGCGCGCTCGTTGGTGACTGAGGTCACGGAATCTTCACGGCAATTTTCTGCAACTCTGTTACATCTGTGTCGTCTTAAACGTGTATGCAGACCGCTAACGTGCGTTGCCTGTGCTGTGGTAGCCGGACGCTCACCGCTCCGGGGGTTTTCGACCTGTGCCCAGTCTGCTGGTGGCTGGACGATGGACAGGATGAGTCGGATGCGGATGTGGTCCGTGGCGGACCGAATGGCGCACTGAGCCTGACAGCCGCCCGCGCAAATTTCCTGGCCTGCGGCGCCGCCGACCCACGGTTCCTTGCTCATGTGCGCGCACCGCTAGCATCGGAAAGCGCTGCCGGTCAGAACCGAGCATTTCGTCCGGCTATGTAGCAATACCTTTCTAGCAATACGTTACCGTCACTGGCGCGCATACCGCGCGGTTTGACCCCCTCTCGAAAGCCTCTTACCATTGAATCAGGCGCCTGCCTACAGCTCGCCTGACACGCAATTGCGTCCACCAGGCTCCCCGTCCTATCAGATTGCAGGCGCAGACATTCACGGAAGGCACACTTGAGCACAACAGACACAGTCGAGACCCCGACCACCCCCGAGAACACCTCCGCAGTGCAGCCTGAAGCGGACGCCGAGCACGAACACGGTGAACACGATCACACGCACCAGCATGGGCCCACCTTCAATCCTGAGGTCACCCGCACGGTCGAAGTGACGATTCCGGAGGATGAAGTCTCCCGCGCCATGCGTTCGGCGGTGAAACGCTATCAGAAGCAGGCGCGTATCCCCGGCTTCCGCGCCGGCAAGGTTCCGGAGTCGCTGATCCGCGCTCGTTTTGCCGAGGGCATCCGCCAGGAGGTGCTCGAGGCGGTGATGCCGCAGCATTTCCAGCGCTCCATTACCGAGGGCAACTACAAGCTCGTCTCGCAGCCGCAGGTCGTCGACATGAAAATGGAAGACGGTCAGCCGCTCTGGTTCAAGGCCAGCTTTGAAGTCATGCCGGAGTTTTCCGTCGAGGGCTACCAGGATGTGAAGGTGGAAAAGCCCAGCGCGGCGTTTACCGACGAGGAGTTTGCAGCCGAGGTCGAGCGCGTGCGCGACTCGCGCTCCACGATGGAGCCGGTCGAAGAGGAGCGTCCCCTGGCCGATGGCGACTGGGCACAGATCACCTTTACCGGCAGCGTCCAGCAGCCGGAAGGCGAAGCCGCGCCACTCACCGGGGAAGACGTAATCCTGGAAGTTGGCGGATCGAATACTCTCCCTGCATTCACCGAGGCGCTGCGCGGCGCCACCGTCGGACAGGAACTGAAGTTCGAAATGAGCTATCCCGAGGATTTCGGTGAGAAACGCCTGGCCGGCAAGACGGTTGCGTACGACGTTACCGTCAAGGGCATCAAGCGGAAGTTGCAGCCAGAGTTAAACGACGACTTCGCAAAAGAGCTTGGAGATTATTCAAGCTACGAGGACTTCATCAACCGCTTCCGCGAGAATCTGCAGGCGGAAAAGGACCGCCGTACAGAGGCCGAGACACGCGACCGGCTGCTGACCGCGCTGAGCGAGCGCTTCCAGCTCCCGGTGCCGGAATCGATGATTCAGCAGCAGATCGATACGCGGCTGGACCGCGGCCTGCGCGCGCTTGCGTCTCAGGGCATGCGCGAAGAGGACATGAAACGGCTGGATTTCGCGCGCCTTCGTGCGGCGCAGCGCGACTCGGCCACCAGCGAAGTGAAGTCGCTGCTCATCCTCGACCGCATCGCGGACGCGGAAAACATCGGCGTATCGGAGGAGGAGGTCCAGCAGGAATTGGAGTTGCTCTCGTTGCAGTTACGCGAACCACTGGATGCCCTGACCGTGCGATTGACGCAGGATGGGTCGATCGCTAGAATCCGGGAACAAATTCGACGGGACAAGACCGCGAAGCTCTTGTACGCGCGACTTTAGTTGTAGTTCTGTTGAGGGGAAGCAGGAGAACCAGCCAGCCGGAGCAAGCATCGGCGGGCGAGGAGCATAGAGAAGAGCATGGCACTTGTACCGATGGTTATTGAGCAGACGAGCCGGGGCGAACGCGCCTACGACATTTACAGCCGTCTGCTGCGTGACAACATCATTTTTCTGGGAACACCGATCGACGACCAGATCGCCAACCTGGTGATCGCGCAAATGCTTTTTCTTTCCGGCGAGGACCCGGAGAAGGACCTGCAGCTTTACATCAACTCGCCGGGCGGCTCCATCACCGCCGGTCTGGCCATCTATGACACCATGCAGTTCATCAAGAACGATGTGGTGACGTACTGTATCGGGCAGGCGGCGTCCATGGGAGCCTTTCTGCTGATGTCCGGCACGGCAGGCAAGCGCTTCGCCTTGCCGAACTCGCGTATCCTTATTCACCAACCGTCGATGGGCGGACTTTCGGGCCAGGCAACGGATATTGACATTCACGCTCGCGAAATCCTCAGGATCCGCGAGATTACTAATAACCTGATGTCCAAGCATACCGGTCAATCGCTCGAACGTATTGAGCGGGACGTCGAGCGGGACTTCATTATGAACTCCCCACAGGCGAAGGAATACGGCATCATCGACGAGATCATCGATCGTCCGCGCAGCTAAGCGGGCGACAAGGACCTTGGCGAGAAGGAGCAGATTCCATGAAAACGCGCACGGGTTCCGACGAGACACTCCGCTGTTCGTTCTGCCATAAATCGCAGGACGCTGTAGCTAAACTGATCTCTTCCCCCAGCGACTATCCGCGTGCGTACATCTGCGACGAGTGCGTCGCGGTGTGCAACTCCATTCTGGACGACGACCGGACGGAAACCCAGCCCGGCGCCGCGCCTGCCCACCTGCCCAAGCCGCAGGAGGTGAAGGCGTTTCTGGATGAGTACGTCATCGGCCAGGAGACGACCAAGAAGAAGCTCGCGGTCGCCGTCTACAACCATTACAAGCGTGTGCAGATGAACCGCACGCGCGGCAACGATGTCGAGCTGTCGAAGTCGAACATCCTGCTGGTCGGCCCGACAGGCAGCGGCAAGACGCTGCTGGCTCACACGCTGGCCAAGATGCTCGATGTGCCGTTCGCGATCGTGGACGCGACCACGCTGACCGAGGCCGGCTATGTCGGTGATGATGTGGAGAACATCATCCTCAAGCTGCTGCAGGCGGCCGATGGCGACGTGACGCGCACCCAGACCGGCATCATCTACATCGACGAGATCGACAAGATCGGCCGCAAGGACGAGAATCCGTCGATCACGCGCGATGTCTCCGGCGAGGGCGTGCAACAGGCGCTGCTCAAGATCCTCGAAGGTACCGTGGCCAATGTGCCTCCGCAGGGGGGCCGCAAGCATCCGCACCAGGAGTTCACGCCGGTGGACACGACCAACATCCTGTTCATCTGCGGTGGGGCGTTCGTTGGTCTCGAGCGGGTTGTCGGTCGCCGTGTGGGCAAGAAGGCGCTCGGCTTCAAGGCGCTGACGGAGAAGCAGGCCAAGGCGGAGAACGCGAGCGCGGCACAACGCGATACCGAGCTGCTGCGCCAGGCCGAGCCCCAGGATCTGATCAAGTTTGGGCTGATCCCGGAGTTTGTCGGCCGCCTGCCGGTGATCGGCATTCTCGACGAGCTGGATGAAGTGGCACTGGTCGAGATTCTGACCAAGCCGCGCAATGCCATCCTGAAGCAGTACCAGAAGCTCTTCGACTACGAGGGCGTGAAGCTGAACTTCAACAACGACGCGACCGTCGCCGTGGCACGCGAGGCGCTCCATCGCAAGGTGGGCGCGCGCGGGCTGCGCATGATCCTCGAAGAGCTGATGCTTGACCTGATGTACCACCTGCCCAGCAAGAAGCAGATCAAGGAGCTGGACATCACGGCTGAAATGGTCGAGAAGCGAGACTTCTCCGAACAGCTGCTGGAGAAGGCCGGCTAATCCATAGCATTCCCGGGATAAAACAAAGGCGCTGCCCAGAGCAGCGCCTTTATCGTCATTGGCGCGCTAGAACGAGACACGCGCACTCAACTGGATCTGCCGCCCGGGCGACATCGCGTTGGTGATAGTGCCGAAGCCTGCGGTATTCACGAAACGATTCGGCACATCGTAGTTCACGTGATTCAGCGCGTTGAAGAACTCTCCTCGCGTTTCGAATTTCATTCTCTCGGTGATCGAGAACGCGCGCACAATGGCTGCATCGAAGGTCTGCATTCCCGGGCCATAGACCGAGTTGCGTCCCACGTTGCCGAAGGTATACGCCGGCGGCGCGGCGAATGCTCCGGGATTGAACCACTGCCGCGAATTGCGCGTGCCATGAGCAAAGATCTGCTGTCCGGTAAGGTTTGCGCGAATGGGATTCTCGCCCAGGGCCGTGCCGGCGTTGGCAGTGTCGCCAAAGACGGAGATAGTCATCGGATAGCCGCTCTCTGCCTGGTAGATGGTCGAGAATCGCCAGTTCTGCGTCAGCACTGTGCTGAGGCGCGAGTGGTTCCATGACGGCGCATCGTAGACGCCGCTGAGCGAGAAGCGATGGCGAATATCGCATGCCGGCCCCCGCTCTGCCTGCAGGTCATCGTCGTTTTGCGGAATGGCGGACTCATACATCGGAGAGCGGAAGTCCGGCGCGTTCGTCAGACTTTTCGCAAACGTGTAGTTCGCCAGCAGGCTTAGTCCGTGTGCGTAGCGGCGTCGTACGTTGACGTATCCAGCGTCGTACCAGCTTTGGGCCGTGTTCTCGAGCAGGTTGATGGTGCTCACCGGCGTGACGAGCGGATTGTTTGGGTTGGCGACCTTTATGGTGGGAGGCAGCACGGTTCCCGGCACGAACTGCATGCTCTTGAAGCGGCGGCGAGGCTGAATCGCACCTGGACCCGGCTGCGCATTGTTGATCAGGTGCGCGCGCTGCAGATGGAAGCCGCCTGAGCCGATATATCCGACCTCCAGCGTGGTCTCTTTGCCCAGGGCCTTCTCTACCGATGCACTCCACTGCTGGATGTACTGCGCCGGAGCATGCACATCCAGCGATGTGAAGCTGACTACCGTTTTGCCCAGCACGGGATCGCCGAAGTTGTAATTGGCAATGGCCGCGGAAGGCGTGTAGTTGTCGCTCTGCGCCGTCTCAGGAAAAACATAGGGGACGTTGTGGCGCTGGTTGCACCACGTGTTCATATCGACGGGTGTGTAGAAGATGCCATACGCCGCGTGCAGCACCAGCCCGATGTCGGGCAGCGACTGCGCCACACCAAGCCGCGGCGCGAAGTTCGCCCGGTTGGCATACATCAATCCTCGCGGATAACCGTTCTGTCCGCCAATGAAAGGCGAGGGCACACCGTCATGGAAGATGAGATTGCTGTTGGTGTAGGTGACGTCCCACAGCGGGCTCATGTACTCATAGCGCAGACCTATGTCGACCGTGGTGGTCGTGGTCACCCGCCATTTGTCCTGCGCAAAGCCGTCGGCGTACCACTGG
This sequence comes from Acidobacteriaceae bacterium, assembly GCA_036378335.1. Classification (GTDB taxonomy): domain Bacteria; phylum Acidobacteriota; class Terriglobia; order Terriglobales; family Acidobacteriaceae; genus KBS-83. The sequence continues at coordinate 13,330 of DASUWP010000370.1, read as the reverse complement.
CGAAGATTCATCTGCGGCACACCGGCCTGTCGCTGCCGCACGACGGGCATGCCCAGCAGAAAGCTGGCGAGCGCGGAGCCGGTGCCATCATTCGTCAATGTCTGGGTCGTGAAACCGCTGGTGAACTGGTAGTAGCCGCGGTTCTGGAAGAAGCCCCACATGGGCCAGATGAACCACTGATACGTGCCGCCGAATTTGAGGCTGTGGCGTCCCCTCTGCCAGCTCAAGGTGTCGCGGCCCTCAATCACCGTATCCCACGCGTGCATCGGCGTGGCCGCGTAGCTGTCGCCGAAGGGCGAGTAGCCCTGCACACTGAAGTACGGCGCGCCCCATGCGCCAGGTCCGCCGAAACCAATGCCCTGGATGCCGAGCTGGCTTACGATGTCATTCGTGTTGGCGCTCTGCGTGGTGTGATTCATGCTGAGCCGCGAAATGGCCAGCGTCGCGGTGTTCAGCAGCGATCGCGAGAGCACCTGGCTCGAGCCGAGCACGCCCTGCTGCGACAGGTTGTCATGGAAGTAGCCGAAGCCGGGGAGGTTCTCCGGCATGAATCCGTGCTCGCCCTGCGCGCTGTAACGGAAGAAGGCGTTGCTGCCATCGTTGAAGTTGCGATCGATGCGCAGCGTGCCCTGGTCGGTGTAGTGCTCTTCGTTGCGGATATCCAGATAGTTGTTCGCGTCGTTTCCCGCGCCAACGACGCCGGGCTGTCCATTCATGCTCATGGCGGAGCCCATGTCCATCATGTTGGGACGCGGAATGTAGTTCTTCAGCATCAAAGCCGTTGCACCATTGATCCGGTTGGCGGGAATCATGTTGTTCGGGAACGCGCTGCGGATGCTCTGCGGATTCTTTGCACTTACCGGCTGGCTGGGGTTGAAGTTCGGGTTCGACTGCGTAGTATCCGGGTCATAGATGGTGACGCCGCTCTGGCTGAAGTCGCCATTGGCCTCGGCCTCAGTGGGCACTGTGTCGGTCATCGCGTCTGCGGCCACATGGCGGTAGCCCTCGTAGTTCACGAAGAAGAAGGTGCGCTTGCCGTAGACAGGACCACCCAGCGCCGCGCCGTAGTTGTTCTGCACCAGGTGATTGGTCATGCCCATGTCGCCGAAAGTGTGGGCGTCGAAGGCTCCATTGCGCAAGAATTCATAGACGCTGCCGTGGAAGGCGCTGGTACCGGAGCGGGTCGCGATGTTGATCTGGCCTCCGCCCGCGCCGCCCATCTCCGCGCTGTAGCTGCCGGTTTGCACCTGAAATTCCTGCACCGAGTCCGGTGAAGGACTGAAATTCTGGGTATTGAAGGTCGGGTCGGTGTTCGTGGCGCCATCCAGAAGAAAGTAATTGGCATTGGGCCGGCTACCGCTGATGCTAATGGCGGAAAACTGGCCGGGCCGCCAATACAGCGGATTGGCATTGCCCTGTTGTGCCCCGCTGCCCTGGTGCGCGCCGGGCACGGTCGTCACCAGGTCGATGAGCTGACGTCCATTCAGGGGAAGTTGTTCTACGGATTGCCTGTCCACCACCTCGCCCACGCTGGCATCGGCGATCTTCAGTACTTCTGGAGCGACAGAGACCGAGACTGTCTCCGCCTGCTTGCCCACCTGGAGTAGCTGATCGAGCGTCATTTGCTGTCCGACTTCGAGCTGGATCAGTTCGGTTCTTGGGCTGAATCCTGCGCCTGTGACTTCCACACGATAGGGACCGGGCGGCAGACCCTCCGCATCGTACAGGCCTGCTCCGTCGCTCAGCACTTCGCGCGCTGCGCCGGTAACGGTCGAGGTGATGCGTACATGAGCCTGCGGTATCGCGCGTTGTTGCGGGTCGGTAACGGAGCCGCGTAACGCGGCGTAGTTGCTCTGCGCCGGCAGGGCTGCCGCGATGGCAAACAACAGGGGTAGGACAAAGATCTTTCGCAAGTGCCTCTCCGAAAAAGGACCACCGGTTCCCTCCTCATTGCGTGTCCAGAGGAGAGAAAGTTGTCAAACCATAACCGGTAAACAGTACTGTCGTCTTCAGCCGAGGGCTGGGGGCGAAACTCGATCCAAGGGTGGAGGCACTTTCGTCACGTCGAAATACGGCAACAACTTAGAGCGCCTTCTCTGGACCAAATGCGCACGGAAGAACCCGATGGTTTACCCTTTTTATAAGGGATCGATACACGACCACGGCTTGTCGGTTAGCATACGTTGTCCCTGCACGAATTCGCCTGAAGGTGAGCCTCCCGCAGGCGTTGCAACATCTGACAGAAACACGCCGGACCCCGCACGAATCCGGCAGTCACGCTTACCGCGTTTCGACGCAGGTTTTTTGATGCCGATGCTCACCGGCAATCGTGAGCGGAAGGACAGAAGTGGCGACCAGTAAAGACCCGAAAGAGCCCAGGGAGAGCAAAGAGCGCGGCGAAATCCGCAAGTTGCCGATGATGCCCATTCGCGAGATGGTGATCTTCCCCTTCATGATGACGCCGTTCATCGTGGGACGCGAGTCCAGCGTCCGCGCGCTGGAAGAGGCGCTGAATGGCGATCGCCGTATTTTTCTTGCGACGCAGCACGATGCGAGCATTGACGAGCCCAAGGCGGATGACGTCTACTCCGTCGGAACCATCGGCAATATTGTCCAGAGCGTGAAGATGCCGGATGGAAACATTAAAGTGCTGGTTGAGGGATTGGAACGGGCCAAATCCACCGAAGTGAACGACTCGGATGGATTCTTCGTGGCCACCGTGCGCATTCCGCGCGTCGCCCCTCCCGGTCCACAGACCGAGCAGTTGATGCAGAAGGTGACCGGCCTGTTTGAGCAGTACGTCAAGCTGCAGCAGAGCCTGAATTACGAATCCATTGTCGCCGCGGTGCGCATGGACGAGCCGGGCAAACTGGCTGACACCATCGCCGCGAACCTGCAGCTTACGGTCGAAGAGAAGCAGGAGCTCCTCAACCTCTTTGATCCTACCGAGCGGCTGGCGCGCATCGCCGACCTGCTGGACATGGAGATCGAAAAGCTGAATATGGACCGGTCAATCCAGGGCCGGGTGAAGCGGCAGATGGAGCGCGCACAGAAGGAGTACTACCTCAACGAGAAGATCAAGGCGATTCAAAAAGAACTGGGCCGCGGCGAGAAGAGCGAATTCGATGATCTGAAAAAGAAGATCGAAGCCGCTGGCATGCCCAAGGACGTGATGGACAAGGCGATGCAGGAGCTGAAGAAGCTCGAGGCCATGCCGCCGATGTCCGCCGAGTCCACCGTGTCGCGCAATTATCTGGATTGGCTGCTGGCCGTTCCGTGGAAGAAGAAGTCGAAGGAGACCCGCTCCATCGACACCGCGGAGAAGGTGCTCGACGCCGATCACTATGGTCTGGAAAAGATCAAGGAACGCATCCTTGAGTTCCTTGCCGTGCGTCAGCTGGTGAAGAACCCGAAGGGTTCCATCCTGTGCTTCGTCGGGCCGCCGGGCGTGGGCAAGACCTCGCTCGGCATGTCGATCGCCAAGGCCACCGGCCGCAAGTTTGTCCGCATGTCGCTCGGCGGCGTGCGCGATGAGGCGGAGATCCGCGGCCACCGCCGCACCTACATCGGCGCGCTGCCCGGTCAGATCATCCAGTCGATGAAGAAGGCCGGCACCAAGAATCCCGTCTTCATGCTGGACGAAGTGGACAAGATGGCCTCGGACTTTCGCGGCGATCCCTCCTCTGCCCTGCTCGAAGTTCTCGACCCGGAGCAGAACTCGAATTTTCAAGACCACTATCTTGACGTGGAGTACGACCTCTCCCAGGTACTCTTCGTCGCCACCGCGAACGTGCTGCATACCATCCCCGGCCCGCTGCAGGATCGCATGGAGGTTCTGCGGCTCCACGGGTACACCGAAGCTGAGAAGATCGAAATCGCGAAGCAGTACCTGGTGAAGAAGCAGCTGGAAGGCACGGGACTGAGCGATAAGAACATCTCCTTCTCCGACGATGCGTTGGCCGAGATCGTGCGCAGCTACACGCGCGAAGCCGGCGTCCGCAACCTGGAACGCGAGATCGGCAACATCTGCCGTAAGGTGGCGCGCCGCGTCGTAAAGTCGGGGGCTAAGCACAAGGAAGCGATCACCAAGGAGAACATCGCTGACTTCCTCGGCGTGGTGAAGTTCCGCGACTCGCAGGCGCATGAAAAGAACGAAGTCGGCCTGGTGACCGGCCTTGCCTGGACCGAGGTGGGCGGCAGCATCCTTTCCACCGAGGTGCAGGTGCTCGACGGCAAGGGCAAGCTGACGCTGACCGGTCAGCTAGGCGACGTGATGCAGGAGTCGGCGCAGGCTGCGCTTTCCTACATTCGCAGCCGGTCCCATCAGCTTGGCTTGCCGCGCGATTTCTATCGCAACGTCGACATCCACGTACATGTGCCCGAAGGTGCAATCCCCAAGGATGGACCGTCGGCGGGGATTACGATGGCAACGGCGCTGGCCAGCGCGCTCACCAAAATTCCTGTGCGTCGCGATCTCGCAATGACGGGCGAGATCACGTTGCGCGGTAAAGTGCTCCCCATCGGCGGCCTCAAAGAGAAACTGCTTGCGGCACACCGGGCCGGAATCTTTGAAGCCGTCCTGTCCAGCGAGAACGAAAAAGATGTCGCGGAGCTACCCGACAACCTGAAGAAGGCGATGAAGCTGCATTTCGTCGAGACCATGGACGAGGTGCTAAAGATCGCACTCGAGTCGCCCCTGCCGGAGTTGAAAGAGGAGACCCCGGAGGCCCTGGCTGTCGTTCATGCACCCGTTGCGCAGGATCAGCCGCGGGCGCATCAATAATGGCCGTTTGCTACTCATGAGGGCGCTGCTTCGGCAGCGCCTTTTCTCGTCAGCGAAGCAGCACCAGCAGGCTGGAGTAGTCGTCGGTCCAGAGCCGGAGACCCGCGCGCTGCTCTGTCTGCCGCGTGCGCAGCGCAACCGCAGGCTGCGCGAGGAATGCGCCGTTGTTTGTCACCAGCACCCAGGTGGCGCTGAACTCGCCTCGCTGGTCGTCCGCCAGGCTATGTAGCGTGCGCGCCTGCATGCCCGCAGCGTGTGCCAGCAGATCGATCGCCGGCTCCAGATCGACATGCCGGTTGGAGATGTGGAAGGCAAGAATGCCGCCGGGCGCAAGGTGGCGTTTGTAGATCTCAAGTGCCTGAGTGGTCAGCAGATGAAGCGGGATAGCATCCCCGGAGAAGGCATCGATCACCAGCACATCGAAGTGTTGCGGCGCTTCATTCTCCAGCGAAGCTCGCGCGTCGCCATCTGCGAAACTGATCTGCGCCTGTGAATCGCGCAAATAGGTAAAGAAGTGCTGCGCTATCGGCTCAACCGCCGGGTTGATTTCATAGAAACGCATGCGGTCTCCCCTCTGGCCGTAGGCTGCGATCGTGCCCGCGCCCAGCCCGACGATGCCGACGTTGCGCGCGCGTTCGCCGCAGCAATAGCGCAGCGCCAGCCCCACGCCGGAGTCTTCCGCATAGTAGCTGGTCGGGGTCCTGCTCAAGTCTCTGGAAAATATCTGGGTGCCGTGCTGGATGGTCCCGTTGCTCAGCGTCCGCACCCAGTGCTGGTTGCTGTCGTAGTCCTGCTTCACCCGCAAGGTCGCGTAGAAGTTGCGGATAGAGAACAACGTATCCCGACGATAGGCTGCGTGCAGCAGAATCATCACATACAGCAGCATCGCTGCACCGGCAGACCAGAGCACGCGCTGAGCCCAGTTCTCCGGCCACACTACCAATAATGCAACCAGCGCTGTTGCGAAGAACGAGATTGCGACATCGTAGTTGGACGAAAAGATCAGCGGAAACGCGATGCCGATCAGAAACGATCCGATGGCACCGCCCGCAGCAAACAGCAGGTAAAAGACCGTCAGCTCTTTCGTTGCGCGCGGACGCAGGGCATAAGCCTCAACGTGACAGTAGAGACAGGCAAAGAACATCTCGATCAGAAAAAACGCGATCCCGATGCCGGCTGGCAACCACGCATCTGCTTTGGCCAGCATGTAGGCCAGGCCGGCAAGCATCACTGCCAGCAGCCGCGTGAGCACCGGACGCGGGACAAACTGCGCGTATTCGAACGCGATGATCAACGTAATGAGATAGGCGCCGAGAGGCAGAATCCACAACAGCGGGATGGCGGCGATGTTCGCCGTGAGATAGCTGGTGACGGCGCTCAACTGCATGGCTGCCACCATCGGCAGCAACAGCCACAGGCATTTGCTTCGCAACGATGCCGGCGGCTCACCCTGCAGGGGCGTATCACGTGGCTCAGCAGGTGTCCGGCGAACACCCCAGGCAAGGATTCCGAAGAGCAGCGCAAAACACGCGAATCCGCAACACCACGCAATTCGCTGCGCTTGCAGGGTCAGGTATGGCTCAACGATGCTTGGATAGAGCACGAGCGCCAGCAGCGAGGCGAGATTCGACAATGCAAAGAGCCGGTATGGAATGCGGCCCCGCTCCAGCCGCGCGAGCCAGGCCTGCAGCAGTGGGCTGGTCGACCCCAACAGCAGAAATGGCAGTCCGATCGACAGCAGCAGCCGCCGGAAGATCATGCCGACGGGATGCGAAACCGCATGGCTGAATTGCGCGCTGCGCAGTGCCCATAGCAGAGCGGCAATCGCGGCAAGCACCAGCAGCGCGATGTGGAGCGGCATCTGCCAACGCTGCTGCGAGCGGGCCGCGAGCCAATGCGCGTAGCCATATCCGGCGAGCAACGCTGTCTGAAAGAAGACGAGGCAGGTAAGCCAGACCGCGGCTGAGCCGCCGAAGGTGGGCAGAAGCTGCTTGCCGGCCATCGGCTCGACGAGAAAAAGGAGGAACGCGGCGAGAAAGACCGCGCCACCGTAAAGCATTCTGGTGGTTTTCAATGGAACGCGTCTCCGGAAACAGCTTCCGTCTGCTCCGTGCAGCTTTCCAGTGATGGGCTCTGCTGTCAAATCTCGTGGTGTCAAATCTCGTGGTGTCAGATCTCCTGCTGTCAGATCCCCAACACGATTCAAAATATAGCGTGTGGCGCGGACAAACGCAGAGGCGCCGCCCGCGCCGGCGCCCTCATTGATATACGTTGCATCGCTGGGATTACTGTTCGCGGTCTACTTGTGCTTCCAGAAGGAATCCGCGGCCAACCAGGTATCCGGCACAGAGCTCATCTCCGGATCGAAGGCGAACAGATTCCGTTGACTGGACTCGACGGCAGATGCCACCAGCTCACGGTAGTGCTTCGTGTTGTCCTCGCCCATGGTCTCGCGGAACTTCGCAACGTTTGCATCGGCCTTGTCCACCTCGTCCAACGACTTCATTGGGGTGATCAAGAGCCACACGCCTCCGTTCTCCCAGCCATACGCGCTCTGGTAAACCGCAATCGGTCTCCCGGTCCCCATCTTGTCCAGGTTGCTCGACAACATCTTCAGGTATTCCTCCCACTCCGCCTGATGTCCCGGTCGAACGTGAATGAGAGAGATCTGCATGTATCGCATGGTCGCAATCGCAACGCTGGGGGTGTGGCTCAAATCATCCCGTAGCGTGTAGATGTTGGTGGCCATGGAGTTCAGCAACTCTCCGTCTGCCTCGTAAGCGGCGTCTATTTGTCCCGCAATCGGACTGTTTATGTTGGTATTGCGCTGCTTTTCGTAGGCCGCGAAGGAATCGTAGGAAAAGAAGAACAGTGCGCGCGGCGGACCGCTCAGCGATTGCATGGCCAGGTAGTGCGCCGCCGACTTATCGCTCTGCGATGCCTTCACAAATGCGCTTTCCGTCTTCTGATGCGCCGATCCGAATTTGCCGGGCTTCAGGTTTTCAACATCGATCTGGAGAACCTTGGGCGGCGGAGTCACCTTCGCACTTGTTTCCTGTGCCCTGGCGGCTGCGAATCCGCAAACTCCGCCGATACAGAGACACAGTCCTGCACAAAATCCGATTGTCTTGCGAAACATATGATTCCTTCCCTCGAACGTGAAGAGATAGCAGTTGAATGGCGGGGATAGTCGACAAATGGGGGAAGGACCCTTGCTCGGAAAACAGCCTGGCGGGAAGCCGGGAGACGTGCCTACGCCAGGCGAACTGATGGAAAACTAAAGCACAGGCACGATTTTGCAGCCAGCCGTCACAGAGAGGACGGCTGCATAGAAGAAATCGGACCAAATTGTGCTCTTAGTGCCTCTGCTTTATATACCCGGCTGGCCCGGCGCGCAACGGAATACAGAAAGCGATGAATCAAGCGGCAGCGGTGCGCGCGGAGAAACGCCGTGCCTCTCTCCGCACTCCCAATATCACCCGCCGTACTGCCGCGGTACTGCGCGTCTTGAGCCGGGACCTCGACCTGAACCGCATCAAAACGCGCACAGCGAACACTGCGAGTGCGCCCCAGCATAGCGATACCAACGCCGTCCGCAAATGCGCTGCGGTCGAGAGTGATACGCCAAGGCCGCCGCCGATTGCAAGATACGCGGCAATGCACATCGGGCACTTCGGCACCAGCGCGAGCGCAACGCTGGGCAGCGCCCACGCCGCTGTACCGCGGGCGCGCCCGGCGCGTCGGCTCTCCGCAGCAGGCCCACGGATGGCTGGACTCGCAGAGCCAGAGCCTTGCCGGCACGCGCACACGGATCGTGGTGGAGCGCTGCTCTCTGGCGTTTTCACACGTGCCCCTTGTGATCTACGGCTTCTGCTACGAGCATCGAATTCTCCGCTCTCGGTTTTTTATTGCCGTCTTAGCTGATGTTTAGCTCGCGGCCTGCGTTCTCCACCACGTTGACCCACTTGGGATCGGGCGAAGCGCCGGCGGCGTAATTGTCGTGCCAGTTCCACCACTTGTATGGCGGAGTCTGGGGATAGCCTTCTGGCGAGTCCTCCCACGTCTCCTGGCGCCCGAGCGCAGTCAGGTCGAGGTAGTTCCAGACGCTTCCCATTGCTTCGTCGCCGCGATTGTTAATGAAGTAGGTCCGGAACACACGGTCGCCCTCGCGGATGAATGCATTGTGGCCGTGCCATTCGTCCACCCCGAAGTCCTTGTCGAAGCTGTCGGTGATGGTGTACCAGGGCATCTCCCACTCCATGCGCGTCTTCAGGCGCGCGATGTCGGCCTGCGGCGCACGCGAGGCATACACGAGCGTCGTGTCGCGCGCGTTCAGGTGAGCGAGGTGCGAGACCTGGTCAGCACCGAGAGAGCACCCGCGGCAGGCATGATCGGGCCAGCCGAACACGCCGGGCTCGAAGAAGGCGCGATAGACGATCAGCTGACGGCGGCCCTCGAACAGATCGAGCAGGCTCACTTTGCCCTTTGGTCCGTCGAACTCATAGTTCTTCTCGACGGCCATCCAGGGCATCCGCCGGCGCTCGGCGGCCAGCGCGTCGCGCTGCCGCGTCACCTCTTTTTCCTTCACGAGCAGCTGCTCGCGCGCGGCCTCCCACTCTTGCGGCGATACGATCGGGGGCGTCTTCATCTTCGTCTGGGTATCTTTGTCCTTATCCATGTCTCTCTCCTCGTACTTCGTGTGGTTGGTTCTCAATTCTTGCCGCGAAGCCAAGCTCGCGACCATTTAGGCGATCCGATCAGCGCTGGCCCGACTTGCGGGCTTCGGCGGCGGCACGGATATGTTCCAGCATGCTGCCCCACCCTGTGCTCACATTCGCCGACACATCCTCCGGAATCAGCCCCATCGCGGTGTGAACGAAGCGAAGTATCGTGGCATCGCCCTCTGCCTTGAGGCGGAATTGGAGATTGGAGGTGGCGGGAAAGGACATGAACAGCGGTCCATAGATCTCAAGCAGTTCCGGCGCCTTGATCGCCTGCACGTGTCCCCACAAGTGGCCGCTGTTGCCGCCCAACTCGCGATACCAGCGGCCTCCGGGCCACGCTTCTAACTTCATCGGCATCGGTACGCCGTCCGGTTTTACGTTCAGGGATCCCATCTGTTCGAGTGTGGTCTCGAAGACAATGTCAATCGACGCCTCGATCCGTTCTTCACGCCTGATGGAGAACGTGCGGACAGCTTCTTCCGCGACGGGCTGCACCACGGTGCGCGCTGCTGCGCTCATAATTCCTCCTTGTTATCTGCCTGTTGTTTGCGGTCGCGCATCTTCCGCTCCGCACGTTCCTTGATCTGGTCGATCTGCTGGGACCAGTAGCGCTCGAATGTTTTCACCCAGTCGTGGACGACCTTCAGATTGCTCCCGTTCAGCCGGTACATCCGCATCTGGCCATTGCGTGTCACGGTCACCACCCCCACCTTGAGCAGAACCGAAAGGTGCTTGGATACCGACGGCTGCGGGATCCCAACCGCCTCCACTACTTCGCTCACTGCACGTTCGCGGCCGTCGCCCAGCACATCGAGGATCTCCCGCCTCCGCGGCTCGGCCACGGCGTTGAAGACATCCAGAGTAGTAGCGGCTCGTGCCATGCAATCCATGATATTCCCATATGGGAATATGTCAACACCAGTCCATTCTTTTTCGCCGATCCATCCATCCCTCTCGTCGTTCACTGCAGGCGAGCATCCTTCACAGCGAATTTGACTGGGTAGAGCTTTGAGTGGACGACGATGCCATGCACTTGGCGTGGCCAACCTTTGCGTGAATTTTCAGATAGTTCTGCGTCGCACGCAGGCCATTTTCAGCTTGGGTTAATAGTCGCGGCCATCCACTCAACTACGTCACGGGGCAGTGCTTGACCGTGCCGCCCTTCTTCCCTGACCCACAGCCACTCGGAGATATGTATGACGCTCGTTGCAGCAAGGAAATGTTTCGCCGTGCCAGCCACTTTGGCGATCTGTGCGCTCGCTGTACCCGCCGGCGCTCAGCCCGCGTCGCCCAAGGCAGAAAAGGGATACTCCATCAGTGTCTTTGCCAAAGGAGTACCGGGCCAATACACCGCGCCCGATTCCCTCGCCGTGAGCGGGGATCATATCTACATCGGATATGGCAATGGCAATGATCCCGCGGGCACGGACGGCAAATCGAACATGATCGTGGAGTACTCAAAAGATGGCCATAAGACATTCAGCTTCGTTGTTATTGGCCACAATGATGGACTCAAGGTTGACCCGTACACACACAAGATTTGGGCCATGCAGAATGAAGACGCGAATCCGAACCTCGTGATCTTCGATCCGAAGACGCGGGAGCAACGCCAATACACTTTTGCTACACCGCCACCCAGCGGTGGTGGCTATGACGACATCACCTTTCGCAATGGCGAGGCATACTTCAGCGCCTCGAATCCGGCCCACAATCCGAACGCCGCGCCGGCTATCGTGAAGACAAAGTTCGTCGGCGATGTGATCGAAGTTTCGCCGGTCCTCGAAGGCACTGCCGCCGCCACCAATGCGGTGACAGGCGCGCCGGTGACGCTGAACTTGCAGGACCCCGATTCGATGACCTTGACCCCCTCGAACAACATCCTGCTCGACAGCCAGGGAGACTCCGAACTGATTCTGGTCCGCAAGCCAGGAAAGAATCAGACCGTGCTGCAGATTCCGCTGACCTCGCCCTATGGAACACCACAGGTCGACGACACGCTCTTCATCCCTTCAGACGATGGCTTCATGCTTGTGTCCGATACACCCGCCGACACAACCTACATCATTCGCAAAACAGCATTCATCCCGGGAACGGCGTATTCCGCCGGCGTGGGCGCACCTGATTCGTCAGGCGCGACACCTGGTTTCGTGGGGCGCCTTGATCTCGACTTCGGACAATTGACGCCGATCGTTACCGGCCTGAATAGTCCGCATGGCCTCGCGTTTGTGAAGGCCCACAATGACGACGATGATGATGACGGCGGTCATCCCTGCCACACCCACAAAAACTAACAGGGGCTTCGATTGAGCTCAGTTGAACCAAGGGCATCGCCATCTGGCGATGCCCTTCGATTGTCCCTGACGGTCCGTTTGCGATCCGGAATGCACTTGAGGCAAGCTGGAATGCAGTCAAAGACGATACCCGGGAGCTGATCGTCTGCAATGCGTGCAAGGGATCTCACTCCATCTCGTTCCTATCGCGAGACCATCCGTTTCGCCGCTGCAGGAGAACGCAAGTACATCCGCTACTTCGACGGACGTGGCCACTTCGGTCACGTCCGCCTGCAACTGACGCCGCGTCCCGGCGAGTTCTGCTCCGTCTCCGTCGACGCGGCGTGTCCCTTGCCTGAAGAGAGCTGTTCTTCCATAAAACAAGCACTACTCCGCCGTTTCGAGCATGGACCGGTCCGGTACCTGCCCCTCATCGGCCTGGAGGTGAGGCTGACGGGTGGCAGCTATCTCGCTCGTCACTCCTATTCGGAAGCCTGCGCCATTGCCGCCTGTATGGCTTACGACGAGGCAATGCGGGCGTCCGGCCCCTTGGTGGTCGAGCCGTACATCGGTGTACGGCTGCTCGTGGAAACAGGCTCGCTACAACGGACCGTCGATGCGTTGACAGCATTACTTGGCGAGGTGCGCGCCATGCACTCGGTCACCCATGTAGCGTGGCTCGAGGTGGAGATTCCTGCCAGGCTGCAGCATGCCGTCCAGTCGGATCTGCGGCTGCCCTTCCTGGACACGTTTCCGCTTCCGAAGCACCAGCAGTACCGTCCGCTGAGCGGATCCGCAACGGAATCGAATGCCATCTCAGATCTGCTCGATGACTGGACGTGACCGCGGTCGCCACCGCCATCTGCGAGAATCAGAGCGATGCGCCTTATTCCGAAATTCCTTCTCTCGGCTACATCGCCCGATCACTTCCCTCCGCCTACCGTGCCGGAGGTCGCCTTCCTCGGGCGCTCGAATGTCGGCAAATCAAGCCTGCTGAACGCCCTGGTCGGATCGAAGCAGGCGCATGTCTCCTCGACGCCAGGGCGCACGCAGGCCATCAACTTCTTTGCGCTGCACGAATCCGCAGCCGGCGCGCAGCCGGTGTTGCTCTTTGCCGATCTTCCCGGCTATGGCTACGCGAAGATATCGAAATCGATCTCTGCCACCTGGCCTGCATTCATCGAGCCGTACCTCGCGCTGCGCCCCACGCTGGCTCTCTGCATCTGCCTGGTGGACAGCAAGATTCCGCCGCAGGAGAGTGATGCACAGCTCATCCGCTACTTGAAAGAAACGAACAGGGCCTTTCTGGTTGTGGGCACAAAGGCCGACCGAATCTCGGGCAACGACCGCGTGAAATCGGCTGCTGCACTCAAGCGCGCCTTGGGCGTTGAGGAAGTTCTGCTCTGCTCGGCTAAAACGGAGCTGGGGTTGAAGGAGCTTTGGGCAAGACTGCGCGCGACAGCGACGGAAATGGGGAGCACATCAGGCGGCGCATCAGGGGGCGCATTAGGCGGCGATTGATCAGCAGCCGAAGCTGCGTACCTGGCCGCCGC
>DASUWP010000369.1:0-8635 GCA_036378335.1 Acidobacteriaceae bacterium | reverse complement strand
CCAAATGCTCGCTGACAAACCATACCTGCATCTCGTTGGTGCGAACGACCGAGCTGGCCAGCAGATCGTTCGTACCGACGTCGCCCAGGTCGTCAGCCTTCTCCGCCAGATCGCGTGCATCTTTCAGGATCAGGTGATGGGCTTCCAGCAGGCGCGAGATTTGCACCGGCACCTCTTCCCGGTCGATCGGCACGCGTTCGATGCGTGTGTTCGCTGCCACATCATGTGCCATGGCAATGCTGACGCCGCCCAGCATCTGAACGCGTTCCGCAAGCTCATCGACCAATTCGGACTGCTCCCCGGCATGCTTATCAAAAAGCAGGTGAAGCTGGTAGAAGGTCGGTCCACCGACCTGCCAGTGCGACTTCTTGTAGAGGTCGCGCAACGTGATGGTATCGGCCAGCAGCAGATTCAGCCGGCCAACAATCTCCTGGCGCGCGGCCTCGTCCAGGCCAATGGGCAGATCCTTCACCACCGTGCCGTACTTCTGAATGGATTTTGCGTGCTGCCGCCAGTTGGGCGTGACCAGATCAGCGACTTTGGCGCTGCTCTTCGGAGCTTCTTTCAGGGCATTACTGCTCATCGCTACCTCCCTTGCATACGTTTTAGATGCGCGGCGATTCCGCTTGGTCGTTATACGTTCTTGAGTCGCGAAGCGGCGGACACCCGTGCTTCTACGAACGCTTTACCTTGACCGTGGGCTCCACCGACAGGCCAGGTCTCAGAATGTGATCCTTGTCCTCCTGGGGATTGGTGAAATCAATGCGTACAGGCACACGCTGCACCACTTTGACGTAGTTCCCTGTCGCGTTCTCGGGAGGAAAGAGGCTCAGCATCGAGCCGGTTGCGCCGCCGATCTGCGTCACGACGCCATCGTAGTCTCGCCCATTCAAATCCACGTGAATTTTCACCGTTTGATTGGGGCGCATCAGGTGAAGCTGCGTTTCCTTGAAGTTCGCCGTCACCCACAGGTCGTGCAGTGAGACGAGCGTGACCAGATTCTGTCCCACGCTCACGTTTTGGCCGACCTCGACGTTCTTGGTGGTGATGATCCCGTCCACCGGCGCGACGATTTTGGTGTAGCTCAGGTTGAGCTTTGCCTGGTTGAGTTGTGCGCGCGCCTGTTCCACTTGCGCGGCTGCCTGGTCGGCCTTGGCCTTCTGCACCGCGACCAGCTGCGGCGCGGAGCGGGCGTTGCGCTGCTCTGCCTGCGACGCAGCCAGTTGCTGCTTGGCAACCGCAATCTGTTCCTGCGCGGCGATGGCGTTCGCCTTGGCAGAGACTACCGCGGCCTGATCCGCTTGCGCTGCAGCGACGGTTTGATCGTACTGCTGCTTCGAGATCACGTCTTTCGCCACCAGCGGTTCATAGCGTTTCAAGTCAAGCTGCGCCTTGGTGTTATTCGCTTCCGCCTGCGCCACTTCGGCCTGTGCCTGCTCCAGCATGCGGACCGCCCGCTTCACCTGCGCATCGGAACCCAGCACATTCGCGCTTGCGGACGAGAGCGAGCTGTAGGACTGGACGTTCGTGACCGGAATACTGACTCTGGCCGATTCGTAATTGGCCTCGGCCGCCTCCAGGTTTGCCTCATCCTGCGCTACGGCAACCTCGTAGTCGTGGGCATCAATCTCCGCAATCACAGCACCTGCGGGAACTTCCTGATTCTCCTTCACCGGCACGTTAATGACATGTCCCTGCACGCGCGCACTGATCTGGATGATGTGGCCGCTGACCTGCGCGTCGTCCGTGTCTTCGTAGAAGGTGGAGTGCCAGTAGTAGAGCAACGCGCCCACCACCAGCACGGCCACGATAAAGAAGAGAATGAAGCTGCGACGCCGCTTCTTCTCCGGATTTTCGCGCTGCTCCTGATCACTGCCCTGCTGCTGGTTCTGGTTGCCGGCCCTGCCGGACTCCGGATCCTGTTCCGCCACGGTCACTTTCCTCCGAGAAATTCCTGATATCGCGTATCCACCACGCCCATCGCCCGCGCCAGGGACAGCTTGGCGACGTTGTGCTGATACAGACTCATCACATACTGGCTGTTGGCCTGCGCCACGCTGGCTTGCGCCTGCACTACGGCGAGATTGTCACTCACGCCGGCGGCATAGCGCTGCTGCGCATCGCTCAGTGTCTGGTTCGCCAGTTCCACGTTGCTGCGCGCCACTTCCACCTGTTTCGCCGCCGATTCCAGATCGAAAAATGCATCGCGAATGTCGGCATCGATCTGACCGCGCAGATCGCTCAACTGCGCCTTCTGGCTATCGAGCTGCGCCTGTGCCTGTCTGGCATCGCCACGCAGCTTGGCCTCTTCAAACAGCGGCACGCTGGCCGAGCCCACAGCGTCAAAGGTGCCATGAGAGTGGCCCAAGGTAGGGCCAATGTCGCCGTAATCTCCGCTGAACGAGACGCTGGGATACCGCTCCGCTGTGGCCGCTTTGCGGCTCAGCTCAGCCGCCTTTACCTGCTGATCCAAAGCCTGCAGGTCCTTCCGCGTGGCGTAGGCAATCTTCAGCGCTTCATCCGGCTGCATGCCCTCGAGCGGCGCAAAGGGCAGCCGGTCGGCGAGCTCGAACTTCTGCTCGAGCGGCAGGCCGACGGCACGCGCCAGCGCAAGCTTGTCTTTCTCGTGCGCGTTCTGGTCACGAATGAGTGCCTGTTGCTGGGTCTGGTAATCAACGCGGGCGCGCAGCATATCCAGCTCCGGTGCGGTGCCCGCCTCGTGATTTGCCGTTGCCTGGTCCAGCGACACTTTGGTGGAAGCGACCTGCGCTTCATCATTCGCGATATTGGCCTCGTCGGAGATGCAGGCCAGATATGCATACCCGATGCTCAGCGCTACCAAGTTGCGCGCATCGTTCAGAGAGAGCCTGGTGGCCTCGAAGTCGTGGCGCGACGCGAGGTAATTGTTGAGCGAGGGCACACTCAGCAGCGTCCAGTCCACCGTGCCGCGAACATCCGTATAGCCAAAAGGTCCGATGATCGACGGGAAACCCGGAATATTCAGACCTTGAGCCCTGAGATTCACCTGCTGAAGAGATTCCTTGAACGTGCCATTCACTGTGGGCAGCAGCTTTTGCAGTTGTTGCAGGCGCTGCCCACCGGCCTGATTCACGTTCTGCCCAGACAGGATGATGCCCAGGTTGTTCTTGAGGCCGGTAAGCACCGCGTCCTTGATGGTGAGCTGCAACACTCCCGGGGTGACAGGCTGGGTGGCCACGCTGCCCTGATAAGCACTCTGGGGCGGAGGCTGCGGCACAGTTGGCGGCTGAAACGATGAGGAAGAAGCAGAAGAATTCGAAGACGAGCTGCTGCCGAGCTGCGCGTGCGCGGGGCTGGCCACTACCAGCAATGCCGGCAGAAGTGCCGCCTTTATTACGCGCCAGGTGCACACTCCGAGCCCCAGCCGCCTTAGCGAAAAATCCCACATAAGAGTCGCCATTTTGGATGCCGGATTGACGGCAAAGACTTAAAAAATCAGAACTTCCATTACGATTCAGCCAGAATACCCGGATGGCCCACCCGATCCTTCGGCCTCTGGAACAGGAAAGACACTGAAGGCGGAAGGGCCGTGGAAAGAACTACTGAAAGCTAATGAGCCGCGGAGTGAACCAGCGAGCTGGCCAGCGAGCAGAGCGCCGCCCGGTAGGCTCCGCCCACATGCGCCTCGGTCCACGCATCGCCGGTTGCATGCTGCAGCAGATCGGCGGCACCTGTCCCGCTGCGCCCCAATACGGCACGCATAACAAAGACGCTCCGCTCCACCGGACCAAGCCCATCCAGCCACTGCCGCATGCGCGTCCGGTCGCTACCGGAGAGCAGGCGATCCAGTTGCTCGCGCGTGATGCCGGCGGCGCTCAGATCGTCGGTTTCGACGCAGCCACCCAGGTCGGCCGCCGCAGTTGGGTGCATCTGCTCAGGATGCAACGCGGCCAGGCGGACCAATGCCCGCTGGACCAGATCACCGCTGGCGGCACTGCGGGCAGCATCGCCATCTGCGCAGGGATCCATTTCGACGGAGGCGACGGTCTCTTCGACCAATTTGATTGCCTCGGTCTCATCTCCTACAAAAAGAGCTGCCGTCTGGTAGAGCTCCCGGGCAGCGGATTCGAACAGGGCGGTGTCGTTACAGTCTGTACAGTCTGTCGCTGGGTCAGAAATCGCTGTTTGCATCTCGGCCACGGTACCTCCATTCGCCTGTCATGGCTACGGACTGGTCGTCCTTCCATCCTCAGCCACTCCGGGTCGCCAGTCAACCGCTCAAGCGCGAATAGCGTTCGCCCCGTAGCAGACGAATTTCGCGCGGCTTTCATACGTTGAGGAGCGCGTATCCTGTATCAAGGGTAAGTTGTCAGGGGTAACTCTTCAGGGGAATGTCTTCGCAACGAACCACCCAATCCAAGCCATCAGCATGACTGCACGACAGCCAAAGCGAGAACAGCTCTTTTTCAGCCGCGATGAATCCTGGTTGCGTTTCAACGGGCGCGTGCTTCAGGAGGCGGAGGACCCCAGCAATCCGTTGCTGGAGCGGGTCAAGTTCCTCGCCATCACCGCCTCAAACCTTGACGAATTCGTGGAGATTCGCGTGGCCGGCGTCATGCAACGCATTGAAGACGGCTACAACGAAGTAGGTCCCGACGGCCTGACGCCGGAGCAGACATTCGATCGCGACACCTCCGAATTGCGCACCTTTGTCGAGAGCCAGTACCGCTGCTGGAATAAATCGCTGCGGCCCGCGCTCGATGCCGCCGGCATCCGGGTGCTGGATTACGCACAGATGACCGGAGAGCAACTGGAGCATGCTTCGCAGTTTTATCAGCGCGAAGTCGATCCGCTGCTGACTCCGATCACCATCGATCCAGCCCATCCATTTCCGAGAGTGCTGAACAAGGCGCTGTGCCTGGCCCTATTGCTGCGCACGAAACGCAAGAGCGCCGCCGGTGCTGTTCTGGGCGTAGTCACGGTGCCGCGCGCGCTGCCTCGACTGGTACCGGTGCCTTCTCCCAACAGCACCAGTGACTACATCTTTCTCCACGAGCTCATCGAAGCTCACGCTGCCCGCATGTATCGCGGCTATGAGGTTCTTGCCACCGCCGCCTTCCGGGTGACGCGGAACAGCAACCTATATCTGCAGGAAGAAGAGACGCGCTCGCTGCTCGAAAGCGTGCGTACCGAGTTACACAATCGCCGCAAGGGAGACGCGGTACGGCTAGAGGTGGAAGAGGGCGCCGATCCCGATATCATCGACCGGCTGCGCGTGAACTTCGAGCTAGACGAGTCACAGGTGGTTCGCACCGATGGCCCGGTAAACCTGTCGCGCGTGATGACGCTTTACACCGACACGCCCCGGCCCGATTTGAAATATCCCGCTTTTGTACCGCGCGAGTTGCGCCTGAACCGGCGCTCGGCAAACATTTTCGAGGAGATCCAGCACCGCGATATCCTGCTGCACCATCCCTATGATTCCTACGATGGAGTCGTGAGTTTCATCGAGGCCGCCGCGGAAGATCCAGCCGTGCTCTCGATGAAACAGACGCTCTATCGCACCTCCGCGGACTCGCCCATGTTCACCGCGCTGATCGAAGCGGCGCAATCGAAAGAAGTCACCGTCGTGGTCGAGTTGATGGCCCGCTTCGACGAAGCTTCAAACATCCGCTGGGCGCGCAACCTCGAGGATGCCGGCGTGCAGGTCTTTCATGGCATCGTTGGACTGAAGACGCACTGCAAGCTGGCCCTGATGGTGCGACGCGACGAGGACGGTGTGACTCGACGCTATGCGCACCTGGGCACAGGCAACTACAACCCCAACACAGCCCGCTTCTATACCGATATCAGCCTGCTTACATGCGATACGGCAATCACGGCAAGCATGCAGGCGGTCTTCAATTATCTGACCGCGCATTCGGAGTCAGACGACTACTCCCCCTTGCTGGTTGCGCCGCTGACGCTGGCCGAGCAATCCATCCAGCTGATCCGCCGCGAGGCTGAGCACGCGCGCAAGGGCCGGCCCGCCCGCATCATCGCCAAGATGAATTCCCTGCTCGAAAAAAGCATTGTCGAGGCGCTCTATGAAGCCTCCCAGGCGGGCGTGGAAATCGATCTGATCGTGCGCGGCATCTGCTCCTTGCGTCCGGGCGTGAAGGGGCTCAGCGAGCGCATTCGCGTGCGCTCGATCGTGGGACGTTTCCTGGAGCACAGCCGCATCTTCTATTTCGCCAACGGCGGCGAAGAGGCCATCTATTGCGGGAGCGCTGATTGGATGCCGCGCAATCTCTTCGAGCGCTGCGAGGTCCTCTTTCCGGTGAAAGACGCCCAGATCCGCACCCGCCTGAAGAATGAGATTCTGGCCGCGTATCTGGCCGACACGGCGAAGACACGCATGCTGGAGCCAAACGGCGATTACCGGCGCGCGCGCCCCGTCAGCGGCAAGGCCGCTTTCTCCGCGCAGGACTTCTTCATGCAACTCGCCGAAGGTCGCGTCACTGTGGACCAGATACCGCCAGTGGTCGAAACCAAAGAGATCGCGCCCGTCGCAAAGCCGGCGCGGCTGAAGTCTCTGGCTGCCTCGAAATCTGCACCGCGCAAGAAGACGAGCCGGGACATTCCTCGCCCCGAGACGGAAGATATGCAGGCGCCATCGCCTGTCTCCTGATTCCATTGATCGCGTGCATCGACGCCCGAGCTAGAACTCATTCGGAACACGCGTATATTTGTTGAATCACGGGGCCAAATTCGCCGTCCCCTGATTCGCCGTTGATTGTGTCACCCATTCGTTTTTCCAGACAGCCGCACCCGGAGAGCCAGACACTATGTGCCGTTCCCTTCATCCCAACCTCCTTACCTTCGTTCTCGCCGCCGCCGTCATGGTGGCAAGTCCTATGCTCGGGCATGCGCAGTCTTCAACCTGGAAGATTGATCCTGCACACTCCGCCGCAAACTTCACTGTTCGGCACCTGGGAATCTCCAACGTGCATGGGCATTTTGGCGGCGTGACCGGCGAGGTCGTTCTTGATCCCGCGGACCTGGCCAAGTCCTCCGTCAAGGCGACTATCGATACCGCGACTGTCGATACGGGTGTCCCGATGCGTGACGCCGACTTGAAGAGCGATCATTTCTTCAACGTCGCGAAGTATCCATCGATAACCTTTGTGAGCAAGAGCATCACTAAAAACGGCGACGGGTACAGCGTGACGGGAGACCTAACGATGCACGGCGTCACGAAAGAGGTAGTGCTAGCCATGGACTCGCCTTCCGGCGAGGTAGCGATGGGCAAGCAGACCCGCCGTGGCTTCGACGCTACCACGACCATCCATCGCAAGGACTTCGCCCTGACCTACGGAGAGACCCTCACCAAAGCAGGCGACGCCATGATCGGCGATGATGTGAAGGTAACCCTTGAAGTAGAAGCGATTAAGCCGTAGGCAGGGTCAGGAGGAGCATCGGAATGGAGCATAACGTTCTTGTCGCGCAGCAGTTCGGTTCCACGGCGCGAGCTTATCTGGAGAGCGCGACTCACGCCAGCGGAGAAGATCTCGAGATACTTGGCGCGGAAGTTGCCGCAGTTCCCGATGCTGTGGTCCTCGACCTTGGATGCGGAGCCGGCCACGCCAGCTTTGCGGTTGCCCCGCATGCCGCGTCGGTGACGGCCTACGACTTGACCGCCCAGATGCTCGCTGTGGTCGAGCGCGAAGCCTCGGCCCGCAACCTGCGCAACATCACCACGGTCCAGGGCATGGCCGAGGTGCTGCCCTTCCCCGATTCACAGTTCGATTTTGTGATCAGCCGCTACAGCGCGCATCACTGGCACGATGTGCCGGCAGCGCTGCACGAGATGCGGCGCGTCCTGAAACCGCGCGGCGAGGCGCTGCTGATCGATACCGCTGGAGGCCCGACTCCGCTGCTCGACACGCATCTGCAGGCAATCGAGATTCTGCGCGACCCGTCGCATATCCGCGACTACAGCGCGCGGGAGTGGCTGGCGCTGTTCGCAGAGGCGGGTTTCACCGGGAGCGTGCGCAAGGAGTGGCCAGTCAAGCTCGAATTTTCCAGCTGGGTCGCGCGCCAGCGTACATCGCCGGAGAGGGTCGCGGCCATCCATGCGCTTTGGAGCGAGGCGCCGGATGAGGTACGCAGCTTTTTTGACGTGCAGCCCGATAGCTCATTCACCTTGCAAAAAGTCCTGATCGCTGCACTGCGCTAGCGCGAAACGATCGTATGCGGGAACTCGGGAAATCTGCTTTAATGACATCGTCAGGCGGGAGTAGTTCAGTGGTAGAACGCCAGCTTCCCAAGCTGGATGTCGCCGGTTCGATCCCGGTCTCCCGCTCCACTCGGCTTCGGCTATCGGCCCTTTCGGTGAACGATAGAAAAAATCCACGTCGAAGTGATCGCGTGCGGCAGTCGGGTGCGGCCCCCGCGCTTTAAGCTTTCCCTTCCAATGCAAGCTATGGTTAGAGCATGAGCATGCTCTCGTGTGCACTCGCCGTCTGTTTTTCCTTGCTCGCGACTGCTGCCGTGGCGCAGCCTGTGCCGAACGGAAATGCTTCTGGTATTGTCCCGGCGGGTGGAGTGCCAGTGGGGGGAATGATCGATCCGCGAGGGCTGCCCGGCGCCGACATTGGCGCGAAGGTGAATGCGG
>DASUWP010000368.1:0-5617 GCA_036378335.1 Acidobacteriaceae bacterium | reverse complement strand
CGTGATGTTCACGGTCGAAGCGCAAGGCCAGCGTGCAACGGTGCAGTTGCAACTGATGGGTCGTCACAATGTTCATAACGCACTTGCGGCCATTGCGGTTGGATTGCGGAGTGGGATGCCGCTCGAGCAGTGTGCTGCAGCCCTGGCTGGGTTAAGGGCCGGGGACAAACGTGGCGAGATCCGCGAGTGGCGAGGCGCAAAGGTGATTAACGATTGCTACAACTCCAATCCTCGTGCACTCGGCGCCATGGTTGATGCGTTGCTTGCGATTCCGGTTGAGGGCAGGCACATCGTGGTCGCAGGCGAGATGCTGGAACTTGGGCCTGAGGGTGAGGCGCTGCATTGTGCGTGCGGCGGCCGTATGGCCGAGCGGGGCGTGGATGTCGTGGTTGGCGTGCGGGGCCTGGCTGAAGCCCTGGTCAGGGGGGTGGAGGAAGCCGGCGGGCGGGCCATCTTTGTTGCCAGCCCGGAAGAGGCCGGCGCCTGGGTGAAGGCCAATGTTGCGCCGGGCGATGCGGTGTTGTTCAAGGCATCGCGCGGGGTGCGTTTGGAGAGGGCGCTTACGGTTTTGGACGAGGCGTGAGGGTGTGAGCGAATGTTTTTGCTGAGAGCGCTCGGACTCACGCCGACACCAGGCATGTGGATTGCAGCCGTGCTTACGCTAGCTCCGCTGCTGTTCGCGGGGATCGTTCCGAAGACTGTCACCAGAATTGTCGAGAGACTTCCGCGATTCATCCGAATCGCAGCGCCCGGACTGTTGTGCCTGCCGTATGCGATGGTCGTGCGCCCGCTGGACCCCGTGTATCTCGTCTGGCTGCTACTGTACGCTGCAGTGCCGATTGGTGTCGCGTGGATGCTCTGGCAGGCCAGACTAGCCGACCGCGCGTGCCGTGGGGACTGGCGTGACTTCGCTGTGCTTGCGCTGCTCGGATTTGCCGTGGACCTTCGCTGGTTCGAACGTGCGTGGCCGGCACATCTCGCCATCTTCAGCAAGATGATTTTGTTGGATGCCGGGATTTACGGTTTTCTCTTCATTCGGCAACTGGATGCAGTAGGTTTCGATCTGCTGCTACGGAAGCAGGATGCGGTCAACGGAGTGCGCGAATTTGTGTGGTACACGCCGATTGCGGTGGCTCTCGGATTGTGGCTGCAGTTCCTACATCTGCATGCGACGATGCCTCACATTTCCACGGTCCTGTTCGCTTATTGTTTCACGTTCCTGTTTATTGCGATTCCAGAGGAACTCTTCTTTCGCGGCTGGATGCAAAACCTGCTGGAAAGGCGGCTTGGCCGCTGGCCTGCACTGCTGCTGACAAGCGTCATCTTCGGCCTTTCGCATTTTAACAAGCGAGCCGTTCACTTCAATTGGCGCTACGTAGTGCTCGCGACCATTGCGGGCTTTTTCTACGGGCGCGCATGGCGATCCGAGAGGAGGGTGGGCGCTTCGGCCATTACGCATGCATGTGTGGATACGGTCTGGTCTCAGTGGTTAAGGTGATGTTGAGTGCGGGGGAAGATACTTCAGGTAGCCGAGGCCGACCCGCATATTGCGAACTATCGGACCAGGGATGCAGGTGGCGAGGGTGACCCCAAGAATGACATGTGCAATAGCAAGCGCATAAAGACTTCGATACCGTAGAAACCAGGCTGCCGCCGCAAGTCCCCAGAGAAACGTGAGCACCGACAGGATTGGGCTGGGCATGTGCGCGAGTGCAAAGATCGTTGCAGCCGCAAATATTGCGATTCGCGGTGCGCAGCCCGCCGCCAGGAAACGCAGGAGGAAGAAGTCCTGCAGCAGGAATTGCTGGATGCAGGCAAAAATGATGTACCCAATGAAGCGTTTTACAAAGAGGGTTGGTGTCGGGGGTACGTGGAGGGTTCCGATGCGAGCAGCGCAGGCAATCGCCACTGCCGCAACCGCCGCCGCAGCGCCAATGATCCAGGCTGAGCGCAGCAGGTTACGGCGACTCCAACCCATCGCATTCCATCCTGCCCACGAGCGCCAGGTTGCCCATGCGACAAACGCCGCCGCAACGAAGTAGATGCGGGCCTGCCAAGGCCGTGGAGTCCAAAGGACAGCTTGAATCAACACGTAGGCGATGGTTAGTTCGACGACGGCTCGCCGTCTTTCGTCAGAGCCCGATGAGGCCTGAACGGTCGCCGCGGTACTGGAACCTGCTGACATACGTATGTGAGCGCACAGCCCTCTAATTGGGATGCATGCGACGAGGCGCTAGTGCGTCCGCTCAACCAGGTACTGCGCCAGCGACTTCAGCGGGGCCGCGGCTTCTCCAAATGGTTCGAGGGCTGCAAATGCATCGGCGATAAGCTGGGCGGCGTCGCGCCGGGATTGCTCGATGCCAAATACTGCAGGCCAGGTAGCCTTCACGGTTGCGGTATCTTTGCCGGCGGTTTTACCGAGCTCCTCTGAGGACTGGGTCATGTCAAGCACATCATCGACGATTTGAAATGCCAGTCCGGCATTCTCGCCGAACGTGCGTAGCCGTCCAATGGTCTCGCTGGTGCGCGACTGTTTTCGGGTTGCACCGAGAGCGTAAAGGCCGCCCGAGACGATACTCGTTGTGATAAGGGCTCCGGTTTTTGCGCGATGGATCGCCTCCACAAGCTCGGCCGTGGGCGGTACGCCTTCTGACTCGATGTCCACCACTTGGCCGCCAATCATTCCCGGCGCAAGTCCCGTCTCCAGATCCCCAAAGCGGCCGATTCCAGTATTCACTGCGGTAGAGACATCCCGTAGGATATGCACAACCGATTCCGCAGGTATGGGGAGACTTGCAATTGTCTTGAACGCGAGGGTCTGCAGGGCGTCGCCTGCGAGAATCGCGGTTGCTTCGCCGAAAGCGACATGGCAGGTCGGCTTCCCCCGACGCAGATCGTCATTGTCGAGCGCTGGGAGGTCATCGTGGATGAGCGAGTAGGTGTGCAGCATCTCAATGGCGGCGCCAAGATCGGCGACACCGACAGGAAGCTCCGTCGTGCCAGCGACCATCCGCGCAGTTTCCATGCAGAGGATGGGGCGGAGCCGTTTGCCGCCTGCGAACACGCTATGGCGCATGGCGCGATGAATGGAATGAGGCAGCGTGTCTGGCGAGGGGAGAAGCCGTTCCAGAGAGGCGTCGGTGAGCGTGACGCCGAACGCGAGCAGCGAGCGTACAGAGGAATCCATTTACGTTGATGATAAATGAGCACCGTAGGCCACTGGATCGATGCACAGCAAGCAGACGTGCGATGCTAGGGAGGGCACGTACGAATAGAAGGAGAGCACGGATTTGGCGGATATAAGGACGTTCGTGAAGGGGTTTGGCCGGTTCCAGGAGAAGTACTTCGCCGGAGAGGACAGCATCTTTGAGACACTGCGGCAGGGCCAAAGCCCGAGCACTCTGGTGATATCGTGCTGCGACTCGCGTGCCGATCCTGGGATGCTCCTCGGGGCGACTCCCGGAGATATCTTTGTTGTGCGAAACGTGGGCAACCTGGTACCGCCCTACCAAAACGGCGCGGCAATGCCCGGCATTCGCGCCGACATTGAGTTCGCCATCAAGGGACTCAACGTGTCGCACATTATCATCCTCGGGCATTCAGGGTGCGGTGGCATCCGTGCGCTGATGGACGGTGAAGGCATAACCGAAAACCATTACGAGTTCATAGGAAACTGGGTGAGTATCGCGCGCGAGGCACGGGACCGGGTCTTCCGCGAGCTTCCGAACGAACCGGATGCGGTCCAATCGCGTGCATGCGAACACTGGGCTATTGGACTCTCACTCAAGAACCTGATGACGTTTCCCTGGATTCGTGAAAAAGTAGAGGCGGGCGCCCTGACGCTTCATGGCTGGTACTTCGACATTCAGGCCGGTGAACTGCTGGCATATTCCGCAGAGACGCAGACGTTTAGTCCACTAGTCTCACGGACCGGCGCGGATGTTTCGAGGAGCGCCTAGCCAACGCCGGTCGGCGATGGCTTCACAAGGCTCGCGGCTGCGAGCACGAGCACGGCGATCAGGCTTATACCGTCGCCAGCGATATCGTCCCAGCCGCGGACGTACCGTAGATCAACGGTGGATATACCGGCCGGCACAGAGAACGCAATCAGGCCATCATCGCGCTGAGCGGGTTCTGCGACGGTTTGTGTATTCACCAGCACACGCCAGGCTGGATAGTCGCGCAAGTTGAGGATCAGGAATTCCGGGTGGGGGGCCTGGACTGTGAAATGCATCGGTACCAGACCGGGTACGAACGGTGCGGGCGCTGGAGTAGTTGGCTCCGGCGCCAGCCAGTACGGCGGCTTGCCGATTGTCAGTGCGTCATTATCGGCGGTTTTGGGCGTGTACTCGTCCGTTGGTTCTGCTCCTTCATTTCGAATAAATGCGTGCCAATGGGAAGCGACGCTTTGGTTTGCCTCAGGAACTTGGTGGAACGGCCTGTACATGGAGAAGGCAAGTACGGCCGCGCTCACCAAACTGAGAATGGTGGTCAGCCCATCCCTCACGCGAAGCCCCGATAGAGCGCAGGCAATTGCGAATGCAGCGATTGGAGCTACTACGGTCAGTAACCTCCATGGGAACTGAAGAAAGAGCAGCTCGGGTGTGTGCTGCCAGACCGGATTGCTCCATCCCGTCAGTAGAAAAATGACGAGCGCGAGAAAGAGCACCAGCGGAACCACGGGCGATCTATAGCGTTCGTGCGGCGACTGTTGCTTCCAGCAGGCGAGGAGCGACAAGCACGCCGTAGACAGAAGCGATACTGCCACCCACGATGCCGTGCCTAATACAGTATCGTGGGTGACAGCATCGGGCGAACTGCCCGTATGCTCGAACAAAAAATTATGGTCGATGCGCATGTTGGCGATGGTCGCCATCGAGACCTGAACAAACCTACGCTCCCACACCGCCGGAACCAAATAGAAGCTGGCCAGCCCGAAGCCGAGCAGAGTTCCTATGGCCGAAGGTGTGGCGACGTTGGGAAGCGCCTCGGCAATTCGCGGGGACTTCCCCAAAGCTGCTGTTCCCAATCGCAGGATGACCAGAACGGCCGCGGCGTAACAACCGATCACGGCCGCGGGCGCGTTTGTCAGCCACAAGAGAGCGATTGGAATCGCAACACGCAGGGCCCGAACCTCAGGAGCAAGCAGCGCGTCAAGCAGGAGTGGTATCCATGCTGCTGCGAGCAGCTCGGCATAAGCAGTCCGCTCGTATGCGGTAAAGAGCATGTACGGATTAAGCGCGTACAAGACTGCAGCCAACGCCGCTGCTTTGTTACTTGCAAATGCGCGTGCGGCCCGGTGCATCGAGAGTCCTGAAGCGGTTAAGGATATCCAGGTGAAGACGATTGGGACGGCGGTCCAGGAGATCTCAGGGCGTATGCCGGGAATATGGGTTAGTAAAAGGCCGATTAGTGCGCCCAAAGCCCACGAAATTGGTGGATAGAAAACGAACCGCGGCTCTCCAGCGTTATATGCGGGACTGTAGGCCCAGCGGGGGTAGACCGTTCCATGGCTGAACTGGCGGGCCGCCTCCATCCAGTTCAGCAAGTGGAAGTTGAAGTCGTGTCCGTAGGAGGGGCCATGTAGCGCCAGCGGAATCACCGCGATTGCGGCGGC
>DASUWP010000367.1:0-5469 GCA_036378335.1 Acidobacteriaceae bacterium | reverse complement strand
CATCGCCGAGGTCGCCACCGCCATTGCGAACGGCGATCTCTCGCGCAAGATCACAGTCGATGTGCGCGGCGAGATCCTGCTGCTCAAAGAGACCATCAACACGATGGTCGATCAGCTCAACGCATTCGCCGGCGAGGTGACGCGCGTCGCCCGCGAGGTCGGCACAGAAGGCAGACTGGGCGGCCAGGCAAACGTCCCCGGTGTCGCGGGCACCTGGAAGGACCTCACCGATTCGGTCAACTTCATGGCCGGTAACCTGACTGCGCAAGTCCGCAACATCGCCGAAGTGACCACCGCTGTGGCTCGCGGCGACCTCTCGCGCAAAATTACTGTCGACGTGAAGGGCGAAATTCTCGAGCTGAAGAACACTATCAACACCATGGTGGACCAGCTCAACGCATTCGCTGCCGAAGTTACGCGCGTGGCACGTGAAGTCGGTACGGAAGGCAAGCTGGGCGGCCAGGCGCAGGTGCCTGATGTCGCTGGTACATGGAAGGACCTCACCGACAAGGTCAACGTCATGGCCGCCAACCTCACCGAACAGGTGCGCGGCATCGTGAAGGTGGTCACCGCTGTAGCTAATGGCGAGCTGACGCAAAAGCTTACCGTGAATGCCAAGGGCGAAGTGGCCGCCCTGGCCGAGACCATCAACAACATGACCGGTACGCTCGCCACCTTTGCCGATCAGGTCACCACGGTGGCTCGCGAGGTCGGCGTCGAAGGCCGGCTGGGCGGCCAGGCGAACGTCCCCGGCGCGTCGGGTACCTGGAAGGACCTTACAGGTAACGTGAACCTGCTGGCCGACAACCTGACGAACCAGGTGCGTGCCATCGCAGAAGTAGCAACCGCTGTTACGAAAGGCGACCTGACGCGCTCTATTCAAGTGGAGGCGCTCGGCGAAGTGGCCGAGCTCAAAGACAACATCAATACGATGATCGACAACCTGCGGTTGACCACGGACCGCAACACCGAGCAGGACTGGCTGAAGACCAACCTCGCCCGCTTTACCGGGATGCTACAAGGCCAGCGCGACCTCACCACCGTCGGCCGGATGCTGCTCTCCGAGCTTGCCCCCCTCGTGAATGCGCAGCAGGGTGTGCTCTATCAGATGGGAACGGAAGAACCGGGCAGCATGACCCTGCTCTCGGCCTTTGCCAACACCGAGGACGGTCATCTGCAGAGCATCAAGCTTGGCGAAGGGCTGATAGGGCAGTGTGCCCTCGACAAGCGCCGCATGCTCGTCTCCAATCTGCCGTCGAATGCCGCGCCGGTTCGCTCCGGCCTCTTCGAATCGGTGCCGCGCAGCGTGATTGTGCTGCCTGTACTGTTTGAGGACCGCGTGAAGGCTGTCATCGAGCTGGCCAGTCTCAGCGAGTTCACTGCCTCCCACCTGGCGTTTCTGGAGCAGCTCACTTCCAGCATCGGGATCGTACTCAACAGCATTGAAGCCACGATGCAGACTGAGGGGCTGCTCAAGCAATCGCAGCAGCTCGCGGTGGAGCTGCAGACGCAACAGAAAGAGT
The DNA here is from genome assembly GCA_036378335.1 of Acidobacteriaceae bacterium. Lineage (GTDB taxonomy): Bacteria > Acidobacteriota > Terriglobia > Terriglobales > Acidobacteriaceae > KBS-83. The sequence continues at coordinate 3,946 of DASUWP010000367.1, read as the reverse complement.
TGCAGCAGACCAACGAGCAGCTCGCCCAGAAAGCCCAGCAGCTCGCCGAGCAGAATGCCGAGGTCGAGCGCAAGAATCGCGAGATCGAGCAGGCTCGCGGAGCGCTGGAGGAGCAAGCCAAGGAGCTCGCCCTTACCTCGAAATACAAATCCGAATTTCTGGCCAACATGTCGCACGAGTTGCGCACTCCACTCAACAGCATCCTGGTGCTCGGCCAGCAGCTTGCGGACAACCCGGACAGCAATCTCACCGCGAAGCAGGTTGAGTTTGCCCGTACCATCCACGGCGCGGGCACTGACCTTCTGACTCTCATCAGCGACATCCTCGATCTCTCCAAGATCGAGTCGGGCACGGTCTCGGTGGAGGCCGACGAGGTCTTCTTCGACAGCCTCATCGACATGGTGGCGCGCCCCTTCCGTCACGAGGCGGAGAGCCGCAAGCTCGCCTTCGAAGTCGATGCCGACTCACATCTCGCGCGCAGTCTCGTCACCGACTCCAAGCGTTTGCAGCAGGTGCTGAAGAACCTGCTCTCCAACGCCTTCAAATTCACCGAACACGGTGGCGTGCGGCTCTCGGTTGCGCCCGTCACCCGCGGCTGGACGCCGCATCACCCCATCCTCAGCAACGCGGCAAGCGTGGTCGCGTTTGAGGTCTCTGACACCGGCATCGGTATCCCTGCAGATAAACAGAGGATCATCTTCGAAGCCTTCCAGCAGGCGGATGCCGGCACCAGCCGCAAATATGGCGGCACCGGCCTCGGCCTTGCTATCAGCCGCGAGCTGGCCAGTCTGCTCGGGGGCGAGATCCAATTGCGCAGCACCCCAGGCGCGGGCAGCAGCTTCACCCTCTATCTGCCGCAGACGTATGTTGGCCCCGCCAGCAGCGGCGCCGCCACAACGGGCGATATGCGTCATCCGCCGCTGCTGAGCCACCCGGCGGCGGCGTTCACATTGCCCGAAGTCACCGGCGAGACGATCGAAGACGATCGCAACAATCTGCAGCCCGGAGACGCGATCCTGTTGATCGTCGAGGATGACCTTCACTACGCGCGCATCCTCTGCGATCTCTCACGGGACAAGGGCTTCAAGGTGCTTGTGGCCACGCGCGGGACCGAAGCGCTCGTGCTGGCGCGGGAGTTCCATCCCACAGCCGTGTCGCTCGATGTCTCCCTGCCGGACATGCTCGGCTGGACTGTGCTCAACCACTTGAAGCAGGATCCGGTGACCCGTCATATTCCGGTGCAGATGTTGACCATGAACGAGGATTGGCATCACGGCCTGTCACACGGAGCCTTCGCCTTTGTCACCAAGCCCACTACACCGGATGGCCTGGTGGCGGCGATCGACCGTATCCGGGAGTATTCACGTCCCCGCCGCAAACGCCTCCTGGTGGTTGAAGATGAGCCGGCCCAGCAGATCAGCATCCGCGCGCTGCTTGACTACAACGACATCGATGTCGACGTTGTCTCCACTGGCGGAGACGCTCTGGCTGCCGTCCAGAATCAAGCCTACGACTGCATTGTTCTCGACCTGCGGCTGCCCGATATGACCGGTTTCGAGCTGCTGGAGCGGTTGAGTCAGTCCGACAGCGGGAACGAGTTGCCGGTGGTAGTCTTCACCGGAAAGGATCTCTCTCCGGAAGAGGATGCCCGGCTGCACATGCTGGCCCGCAGCGTCATCGTGAAGGATGTCGAGTCACCGGAGCGCCTGCTGGACGAAACTGCTCTCTTCCTGCACCGCGTGGTCGGTGACCTGCCTCCGGAAAAGCAGAAGATGCTGGACCGGCTGCACCGCTCCGATGAAGCCCTGGTAGGCAAGAAGGTCCTGGTGGTGGACGATGACGTGCGAAATATCTTTGCGCTCAGCAGCGTTCTCGAACGTCGCGGAATGAGTGTACTGATGGCTGGCACCGGCCGTGAAGCCATCGCGACTATCGAGTCCACTCCCGATCTGGGAATCGTCCTGATGGACATCATGATGCCCGAGATGGACGGTTACGAGACCATGCAGGTCATCCGGGAAAATCCGCAATTCCGCCGGCTGCCCATCATTGCACTTACAGCCAAGGCGATGAAGGGCGACCGCGAAAAATGCCTGCAGGCGGGAGCATCGGAATATCTTGCTAAACCAGTCAATACGGAACAGTTGTTGTCCTCGCTCCGCATGTGGCTGCATCGCTGAGCATCTTTACTTTAGTTTTGGTATCTGAACTGCAGTTTTGGTATCTGAACTGCGCCGGCACATGCGGTCGTGGTAAGTTCGGCAGCAGCAGAAGAAGGGGTTCATGATCGAGCGCGATCGAGCCAACATACTCATGGTGGACGACCAGGCTGGCAAACTGCTCAGCTATGAAGCCATCCTCAGTGAGCTAGGCGAAAATCTGATCAAGGCCCGCTCGGCTCGCCAAGCGATGGAGCAATTGCTCCGCAACGATATCGCGGTCGTGTTGATGGACGTCAGCATGCCGGAGATCAACGGCTTCGAGCTTGCGGATCTGATGCATCGGCACCCGCGCTTCCAGAAAACCGCGATCATCTTCATCTCGGCCGTGCACCTCTCCGATCCCGATCGGGTCAAGGGCTATCAGAGTGGCGCCGTGGACTATATCTCAGTCCCCATCGTGCCTGAGCTGCTTCGCGCAAAAGTGAGCGTCTTCATCGAATTGCATCGCAAGACGCGCCAGCTCGAACAGCTCAACCGCGAACTCGAACAGCGGGTCGAAGAGCGCACTGAACAACTGCGGCAGAGTGAAGAGCAGTTCAGGACCCTCGCCAATTCCATCCCGCAACTCGCCTGGATGGCCGATGCCCAGGGCTCGATCTTCTGGTACAACCAGCGCTGGTACGACTACATCGGCGAGGGCAGGGAAGACCCGGAACGCTGGGGATGGACCAGCGTACAGCACCCCGATCACGTGAAGCGCACCATGCAGCGCCTGGAGCAGGCCTGGAGTGCGGGCGAGTTCTGGGAAGATACCTTCCCCCTCCGGGGCAAGGACGGAAAATACAAGTGGTTCATCGCGCGTGCCGTCCCCTTGCGTGACTCGCAGGGCAGCGTCGTGCGCTGGTTTGGAACCTGCACCGACATCAGCGACCAGATTGCCGCGGAAGAGAAAATCCGCCATCTGAACAGCCAGCTCCAGCAGCGGCTGGCGGAGCTGGAAGCCATCATGCAGGTGCTGCCGGTCGGAGTGGCTGTTTCGCAGGACCCGTCCTGCGACATCGTTACCGGGAACGCCGCCCTGAACCAGATGCTTGGCGCGGAGCTCGGGGACGAGATCTCTCTGAATGGGAGAGGAGCGAACGCGCGGTCCGTTCAGTTCTATCAGGATGGCAGGGAGTTGGTTCCACAGGACCTTCCGCTCCAGCGGGCTGCATCAAGAGGCGAGCAACTGGGTAGCATGGAGCTCGAAATTCGTCACAAGGACGGGTCGAGCAGCCACCTGCTTGCCAGTGCCAGTCCGCTTCGTGATTCCGGCGGCGCTGTGCGGGGCGCCGTGGGGGCCTTCTTCGATGTAACCAGCCGCAAACAACTGGAAGATCTGCTCCGCGAGCGAGCGGACTTGCTGGAACTTGCGACTGAGGCCATTATCGTCCGCGACCTGAAAGGCCAACTGCTGTTCTGGAACTCCGGAGCCGAGGAACTCTACGGCTGGCGGCGCGAGGAAGTGCTCGGCAAACCCATTCACAAGATTCTGCAGAGCCGGTTTCCCGCACAGGACGACGAGATCGATGCGGCGCTGGCGACCTCCGGCAGCTGGGAAGGAAACCTCATCCAGATCACGCGCGACGGCCACGAGCTGGTAGTGGCCAGCCGGCTGGCGCTTAAGGCGCAAGGCGATGCGGTTCTGGAGATCAATCGCGACATCACTGCGCAGCTACAGGCCGAAGACGCCCTGCGCAAAGCCGAGCGGTTGGCCGCCATGGGACGGGTCGCCGGTATTATTG
>DASUWP010000366.1:0-3659 GCA_036378335.1 Acidobacteriaceae bacterium | reverse complement strand
CTTCCGCGTGCTGCAGCCCTCGCAAAAGGCGATTCAGGAGTCGCTGCAGGATCTGCTCATGCTGCCCGAGCTGCCGCGACGCATCGAGTGCTTCGACATCTCGCACATCCAGGGCGCGGAGACCGTCGCCTCCATGGTGGTATGGGAGAACGGCGCGATGAAGAAATCCGACTATCGCAAATTCCAGGTAAAGACCGTCGCCGGGGTCGACGACTTCGCCTCCATGCGCGAGATCGTCGGCCGCCGCTACAAACGCGTATTGCAGGAGACGAGCGCAGCGGAGCTGGTCGAAACCTCCGATAGCGACGCGCGCGTGCGAGATGGCGCCGAACGAGGCAAGATGCCGTCACTCGTCCTCATTGATGGCGGCCTCGGCCAGCTACACGCGGCAGCCGCTGCGCTCGAAGAACTGGGCCTGACCACGCAGCCGCTCGCCTCGATCGCGAAACGAGAAGAGATCATCTACCTCTACGGACAGGAGGACGACCCGATCGTCCTCGACCGCCGCTCGCCTGTGCTGCACCTCATCCAGCGCATCCGCGACGAATCGCACCGCTTCGCCATCACCTACCATCGCAAGCGCCGCGAGATCCGCGACCGCCAATCCGAACTGCTCGACATCCCCGGCGTCGGCGCGCGCACCCGCACCCGACTGGTGCAACACTTCGGATCCCAGCGCGCCATCGAACAGGCTACGCTCGAAGCGTTGACCTCGGTCGTCGCGAAGAAGGTGGCGGAAGCGATCTACGCGCACTTCCATGCAAAGGGCGAAGATGGACCACCGGCGGATGCGGCATTGCGAGTACTCCAATAGCAACACGGGTCGGGTACCGCAAGGGAACTATTCCTAAATGACCAACGTACTGCACTGACGAAGCCCTGTTTTGCTTGAAAGCTTGGGGACCATTGGGAATAGTAGTCATCGTCCCACTCAGGAGGCGCGCCTATGGCAATCTTCGGCGATCAGCTCAAGCAGGTGTTGCGCAGGCTAGGCCGCGCGCCGCTGTTTACCGCCATCACCCTGTTCACGCTCGCCATAGCCATTGGCGCAAACACCGTCATCTTCAGCGTGGTCGATGGCATCCTGCTGAAGCCCCTGCCCTATCCCCATCCGGAAGAATTGATCGGCGTCTGGCACACCGCGCCGGGTGTGAACATCAAGGATCTGAATATGTCGCCGTCGATTTACTTCATCGATCGCGAACAGAGCACGACCCTCCAGGATATCGGCGCGTATACCGGTGATTCGATGAGCGTGACCGGCGTGGGCGAGCCCGAGCACGTGGATGGCGTCGACGTGACCGACGGCACGCTCCCGCTGCTCGGCGTCAAGCCCACGCTCGGCCGCCTCTTCACCCGCCGCGATGACACGGCGGGAGCTCCGGAAACCGTCCTGCTCTCCTACAAATACTGGCAGCACAAATTCGGCGGGAGCTCTTCGGCTATCGGGCGCACCCTCACAATCGACGGCAAACCGCACGAGGTTATCGGCGTTCTGCCCCGCGGGTTCCAGTTCCTCGATCGCAAGGACGACGCGCTCATCGTGCCCATGCAGTGGGATCGCAGCAAGACCAAGCTCGGCAACTTCAGCTATCGCGCGATCGCCCGACTCAAGCCCGGGGTCACCATGCAGCAGGCCAGCACGGATATGGCGCGCCTGCTCCCCATATCCATCCGCAGCTTTCCGGCTCCCGACGGTTTTAGTCCCGCGCTCTTCGAAAAAGCTGGCTTCCAGCCAAATCTTCGCCCCCTCAAACAGGACGTCGTCGGCGACGTGGGCAACGTGCTGTGGGTGCTGATGGGCTCCATCGCGATGGTGCTGCTGGTGGCGTGCGCCAACGTGGCGAACTTGCTGCTGGTGCGCGTGGAGGGCCGCCGTCAGGAATTAGCCATACGCTCCGCGCTGGGCGCCGGGTGGAAGCGCATCACCACGGACCTGCTCTTCGAGAGCGCCGTCCTCGGAACCGTGGGTGCCTTGCTCGGGCTCGCGCTCGCCTATGGCGCATTGCGCATTCTGGTGGCGATGGCGCCCACGGGGCTTCCGCGCATTCATGAGATCGGCATCAATGTTCCGGTGCTGCTCTTCACGCTTGGCCTTGCGTTGCTCACCAGCGTGCTTATCGGCCTGATTCCTGTCCTCAAGTACGCCGGCGGGAATTCTGCCAGCGGCTTGCGTGAAGGCGGCCGCGCGCTGAGCCAGAGCCGCGAACGCCATCGTGCTCGTAAGACTCTTGTCGTTGTGCAGGTCGCGCTCGCACTGGTCCTGCTCATCTGCTCCGGGCTCATGATCCGAACCTTCCGCGCGATGATGCAGGTCTCTCCGGGCTTCAATTCGCCCAATACGCTCCAGACATTCCGCGTCTACATCCAGGACACCCAGATACCCGATGCGCAGCGCGACCGCGTCATCCGCATGGATCAGGCCATTCAGGATAAGCTTGCGGCCATTCCTGGCGTCTCCTCCGTCAGCTTCTCCAGTGCCGTACCCATGGATGACAACCAGAACAACGATGTGCTCTTCGCGCAGGACCATGTCTACGGCGAAGGCGAGCTGCCGCCCATCCGGCGCTTCAAACGCATCTCGCCCGGAACCTTCGCCACGCTAGGCACTCCGCTCATCGCGGGACGCGACATCACCTGGACGGACACCTACCAGAAGCTGCCCGTGGCCATCATCTCGGAGAACTTCGCGAACGAGTATTGGCATAGCGCGCAAAACGCAATCGGTAAACGCATCCGCGTCGCGAGCACGGATGACTGGCGGGAGATCGTCGGCGTGGTAGGCGATGTGCACGATGATGGCGTAAGCCAGCCGGCGCCCGGCACCGTCTACTGGCCGTTGATGCAGGACCGCTTTGAAGGTCAGAAAGAGTACGTGCAGCGCGGCGTTGCCTTCTATATCCGCAGTCCGCGCGCCGGGTCACAGGTCTTCATCAGTGAGGTGCAGCGGACGGTCTGGTCCATCAATCCCAATGTCCCTCTCGCCAATGTTTCTACTCTGGGCGAGTACTACACCAAATCCATGGCCCGGACCTCATTCACGCTCGTCATGCTCTGCGTAGCCGGCGCGATGGCTCTGCTGCTGGGCATCGTCGGCATCTACGGCGTCATCTCTTACTCAGTCTCGCAGCGCACGCGGGAGATCGGCATCCGCATGGCGCTCGGCGCGCAACGCCCCAGCCTCACCGCGATGTTCGTGCGCCAGGGATTGCTGCTCACCGGCATCGGCGTCGCGTGCGGTCTGGTGGTCGCGTTCGTCTCCATGCGGCTGATGTCGTCCATCCTCTTCAACGTCAGCCCGGTCGATCCCATCACCTACGTGATGATCACCGTCGGTGTCGTCGCCACGGCTTACGTCGCTTGCTATCTGCCCTCGCGCCGCGCCGCAACCGTCGACCCCGTTCATGCGCTGCGAGCCGAATGATGTATCTGTCGGGGTGCTTTAACTATCCAGGTGCTCGAGTATCGGTCCGAGCAGATACGCGACGAAGAAGCCGCAGCTCCAGATCAGCGCTGATATCCAGAGGAAGATACGGCTGAGCCGGCTTGCCTCCGTGCACGCCGTTGGATCGTCGGCGGCGCAGGCTTCGCCATCGCGCAGACGCGGAGCGACAACGTAGGTCATCACGAAACTAGCCGCAATGAGTGTTCCAGAAATG
>DASUWP010000365.1:0-2145 GCA_036378335.1 Acidobacteriaceae bacterium | reverse complement strand
TGCGCGGCTGCTACGGCCGATGACCTCGCGAAGTTCCACACCGTCGCGGCACCGATTTCTATGCCTTCGACAGCGGTAAACGGTACGACGGGGACGCCCTCATGAACACCGTCAAAGCACTTCATGACAAGGGCATGGTCTTCGTCTGGACGGTCACCGATCCCCATGTCGAAACCTCTTGTGAGTTCGCCTGGATCACCTACACAAATCGCGGCTCTGTGCGCAATGCATCCGGCACACAGAGCCTCAGCTGGCTTGAATCCGCCATGCTCCAAAAAACAAGCAGGAATATGGCGCATCCGCTTCTTCCACAGCACACGTGTTCCTCAATGAAATGGTAGTGTTCTTGCTTCAGCTGGCACCCCGACCGAACCAGTGAAACCGCGCCGCGGAGGAATTCTCTGTTTGTTAGCGACGCGTGCAGAATTCTTTCGAGATGAGAGTGGATAATCGCTTGGGCTCGCACTTTGCGCTTCTAAACCGACATGCCCACAATTCTGACCATCAACAGCGGCTCTTCGTCCCTCAAGCTCGGTTTCTATCGCGCGGGCGAGAATGCACCACAGCTTCTCTATAAAGCCGCCACGGACGCCATCGGCAAGCCCGGAGGCTCACTCACTATCTCGGACAATGCGGGCAAGATCATCCATCACGAAGACGCGTCGCACGAGTCGCAATCGAGCGCCTTCGCACACGCTGCATCAAAACTCCAGCAGCTCAGCGGTGCCGAGCCCGACGCCATCGGCTATCGCATCGTGCACGGCGGCCCACACCTGGTCGAACATTGCCGCATTACGCCGCAAGTCCTCGAGACACTGCGCGCCTCAATTCACTACGCGCCGCTCCACATACCCGCGGCGCTCGCCCTCATCCATGCTGCATCGAAGCTCTACCCGCAGGTCTCTGGTTTTGCCTGCTTCGACACTGCCTTTCATACAACGATGCCGCCCGAGGCCTTCACCTACGCTATCCCCGCGCGCTTCCGCGACGAGGGCGTCCGGCGCTACGGCTTCCACGGCCTCTCCTATGAATCGATCGTAGCGGCGCTTGCACCTGCCGTTCCTGCGCGCCTTGTCGTCGCACACCTCGGCAATGGAGCCAGCCTCTGCGCGATTGCTAACGGGCGCTCCGTCGACACATCGATGGGGCTAACGCCCACCGGCGGCATTCCGATGGGCACCCGTACTGGCGATCTCGACCCTGGCGTCGTCCTCTTCCTCGCTCGCGACGCCACGGCCTGCAACACGTTAGATCTGGACGAACTGGAATCCGTCCTGAACCACGAATCAGGACTCGCAGGCCTGTCCGGCGGAATATCAGACCTCCGCGAGCTCACCACGGCTGCAGATCAAGGCTCCGCCGCAGCCAATCAGGCCATCAAGATCTTCTGCCGATCCGTTGCCAAAACCATTGCTAGCTACGCCGCGGTTCTGGGCGGCATCGATTGCCTGGTCTTCACCGGCGGCATCGGCGAGCACTCCGCACTTGTGCGCGAGCAGGTCTGCCGCCAGCTCTCTTTCCTCGGCGTGATCCTCGACGACGAAGCAAATCAACGCCGCGCCGGCACCATCTCGCAGCTAACCAGCCCCATCCGCGTCCAAATCCTCCCCGCCGACGAAGACGGCCGCATCGCTCATCACGTTCGTGCGCTGCTCGATCGCAAATAGTTGCCAGAGTATTTCAGCAATCGCTGAATTGGAAATAGATGGCCACAAGGGTTCACGTGATTCAGTGGGAGCAAGCCAAATCCGAAGAGAATACACAGCGGCCCCGAAATCAAACGCATCGCAGAACCCCGAGAGATCTGAAGCCCGGACTGGCTCATCGCTTTCGCTTGCCCGAAGTTGTTTTTTTCGTAGGCTTCTTCGGAGTGGCGGCGATGGCCTTCTCCTCCGTGGCCGGCGCACTTGCCCCATCCTCGGAGTTCGCAGATTTGGTTTTCGTCCCCGCAGGTTTGGTCCCGGTTGTCTTCGTTCCGGTCGTCTTGGTGCTTACCGTTTTCCCTCCGGCCTTCAGCGTTGCCGGTTCTGCAGGACCCGCGGCATTCGTGGTCTCGCGTGATTCCAGCAGTACATCCAGCTGATATCCCGCGTCTTTCGCTGCCTGCATGGCCTGGCTCACGGCCGCAGCGCTTCGCTGCGCCGC
>DASUWP010000364.1:0-3374 GCA_036378335.1 Acidobacteriaceae bacterium | reverse complement strand
CTGCATCTGGTCAAGCGCGTCATCGGCCTCCCCGGAGAGCACATCCGCCTCCACGACGGCCGTGCCTGGATTAACGGTGCGCCGCTCAACGAGCCATACGCCATCTACCGTCCCGCCGCGGCCGACAGCTATCGCGACGAGTTTCCTCGCCTCGGGTCGACCGACCCCAACGTCGATTCACGTTGGTGGATCCAACTCCGCTCGCTCGTCCACGATGGCGAGATCACCGTTCCACCGGACAGCTTCTTCGTCCTCGGCGATAACCGTAACGACAGCGAGGACAGCCGCTACTGGGGCTTCGTTCCCCGCGCCACCATCGTCGGCAAGCCGTTCCTCATCTACTTTTCTGTGCGCACGCCGGAATCCACACCAACTGACTCGCGCCTCGCACAGGTGAAGCAGCCGCAACCGCCTGAGAAGTTAAGCTCCATCATGGCATTTGCCCGCTGGGACCGCGCAATGCGCGTCATCCATTGAAACGAGAAACAAGACGGCCCTCCACATTCGGAGGGCCGTCGATTTTAGCCGTGGACCGGACTCACTAGACGCCAACCGGCTCCGCCGCCGACACCTTCACCGGAGTCAGCCAGTTGTAGCGGTCCGGCTTCTTGCCGTTCACGATCCCGAAGAACTCTTCATAGATCGCTGTCGTGACCGGCCCCATTTTGCCATCGGCGATCAGAACGCGATCAACCGAGCGCAGGTGGGTCACCTCTGCAGCCGTCCCCGTGAAGAACGCCTCGTCGGCGATGTACAGCATCTCGCGCGGCAACGGTTGTTCGACAACCTCCATATCCAGCGATTTCGCAATCGCCATCACCGAGGAGCGAGTAATCCCATTGAGCACCGAGTTCGCCAGCGGAGTCGTGTAGATGATACCCCCACGAACGATGAACAGGTTCTCGCCGGAGCCCTCCGATAGATAGCCGTTCACGTCCAGTGCGATCCCCTCGGAGTAGCCATTGATCTCGGCTTCCATTCGGATCAACTGCGAGTTCATGTAATTCGCACCGGCCTTCGCGAGCGAGGGCATCGTATTCGGCGCGAGCCGGTTCCAGCTTGAAACGCACACATCTGCGCCTTCGTTGCCGGGCACATACTTTCCCCACGGGAAGTTCGCGATGTAGACCTCCATCGGCGAACGCAGCGGGTTCACGCCGATCTCGCCATAACCGCGAAACGCAATCGGCCGGACATAACAAGGCACCACCCCGTTCGCTTCAATCACGTCCACAACTGCCGAGCAGAGCTCTTCGAGCGAGTACTGAATCGGCATCCGATAGATCTTCGCCGAGTCGATAAGTCGCTGCATGTGGTCCTGCAGCCGGAAGATACCCGGCACATAGCAACGCAGCCCTTCGAATACGGAGCTGCCGTAGTGGACCACGTGGGACATCACATGGATGTTGGCTTCCTCCCACGGAATCATCCGGCCGTTGTGCCAGATGTTCTTCGTCGTCTGTATCGGCATCGCGAAACTCCTTGCCGGCCGCTGAAATCCAGCTCTTTTGCGCCCGAGATTCGATTATAACGGCCTGTGCAAGGACCGCGAGATTTTCGCGTACTCATGGCCGCTACGGCGAAACTCATTCGGAGCGCATGAATACCTTGCTACACCAGTTCGACGGCGCTCGCCCGGTAGACTGCTTCGGCCCGCTGAATCCCGGCCGTAACATGCGGGCAGATGTTCTCCGCGCCAACGTGCTGCTCGAACTCGGCCTGCAGCATCAGCCGCGCTGGCTGTTCCCGTGCTCCGCAAAAGATCAGGTGCCGCCCGGACTCGTGCACAGCGTCGGCCAGCCGCTCCAGCGCCTGGATGCCCGTCGAATCCAGCGCCGTCATATTTCTCAACCGGACGATAACGACAGGTGGCAGTTCCCCAAGCTGTTCGAAGATCGCATCCAGCTTCTCCGTGCTGCCGAACAGGAACGGACCGTGGATCCGGAAGATCGCGATGTACTCCGGAATATGCCGTCCCTGCAGCACGTGCAGCTGGCCCTCCACGATGTCCTCATCGGTAACCCGAGTGACCGTCGTAGTGGCCGTAACCTTGCGGACGTAAATCAGCGTGGCAAGAATCATGCCGCCTTCGACGGCTACGGTCAGATCGGCAAAGACCGTCAGCAGCAGCGTAGTCAGCCAGCAGCCGATCTCGAGCTTCGGCAATTTCAGAATCTCTGGAATCTCGTGCCACTCACCCATCCCTTGGCAGACGACGAACAGGATCGCTGCCAGCGCAGCCAGTGGGATGAAGCGTGCCAGGGGCGCCGCGAAAAGCAGAATCGCCAGCAGCGTCAGTGCGTGCACCATGCCTGAAACCGGGCTCGTCGCCCCTGCGCGGATGTTTGTCGCGGTGCGGGCAATCGCCCCCGTCGCAGGCAGCCCGCCGAACAGCGGCGAAGCTATATTTGCAATTCCCTGCCCCACCAGTTCCACATTCGGTACATGGCGATCGCCGCTCATGCGGTCAGCCACTACGGCGCTCATCAGCGACTCCATCGCGCCCAGCAGCGCAATCGTCATGGCAGGCGAAAGCAGCGTCCTCACCATCGAGTAGTCGAACTGCGGCGCGTGGAAGTGCGGAAAACCCGACGGAATACCGCCAAAGCGCGTGCCGATGGTCTCCACGTTCAGGTGAAAGACCACCACGACCAGCGTCGCGGCGACAAGGGCAACAATGTACGGAGGGATTCGTTTTGCGAAATGCCGGACCAACAAGATCAGCGCGAGCGTGCCGCTCGCCAGCAGAGTCGCCCGCAATGAAGCAGTAGGCGCAGCATGGATGAGAACGCGTATGCGGCCTGCAAAGTCGCCGGGAACCGGCCCGGTACGTAGGCCGAAGAAGTCCTTGATCTGCGTGCTGGCAATCAGAATTGCAATGCCATTCGTGAAGCCGACGATCACGGGCCGCGGGATGAACTTCACCGCCGTTCCCAGCCCCGTTACGCCCAGCAGCACCAGCATCACACCCGCCATCATGGTGCAGACCAGCAATCCGTTCTCGCCGTATTTGGCCAGGATGCCGAAGATGATGACGACGAAAGCGCCGGTCGGGCCCCCAATCTGGCAACGCGAGCCGCCGAGCGCGGAGATCAAAAAGCCGGCGATCACGGCGGTATAGAGTCCGGACTGCGGCGACGCACCGGCGGCAATGGCAAACGCCATCGCGAGCGGCAGCGCCACCAGCCCCACCGTGATGCCTGAGATGAGGTCGGCAGAGAGCTTGCGGGCGCTGTAGCTGCGCAATGCAAGGACTGACTTGGGTAGCCAATCAGAGAAATTCATGCGGGAGTCGCTGTAAAGATATTCCTTAATGATAGGCCAGAGTTGGCTGAACGTGTTGTGGCGTCTCTCACATCAAAGACGCATTGACC
>DASUWP010000363.1:0-2326 GCA_036378335.1 Acidobacteriaceae bacterium | reverse complement strand
AGTGTGGGGAAGTTCGTGCTGCAGCTGGCGCAGCAATATCGATTCAAGACAATCAACGTGATTCGCCGGCGCGAACAGGAGTCAATCATACGCAGCCTCGGAGGAGATGAGGTCATCTGCACAGCCGACGAGGATCTCCGGGCACGCCTGCAGGAATTGACCGCCGGTAAAGGCGTTGAGCGAGCGATTGACTGCGTTGCGGGAGACGTGGGCGCCGAGATTGCCCGCAACCTCGCTCCCGCGGGAACAATGCTTGTGTATGGAGCCCTTTCCAGTCATCGGCAGACGGATGCGGCGAAATTCCTAATGCCGCTCGTTGCTCCCCGGTTGATATATTCGACCGCAACGGTTCGCGGGTGGTGGCTTCCGCGCTGGGTTCCTTCACAGCCCCTCGCCGAAGTGCGGGCGGCGACGAGCGATCTTCTCACCTTGTTGTCGAAGGGCGTCCTTACGCCGCCAGCAAGTACGCGGTATCCAGTGAAGGACTTCCAAGAGGCCGTACTCCTGGCCGACGGTGAGGCCCTCGGTGATCACCCAAAACCTTCATACAAGAAGCTCACCAGCACACCCGCCTCAACTGTAAGTCACTCTCTTGAGGCCGAACCCATTTATGCAACCAGTTCTAGGACATAGCCGCTACAGGGGGCAGTTAGCCTCTGTGGTCATGAGCCACGTCTTGAGCAGAGAGAAGCGAGAACAAGTCATTGCGCTGGGCCGGCTTGGATGGTCATTGCGCCGCATCGAGCAGGCGACTGGGGTGCGTCGCGAGACGGCAGGCGAGTATCTTCGTGGCGCCGGGATTGCGCTTCGCCGTCCTGGCGGATGGGGGCGCCATACTCCAAAACCGGCCATAGACCCGATCACCGACTCCCAGCGCGAAGATTCAAAACCGGCCATCAACCTGATCACCGACTTTTCGGCGGGGAAACCGGGTTGTGGACCGGCAAGCCGCTGCGAACCTTACCGCGAACTGATCGCGCAGGAGTTGGAGCGCGGCCGGAACGCGATGGGCATCTGGCAGGATCTGGTCGACAGCCACGGGTTCGGCAGTGGCTACCAGAGTGTGTTGCGATTCGTACGAGTGTTGCGCGGATCGATGGCGCCGCAAGCGCGGGCGATCATCGCAACGGCACCCGGCGAAGAGTGTCAGGTCGATTACGGCACCGGCCCGATGGTGCGTGATCCGGTGACGGGCAAGTACCGTCGCACGCGGTTGTTCGTCCTGACGCTGGGCTGCAGCCGCAAGTCGGTCCGGCTTCTCGTCTTCCGTTCCAGCGCCCGGGTGTGGGCCGAACTGCATGAGAAGGCGTTTCGGCGGCTGGGTGGGACGACACGCATCGTCGTTCTGGATAATCTTCGCGAAGGCGTGTTGTCGGCCGACATCTATGATCCGCAGTTGAACCCTCTCTATCGCGACGTTCTGGCGCATTACGGAGTGACTGCGCTGCCCTGCAAGGTGCGGGATCCAGATCGAAAAGGAAAAGTCGAGTCAGGCGTTGCTCATGCACAGAAGACGCCACTGAAGGGCAAGCGCTTCGAGAGCCTTGAAGAGGCGCAGACGTATCTCGATCACTGGGAGGAGCACTGGGCCGATACGCGCATCCACGGCCGAACCAAGCGGCAGGTGGCGGCGATGTTCGCCGAAGAGAAGCCCTTCCTGCAGCTGCTGCCGCTGGAGCCGTTCCGCTACTACCAGTACGGAAAGCGGACCGTCCACATCGATGGTTGTGTGGAAGTCGACGCGGCCTACTATGGAGCGCCGCCGGGCTGGATCGGCCGCCAAGTCGACGTTCAGTGGGACGCGATGTATGTGCGCCTGCTCGACCCGCGCACCGGCGCGTTGTTGCGCGAACATCTCAAACAGAAACGCGGCACCCATCGTATCCGCGACGAAGATTGCCCCCGGCGCACGCCGGCGCATACACTGCGCCTGCTGGAGCGGGCTCACAAGGCAGGAACGAACATCGGCACTATCTGCGATGTGATCCATCAACGCCAGGGCGAAGCCGGACTGCGCCGCATCATGGGCTTGCTCGCGCTGGCCAAGAAGTATGGGTGCGCCGCCACGGAAGAAGCCTGCGCCGCGGCCCTAGAACTGCGAGTGGCCGAGTACCGTTTCGTTCGCCGGTATCTCGAACGCAGCCCGCAGGCGCCACTCACTCTGCGCCAGGTCGATCCTCTTATCCGCGAGCTGACCCAATATCGCGACCTGATCCAACAACGCATCAACTTCGAGGAAACCAATCATGAACCTGATCGAACTTAGTCGTGCTCTGCACCAGCTGCGCCTGGGCGGCATGGTGGCCGTTCTGGAAACGCGCCTGCT
>DASUWP010000362.1:0-3263 GCA_036378335.1 Acidobacteriaceae bacterium | reverse complement strand
GGGAATGGCACGGAGGGCGCGCCAGACTTCACGCTGGAATGCGGTCCCTGCCGTGGCAGTCGGGATGTCGTCGATGGCATGGATGTCTCCGCCGAAGTAGGTGGCGAGACGCGTGGTGAGGCCGAAGGGATCGCGCTGTTTCGCGAATGTGTAACCGCCCTTGCCATAATGAAGGTCGAGGAGGCGGAGAGCGCGGGCTTCGTGATCGGACCAGTCGACCATGCGGAGAGCGCCTTCGCTGTCGCAGACGTAGATGAGCTGGCCGATGGGTGTGGCGAGCGAGTCTGAAAGGAACTGGAGTGGTGTGGTCATAGTGCGTCTCCCGTGAGAGCGATGGCTGGTGGCTGGGCGAGCGGGCGCGTCCGTAAAACCGGCTTCAGTGCGGGCGGCTTTGCAACGCGGCGCTGTTTTCGTTGTGGCGTGAGGTTGCTGGCCGACCAGAGATGCTGCGCTGCATAACCGCGCCAGGGACGCCATTGCTTGCTGCGCGCGAGCAGCTGCGCGGGTGAAAGCGACGTGCCAAAGATCTGCTCGGCGTTGCGCAGGATGCCGATGTCGGATGCGGGAAACGCGTCGGGATGGTGGAGGCCGCGGAGCGCGATGTACTGCGCGGTCCACTCGCCAATGCCCGGAATGCGGCGCAGACGGGCGACGCTCTCTTCGAGAGTATTTGCGGCTTCGAAGAGATCGGGCTGGGCCACCGCTGCACGCGCAAGCGAGCTGAGCGCAGCACGGCGGGCGGCGGGCATACCGATAGCGCTGAGATCGACTGCGGCGAGCTGCTTCGCGGTCGGAAAAGCGTGCGTGAGGGTGGCATCGCTGAGCGCGATTGGCGAACCGCAGAGCGCGACTACTTTCGCCGCGAGACCACGCGCGGCCACCACGCTGATCTGCTGACCGAGGATGGCGCGGACGGCGACTTCGAAGGCATCCCAACCACCGGGTGTACGCAGGCCGGGTTGGCGGCGCACGGTAAGAGCAAGGGCGCGGTCGCGCGAGAGGTGGCGGGCGATGGTTTCGGTATCAGCATCGAGATCGAAGACGCGGTGGAGACGGGAGGCAATCACAGGCAGCACTGGAACGTAGTCGCAGGCGATCTCTGCCTGAAGCGCGTTGCGCTCGGGTTGATGGCTGATGGCGATGCGGGCGATGTGATCGTCCACGCGAACCACGCGGCGATAGACGCGGTCGCGGACCTCTTCGACGCCAGGAATCGCGCGCGGGGCGAAGAAGGCAAGCAGTGCGTTCCAATCGAACGGCGGGCGATAGGCGAGACGCAGAACCAGAGGCGCCGCAGCGGACGCGCTGATGGAGCGGCGGCGCAACTGGCTGGGCGGGCGTTTGTAGAGGACGCGGAAGGTGTCATTGAAACGGCGGATGCTGCCGAAGCCCGCGGCCATGGCGACAGAGGCCATGGGCAGGCGCGTTTCGTGAAGGAGTTGCTTGGCGAAGAGTATGCGCCGTGTCTGCGCAACGGCCAGGGGCGATGCGCCGACGTGCTGATCGAAGAGACGGCGGAGCTGGCGCTCGCCGACACCGAGCGAGTCGGCGAGTTGCTCAACCGATGCGCCGGGGCGGTCGAGCGCGCCCTCGGCGATGCGAGCCATTGCGCGGCTGACGGTGCTTGCTGTGCCACGCCATGCTGGGGATTGCGGCGCGATCTCCGGGCGGCAGCGGAGGCAGGCGCGAAAGCCGGCCTGCTGTGCCGCCGCGGCGCTCGCAAAGAAGCGGCAGTGCTGGCGCATCGGCGTACGCGCGGGACAGATAGGGCGGCAGTAGATGCCGGTCGAAGTGACGGCGGTGAAGAAGCGGCCATCGAAGCGGGCGTCGCGCGTCTGCAGGGCGCGATAGCAAGCGTCAGAATCCAACAGAACGGGATCGAGCCCGATGTCGCTGGCCGGAGCGGAATGGCCGAATACGGAGTGCATCACTTGTTCAGTGTGCTCCCGCGTGGCGCACCATGTCTGGCCATTTTCGGACGTGATGGATGGAGCGCCCTGATTGGCATGGAGAGCGGGTCCTTAAATGTTCCCCCACGTATTCAAGTGCATACGGAGTTGCACCCCCTGTCCGCTCTAGGCAATCCGGGTAGATTGCACTAGAATCGGACACCACACATGGACAATCCCGCGGTCTCCATCAACGAAACTCCGGCCAAAACTTTCCCCTCTTCCTCGGGGGAGATGTTCGATCAGTACTTCACGCAGGGTTCGAAGTGCGGCTTTAAGAAGAATGAGCTGCTCGATCCGCGGGCGCGCCGGCTGTTTGAGACGACGGCGCTGGCCTGCTCGGTGGATGCGTATCCATTTCAGATTCCGCTGGAAGGCCGGCCGGGGCCGATGGTGATGGCGGATGGCCATCAGATGCTCATGCTGTCCTCCTATGACTACCTGGGATTGATTGGGCATCCGCGGGTGCAGCAGGCCGCGATGGAAGCGCTGGACCAGTACGGCACCGGCACGGGTGGCGTGCGGCTGCTGACCGGCACGCTCAACCTGCACGCCGAGATGGAACGCGCGGTGGCCGAGTACAAGGGGACGGAGGCGGCGATCACGTATAGCTCCGGCTACCTGGCGAATGTAGCGGTGATTGCATCGCTGTTTGGGCCGGCGGACCGCGTGATCATGGACACGCTGTCGCATCGCAGTTTGCTCGATGCGTGCAGGATGGCGGGCGTGCAGATGCAGCGCTTCCGGCATAACGATCCGGAGAGTCTGCGGCAGGAGATCCAGAACGGGCCGGCGGCGAACCGCACGCTGATCATCAGCGACGGCGTGTTCTCCATGGACGGCGACATCTGCATTCTGCCGGAGTTGATTGCGATCAAGAAGGAGTTTGGCTGCTTCCTGCTGGTGGATGAGTCGCATGCCTCGGGAACGCTGGGGCGGCATGGGCGCGGCACGGATGAGCATTTCGGAGTGGACACGAAGGACGTGGACATCTGGACCGGGTCGCTGGCGAAGGCGATTCCGTCGAACGGCGGCTTCGTTGCCGGGTCGCAGCAGTTGATCATCTTCCTGCAGCATGCTTCGGCGCCGTTCATTTTTTCCGGAGCGATGGCGGCACCGTCGATTGCGGCGGTGAAGGAAGCGCTGGCAGTGCTGAAGGACGAGCCGGAGCGCGTTGCGTGCGTGCAGCGGAATGCGCAGTTCCTGCGCTCGGGTCTGCAGAAGCTGGGGTATGACACAGGGTTGTCCGAGACGGCCGTGATTCCAGTGATCTATAAGGATGAACCCTCGGCGGCCTTGACGGCACGGCGGCTG
>DASUWP010000361.1:0-4716 GCA_036378335.1 Acidobacteriaceae bacterium | reverse complement strand
CCGGTCGGTTTTTGCTACGACGAACAAGGCCGTATCGATCTGGACCCGGACCAAGAAGTGCAGGGTGCTGTGAGTTTGGTATTCCGCCTCTTTCGCGAAACGGGCAGCGCCTTTGGAGTGATGCAACGATTCGCGGAAGGTGCGTTACGCTTTCCCAAGCGATCTTATGGAGGGGCTTGGGATGGCAGAATCATATGGGGTCGACTGACGCATAGTCGTGTGCTGGGCATGCTGAAGAATCCTTCCTATGCAGGGATGTATGTCTTCGGTCGTTACCAGTATCGCCGTCAGATCAACCCAGACGGCGGAGTTCATAAACGGATCCAGGCGGTCGCCATGTCGGACTGGCGTGTCAGCCTGAAAGAGCACCACGAGGGGTATATCACTTTGGAAGAATTCTCTAAAAACCAGGAGCGCTTGGAGAAGAACCGCACCAATGGCGAGGAGACTCTACTGGCCGGCCCAGCGCGCGAGGGCTTGGCTCTATTACAAGGGCTGCTGCTGTGCGGCACTTGTGGCCACGCCCTCACGGTGCGCTATACCGGTAACGGTGGCATTTATCCGTGCTACCTATGCAACCGACTACGTCGCGAGGGTTTGGCGAGCAAGGACTGCATGAGCTTCCGTTGTGATCTGCTGGATACCGCCATTGCGGAGGAAGTCCTGCAGGCACTGCAGCCAGCCGAGATCGAACTCGCGGTGGCAGCGCTGCAGGAGTTGGAGTCACGCGATCGTACCATCTCAGGCCAATGGCAGATGCGGCTCGAACGTGCCGAGTATGAAGCTGCACTCGCCGAGCGACGCTATCAAGAGGTCGATCCTTCCCAGCGTCTGGTGGCGGGCACACTGGAGCGGCGCTGGAACGACGCCCTGTTGCGATTGGAGGACCTAAAAAAAGAAGCCGCGGAGTTTCTGCGTCAAGAGGCTCGCGTCGCTACCCCTCGGGGGTCACCTCAAAACCGACCATAGAGGGTCACTTCAAAACCGACCAATGGTAAACATCAACCGGGACAAGAGTTTGTTTTACCGCGCCTGCTGTATTGGTGGCAACCCCAGTTCTGATCTAATTCGGTTCGAGAGCGGCGCCGGATTGGAATGTTTGTCGGCGTAATGCATCTGCAGAACCTGGTTCCAATCGTCGCCTTCCTGCGCGGGAAGGTGAGCCTGGAAAATCAGGTCCGTCCTTCCTCTTTCGGCTGCCACGCCTACTACAGCCAAGCGGAGCATATCCACCAGCCATCGCCCGGCTTCATCCGCATCGAAGGCTGCCACGATTTCGGATCTCTCCGGCAGCCGGACGATGATTGCCTGGACTAAGCCAGGTTGTTTGAAATTCGGTTTGCCTCCCAAGCTGGCATAGCGGGTTTGGTCCGCGGCATCCGGGAACAGGGCGGCGTAGGAGAGCGCGTCAATGGCACTTTCGGTTAGGACCAGACGCCTGTCATGCGCTCGAGTGTGCGACAGCCACAGGCCTTTTTGGCCGCCGGCGGCAAAACCGGTAAATCGTTGGTTCTTGATCTCGTATCCACACAGGCCCGCGCCGTCGAAATGCGGAAATACAGCATTGCCGCGGCTGTCGATCCGCACCCTGCCGGCAAACCGCGACGCGCCGAGCAGGGTCGCTGGCACACAGCGCACCTGCTCCAGATAGGGATGCCGCCGGGCTTTGGCCATGCGCCGATACTCGGTCTCGACCTGTACCCGATCTGGGCTGGTTGGTTCCAGTTTGGGAAATAACGGTAGAGCGGCGGCAGGCCGGCCGATCCATGGCCGCAGGGTCTGGCGCACTGCGCCGAGGGTCAAATGCTGGCGCCGCTGCACGAAGTCGATGATCGTCCCGTTGTCGCTGGCGTCTCTCACCGAGAAGAAAACATAATGGCCATTGTGGTTGCGCTTAACCACGATCTTGTCGCCGCCGCGGCGTAACACGGTGCTGCCTCGCCAACTCTCGCGGCGATCCATTTCATAGCCGAAACTGGCCGCGAACTGGCGCAGATCAATCTCCCGTTTGAAGGCATCGAGTTCGATATGGGGGTCCATTGAAAACACCTTTCTTTCCCTATGGCCCTTCTTCTTCAGCGGCCGTCCAGGGAGGATGCTAGACCCTCTGCTGCCACGGCCGGCGCCAGTTTCGTGCGCCAACTGCGCGGTCCGCACTTCAATACATGTCCGTGGTGCAGCAGGCGGTCCAGCATGGCACTGACGGCCGCCACATCGCCCAACATCTTGCCCCAATCTTCCACGGGACGATTCGAGGTCAGCACCGTACTGACGCGTTGGTAGCGTCGCATCACAATTTCCAGCAGATCCTCGGCCGCGGTCAGCGGCAGCTTCCGCATGCCAAAATCGTCAATGATGAGCAGCGGCACCACAGTTACCAACTCCATGAACTGCTTGCGCGTGCCGTCGATCACCGCCTCGGCCAGCTCATCCAGCAGCACGTGCGTTTCGCGGTACAGCACGCAGTAGCCCTGCAGGATGGCGGCCTGCCCGATGGCTTGGGCTAGATGCGATTTGCCGGTGCCGCCCGGGCCGAGAAACAGCCCATCTTCCCGCTTGGCGATGAACGCGCAGGTGGCCAGGTCGAAGACCAGACTGCGATTGATCTTCGGGTTGAAAGTGAAATCGAAGTTGTCCAGCGTCTGCTGTGGGTCGCGGAAGGCTGCCTGCTTGCGCCGCCGCTCCAGCAGACGATCGCTGCGCCGGCTCAGCTCATCGTTGACCAGGCACGAGATCAAATCGATGGGCGCCATGGTTTCGACCTGCGCCTGGCGCAGGCGGGTTTCCAGCACGGTGGCCATGCCACCGAGCCGAAGTTGTCGTAAGGCACGTTGTAATTCAATCAGGTTCATGGTTGCTCTCCTTGGTTTTGCTTTGAATGAAGTCGCGATATTCGGTGAGTTGGCGGATCAGAGGATCGACTTGCCGCAGGCTCAGCGGCAGTTGCGGACCCCGCTCCAGGTAGCGACGAACAAAGTGGCAGTTATAGATACCGATTTCCAGGGCGGCGGCACAGGCGTCCTCGAGGGCCGCGACGCCGTGCTTTTTGGCCAGCGCCAGGACACCTTGAATCCGCCGCACCGCCGCTTGTCCCTGCTGGTCATGCATGGTGTGACACAAGGCTCCGATCTGGGTACCGATGCGCGTGGCACGAAGCAGCAGGTGTTGCGTCCCCGGCGGCGTGTGTTTGGGACGGTCCTCGTCTTTGATCCGATGCTTGCCGCGTTCCTGCCGGAGGTGCTCCCGCAGCAGTTGGCCGGTCTGCGGATGCAACAGCCGGACCTGATGGAGGTCCCATTGAACCTGCACCTGCCGGCCGATCCAGCCTGGCGGCGCGCTGTAGTAGGCGGCATCGACTTCCACGCAGCCATCCAGATGCACCGTGCGCTGGCCATATTGGTAGTAGCGAAAAGGCTCCAGCGGCAACGGCCGCAGGGCAGGCTTTTCTTCGGCGAACATGGCCGCGACTTGGCGTTTGGTGGTGCCGTGAATCCGTGTGTCGGCCCAACGCTCCTCCCATTGATCCAGGTAGGCTTGTGCTTGTTCGAGGGTTTCGAAACGCTGCCCCTTCAGCGGGGTCTTCTGGGCATGGCCGACGCCCGATTCGACCTTCCCCTTGCGATCTGGGTCACGCACGCAGCACGGCAGTGCGACTGCGCCATAGTGTGCCAGCACGTCGCGGTACAGAGGATTGAGCGTAGGATCGTAGATGTCGGGACGGAGGACCCCTTCCTTCAGGTTGTCCAGAACCACTACACGCGTAACACCGCCCATGCGGCGGAATGCTCTTTCATGCAGCTCCGCCCAGATCTGCGCACTAGAACGGAACACCAGTAGCCGCACCGATTTGCGGCTGTAGCCCAGAGTCAGAACAAACAGCCGCGTACGCCGATACTTACCCGTGCGGGAGTCACGCACCAGCGGGCCTGTGCCGTAGTCGACCTGCGACTCCTCACCGACCGCCGTCTCGATCACCGCGCAGGCATCCGGTATCGGCTTCCCACGGAGATGGCGGACGAAACGTTTGACGCTCTGATAGCCGCCGGCGAAGCCATGGATGTCCACCAGATCCTGCCAAATCGCCTTGGCGTTACGGCCCCGCGAGAGCCACAACTCGATGGCTTCTCGATGAACCTCGCAGGCACTCGCCGAGGAGTTGCTGCCAGATTGCGGCGTGGGTACTGCCGCCCCGGTGGACACCGCCAACTCCGCGCCAAAGTCGGGGGTCACCCCATTGGCCGGTTTTGCGGAAAACGGATCGGTGCTGACCTCAGCAGCTACTTGGGCCGAGCTGGGGTCGGGGGTCACCTCGTTGGTCGGTTTTGCCGGCGGAGCCTTCCCCCAGGCGCCCGGTGGGCGCAGGTTGACGCCGGCGGCGCGCAGATAATCGGCCGCCGTGGTCCGATGGACCCCGGTGGCCTTCTGGATCTTTCGCAGGGACCATCCCAGCCGTCCCAAGGCTATGACTTGCTGCTTCTTTTCTTCGTTCAAGACATTGCTCATGTTGACCGAGGGTATTGGCCCTCGCGTCAAGATCAACGTCCCGAGTGATGTTTACCATTGGTCGGTTTTGAAGTGACCCTCTATGGTCGGTTTTGGGTGACCCCCGAGGAACAAGCGAAGCAGGCAGGCGGCCGCGGAGGCGGAGCGCGGCGCTGCGATACGGGCGGAGCTGCAGCGACTGGGAGTCGCGAAAGTCGACCTTGCTTACAAAGC
>DASUWP010000360.1:0-2937 GCA_036378335.1 Acidobacteriaceae bacterium | reverse complement strand
GAGAACGCCAGAGTAGGTCGGCCTCTTCGCCGCGCGCTCCTCGGCACCATACTCTCAACAGCGAACATTTTCATGTGTCGTTGTGCTGCAGAGGCAGCATGGGTCACTCATAGCGCAGGGCTTCGACTGGATCGATGGATGAGGCGCGCCTAGCCGGCAAGGTGCAGGCAATCGCGGCAACCGCAATCAGCACAACAGTGACTCCAGCCAGAGTGGCGGGTTGATGCGAACTGCCCTGGATCCACTTTGCCAGGATACGATTCAGCGCCAGCACCGCGATCAGCCCCGCCACGATTCCCAATCCGACGCTGGTGGCGGCAGAATGAAAGACCATCAGCAGCACATCCTTGCGCAGCGCGCCCAGGGCAATGCGGATGCCGAACTCTCCGGTGCGCTGCGCCACCGAATAGGAGACAACGCTGTACAAGCCAACCGCGGCCAGTCCCAGCGCCAGGGCGGCAAAGATCGCGAACAGAAATGCGATCATGTGCTCGCGTGCGTATTCCTGCTGGTTGGTGATCCACTGCTCCAGGCTGTTGACCTGATGGAAGGTTTGCTGATCGGGATCGACACTTTGAATCTGCTGGCGAACCTGCCGCAGCATCGAGAGTGGCTCGCCCTGCGTGCGTACAAGGAATTGTGTCCAAACCGGCATCGAGATCGTGTAGGGAACGTAGAACTGAGGTTTCATTGGATTGCTCAAGCCGTCATCACGGACGTCCCCGCTAATGCCAATGATCTCAAGCCACGAGTCGCTTTCGGGAATCGTGAGCTGAAAAGGCGCTTCACCCTTCAATTCGGGAAGTTTGATCTGACTGCCAATCGCGTCTCCATTCGGGAAATATTGACGCGACATGGTTTGACTGATCACCGCCACTCGTGCCCCCCGGGCGATCTCGCTATGGTCGAAGATTCGTCCCTGGAGCAGAGGTATCTTGAGCAGGGGGAAATATTCCGAGCCGACGAAGTTGACGCGCGCGCGCTGCGCTTCCATCGAAGGCTTTCCTGATATTTCAAAGCGCTGCTCCCATCCGTTGTTCGGTGGAGTGGCATTGGTGGAGATGCCGACGGCAACCACCCCGGGAAGAGCGGCGATCTTTTCCCGCAACTGGGCGAAATAGTTGGCTCGCGCCTGCCATGTCAGGTAGGTGTTGTCGTGAATGGGAATGCCCACCGACATCACGTGCTTCGGATCATAGCCAAGCTCGACGTGCACCATATGCAGGAAGGCCTGCATGGCTGCGCCTGCCGAGGCCATCAGTAGAAGGGTCAAGGCCATCTGTCCGGCAATCAGCGCCGTATGCGTGCTTCGGCCGGCGACTCCGGCGGTCATCTTGCGCGAACTGGACTGCATGACTTGGGCGACCTGCGGCCGGGAAAACTGCAAGGCCGGTGCAATGCCGAAGAAAATGCCCGAGAGCAACGCCAGTCCGACACTGAAGAATAGAACCGGAAGGTTCATCTTGATGGCCGCTTCATGAGGAAACGAGAACGCGGGAAGCCAATTGACGATCAAGGCCAGCAGCTTGTAGCCGAGCAGCACGCCAAGCAGCGTTCCGGCAAAGGAAAGCAGCAGGGACTCGGTGAGAAGCTGACGCACAATGCGAGAACGTCCGGCGCCGATTGCCGATCGGACTGCCAACTCGTGTTGACGTCGAGTGCCGCGCGCCAGGAGCAGGATCGAAACATTGCCGCAGCCGATCAGCAGCAGCAGCAAAACCGCGCCGAACAGCAGATTGAGGGCGCCCCCGAGGCGCTCGAGAAACTGGTCGTTAAAGCCCTGCACCCGAACCTTGAAGCGCTCAGGAAAATGTTTGGGAGTTTCCTTCCGGAACTGCTCGAGGAACGCTTGAAATTCGTTGTCTGCCGCTTCGCGCGTCACACCCGGCTTCAATTTGACAAGCGGCATCACCGCGCGTGCCGGATCGGTGGTGAATTTCCAGGGTATGTACACATCGCCATCGCCCCAGGTGAAGCGCGGCGGCGCGATGCCAATCACGCTGTACGTTTTGTGCGTCAGCTGAATCGTCTTGCCGACGATGGAGGGATCGCCGTTGTAGTGACGCTGCCAGAATTGATATCCCAGGACCGCCACGGGCTGGGGGTCTTCGCCTTCCGGAGCATCGGCGGGAAGAATGCCGCGTCCGTACAGCATCGGCACGCCGAAGTGGTTGAATGCGTTTCCCGTGAAATAAATCGCCGTGACGTCTTCGGGCAGATCGCCGCCGGTGATGGTGAGATTCCACTCATCCATGCCGCCGACACTTTCAACCACACTTGCCTGCCGAAGGTGCTGCATTTGCGGGCCGGTGAGACTTACCCAGTTCGGATGACCGCCCGGATCCCTGACCACCAGGTGCACCATGCGATCGGCATTGGCGTAGGGATAAGGATTCACCAATACCGCATAAATCACGCTGAAGACCGCGGTCGTTGCTCCGATGCCCAGCGCAAGCGAGACGATGGCGACAATGGCGAATCCCCGCGCAGTGCGCAGCTGGCGCCATGCAAAACGGAGGTCCTGAAGTACATCCTGCATGCCGATGCTCCTCAAAATCCTGCGACCTGTCCGCCGCAACAGTTAGACCGCAAGGGGAGAAAAACGTTTGCGCTGGTTTGTTCGGCCCGCTCATTGCCTCAGCGGGACCGTCGGGGGAGGGTTTTTCTTCCAAGCCGGGGCGGGAAACCATTTGCCGCAACAGGAAAATCGATGTGTCCGCTGGCGAACAGCGATGTGCGGCGACGAGGGCGACCATGCTGTCTGCTTGAAACCGGCTGACTTGCGATTTCAGCCACTTAGAAGCAGGGGCAAATGGTTAGCCAGCTGCAGGATGGTTCTCAGAATACGCATGCACCGCTGGCGTCAACGATCGGAGGAGATTGAGGGATGAGCGTTGAAACCTTGTGCCAGGACTTTCGTCATGCGCTCCGCCTGCT
>DASUWP010000359.1:0-2152 GCA_036378335.1 Acidobacteriaceae bacterium | reverse complement strand
TCTGCTTGCCTGGCAAGTTCTTGCATGCGCGCTAAGTCGGCCGGCGTAGCGTATACCAGGCTTTCCACGTAGCTGTAGTCGCCGGGATCGCGCCTCCGCTGGCGGCCGTAAACATCGGGCTCGGCAAAGGTGATCTGATGCCCAAGCAGGGCAAGATTGCGGTAAATTCCGCGATAGTATGTCGCCGCTCCGTTCCAGTATGACGAGGTAATACTGGAACCGAAGACGAAGATCTTCATCGGGTGATTTCCTCGTAGATCCCAATCAACTGCTCGGCGCGGTGCATGCAGGTATGGTACTTGAGAATACTCTCCCGGCCACTGTGCCCGAGTTGGCGGCGCGCGGCTTCATCGCGCAGCAGGTGCTCGATTTCAGCCCGCATTTCATCTCCGTTGGCAACGCAAATGTAATCCTGCCCGGGGCGAAAGAGGTTTTCGGCGTCATTCCATGGAGCGCACAGCAGCGGCGCGCCGCAGGCAAGAGCCTCGAAGACGCGGATGGTAGGGATCCCGCTCAGACCATTGGCATACTGACGCCGCGGGACATGAAGCGAAATTGAGCTTTCGCTATAGGCTTGCGGTGCTTTCAGATTGGGGAGATAGCCACGATATTCGATGCCGGCGGCGCTCAGGCGTTCGATCGCATGTTGGGGATAGCGCACTCCGTACACGATCACTTTCCGGTCCCGCAGAGCGGACGCTGGTTGAACGAGAAACTCCATCAGCTCCTGGGAACGCTCCTCATCGCCCCAGTTGCCAATCCACAGCACATCGGCGGTACGGGGACGAGTCAGAGGTGCGAAGATCTGTGTATCGGCAGCCTCATGGAATGTCCAAACCCGCGACACACCGAACCCATCGGCGTAGATGCGGCGGATGGCTTCGCCAAAGGCAAGAACGCCATCCACCTTGTGCAGGTGAAAACGCAGGATTTCTCCTGCCCGCGTATAGGCACGATGATGGGTGTCGTGGAACAGTGCTCGGAACCGGTAGCGATCTCTGAGTGCCAGAACCCGGTTTACCAGCCATGGCTCGTTCCATTCATGAATGAGAACGAGATCGACGTCGCGCAGCTGCTCGTCGAGAAATGGGTCGAGCGTGTCATCGTTCTGATAAAAGTGAATGTCGAGTTCAGGATAGGCGCGGCGGAAATCATCCACCGCTTCGATGGCCGTCTCCCCTTCATGGCGCATCAGGTTCGAGAGCGACCATGCGCCGAGTTCCTCGTAGGAGCGCACATGATGGCCGAGCCGAATTAGGGCACGGGAAAGCCCCCGCAGAAAATGGGCGTTGCCGTGGTTCCAATCCGAGACCAACGAGTGAGCAAATATGCGGATGCGCAGTTTGCCGCTCATGCCGCTGCCACCTCCGTACACACAAGAGAGCGATACAGAGCCAGATATTCCTCCGCCATTCTGTCGGAATTGAGAACGGTGCGTGCACGCTCGTAGGCGCGGTCGGCGTACTCGCGTACCTGCCGTGGGTTAGATGCAAGTTCCTGAATTGTGAGTAGCAGCTCCTGGGCATTGTTGGTTGCGAAATAGACCGCGGCATCTTCCCAGACTTCCCGCAGGCTGGGGATGTCGTTGGCGACGAGGGCACAACGTGAGAGGGCCGCTTCGAGGGGAGCCAGTCCGAAGGGTTCGTACCGCGAAGTGGCGATGTATAGCGATGCTCGGGCAAAGAGTTGCTGCAGCTGAACTTCGCTCTGCGGACCCAGCATGCGAAGCTTGGGATAATTTCGGCTCGACTGCGCCGATGCCACCGCTCCTTGAGGACTCTGCGCGGAGCCGACCAGGATGGTCAAAAGAGGCAAATCGTTGCGCAGCAGTAAGCTAGCCTGTTTGCCGGCGTCCCAGAGACGCCCGACGGAAACCGCATAGCCCTGCTTGGCTTGATCGGCGCTGAAGCCTCTCGGATCGCGGCCGTTGTAGACGAGCGTCTTGCTCCGGGGCTCGCCGTAGTGGCGGCAGGCCTCGCTTAACATCCACGCCGTCGGGGCGATGACCAAATCCGCAGCCCGCCAGCCCCGCTCTACGTTCTGGCGGTATTCTCGAATCCAGTCGCTATGCGGCGGTTCGGCATCGTGAACTGCCGTCCACCAGCTGACCACATCGCTGTGCGCAACGACGATTCGCGGAAGATCACAATCG
>DASUWP010000358.1:0-3665 GCA_036378335.1 Acidobacteriaceae bacterium | reverse complement strand
CGTCATGCTTTATTACAAGAATCAAAATGGCACGATGACGGCGAATTTATGGAATTTGACGTGAACCTGAAAGTCACCCGGGTGGTCGCAAATTACAGCCACTAGGCGACACGAGAGATGTACTTAGTGACTCGACCAGGTCTTGTCGTTGGAGTCGCACTCTTTTTCGATCACGCAATCGACGCAGCGGGGCTTGCGGGCGATGCAGATGGCGCGGCCGTGCAGGATCAGTTCGTGGCTGAAGTCGATCCAGTGGTCTTTGGGGATGATCTTGATCAAATCCTGCTCGACTTTTTTCGGCTCGGTGTTGATGGTGAGCTCGAGGCGGCGCGAGAGGCGGAGGACGTGGGTGTCGACGACGATGCCGTCTGCGATGCCGTAGGCCACCCCCAGGACGACGTTGCCGGTCTTGCGCGCGACGCCGGGGAGCGTGAGCAGCTCATCCATGGTCTGGGGGACTCTGCCGCCGAAGCGCTCGACCACGCCCTTGGCTGCTCCGGAGATGGACTTCGCCTTATTGCGGTAGAAGCCGGTAGTGCGGATGAGCTCTTCGAGTTCCGGCAACGAGGCTTGGGCCATGGCGGCCGGGGTGGGGAAGCGGCGGAAGAGCGCAGGCGTAACCATGTTGACGCGCACATCCGTGGTCTGCGCGGATAGGACTGTGGCGATCAGCAGCTCGAATGGATCGTTGTGCACCAGCGCGCAGGTGGCGCCGGGGTAGGCTTTGCCGAGGCCGGCGATGATCTTCGCGATGCGCTCGGGTGAGGTCTTGAGCTGCGGCTTGCGGACCTTCTTCGCAGCGGTCTTCCGCACAGCTTTCAACGGACGCTTCTTCGCTATGGACTTACCCGCTGTGGCCATTGTGATTAGCCGAGGCGGTCGAGCATGGCTTCAGGCGTCATGCGGATGCAGGTGTAGATCGGCGTGTCCTTGAGGGTGTAGGCGCTGATCTCGGTTTCGCGGAGCTGCTGCACCAGGTCGAGGAAGTCTTCGGGGTGATTGCTCTCGAATGCGACCACAAACTCCTGGTCATCAATGCCGAAGGAGTAGGTGGTGTTGAGCTTGACGCGCGGGTAGAGGTGGCCGATGCGGATGTGCTCGGTCATCAGGCGCTGGCGCTCTTCGAGCGGCAGCAGATACCAGGCGCGGGTTTTCCAAAACGGATAGATGAAGATGTACTTCTGTCCTCCGGGGCGGATCGCGCCGCGAGAGTCGTGCTGGCCTTCGTGCTCGTGGCCGATGAGGTACTGCGAGCGCTTGGTCATCGCAATGTAGTTGTTCGCGACTTCGAGATAGCCGCCGAGGGGGGTGGCGAGGAGCTCGGCCATCATCTCGCTGAGGTCGTCGACCGAGTAGCAGATGCGCCAGAGGGCCATGTCGCAGTCCGGGCGCAGGCCGACGGTGGAGTAGGTGAGCGAGAGCAGGCGGCCGGGCTGGTTCCAGCGGTTGAGGACTTCGGCGAAGAGGCGCTTGTGCTCGGCACGTTCGGCGGCGGGCAGGCGGCGCCACTCGGGCATGACCTTGAAGAAGGTGAAGCCGATCATCTGGCGCTTGATGGTTTTTTCGGATTTCTCGGCTGGCGCGTGAGAGGGCGCTTCAGCGGCTACGGGGGCGAGAGTCTCTGCCATGTGTCTCCTGTCCTTTTCTTCTCGATGGTAGCAAGGATGGAGATGCAACGTTACCGCCTACCCTCCCCCCTCCCGTCACCGGGGGTTGGCTGGGAACTCTTTCACTTTCTATGGTTTAAGGCCTCTCCCGCAAGCTAAATTCGTCCAACCAAAGGAGTTATTGCTAAATTCGTCCAGTGATTGCACTTAATGGCGCAAGAAATGGCCTTACCGCGTTCTGCCGCAGTAAGGCCTCTATTTCAAGAGTAGCAATTTGCAAGGGGTGATTTGGCAGAAAACTGATGTGCACTGGTTACGCCGTGCCATTGTGGGAGGACTGGCCGTCCGGGCGGAGGCGCGATCTGTGAGGTTCACTCACTTTGGTCGCTCACATTGAGCGGCGTGGGCGTGCGGGTTTTTCTCCCACATGTCAAAAGCGAGATGTGGGGCACCCGTGTTGGTGAGTACGACTACACTCGATCTGGATTTGCGGGAGGCGCGTTATGCCCACAGCGAAGGACGGGAAGATCTGTTACATCGAGATGCCGACGCGGGATGCGCAGGCATCGGCGGATTTCTATCAGCGGTCGTTTGGGTGGACGATCCGGACGCGGGGTGATGGCGCGATCGCGTTCGACGACACGACGGGCGAGGTGAGCGGGGCGTTTGTGCTGGGGCGTCCGCCTGGCGCGACGCCGGGATTGATGGTGTACATCATGGTGGATAGCGTGGCGGAGGCGGTCGAGAAAGTGAAGGCGAATGGCGGCGAGATTGTGCAGCCGATCGGCGGCGATCCGGGGGAGATGACGGCGCGCTTTCGCGATCCGGGTGGGAATGTGATTGGGCTATATCAGGAGCCGGTGTAGGTTCGGAGTTCCCGTAATTGACCTTGACTGAAGGTCTCATCACTCGGTATCGCTCGGATTACGAGGGGACGATGTCGACCTCTTCGGCAGAGACGAGCGTGCCCTGGTGATAGAGGATGCGCCAGCCGTCGGATGTGCTCTGCCAAATGGTGGCGCGACGGGTGAGGCGATCGGCTTGGCGCAGCGTGTAAGTGAAGAGGTAGGTCTCAGGACCGAGGCGACGAAGGCCGTACCCTGAACATTGCCAGCCCGCGGAGGTCGCATCCAGGGGCGGATTGTGTTGCAGAGTGCGGAGCACGAAATCTCGGCTGTAGCGACGGCCGGAAGCGCCAACCTCCCAGTACCCGACAGCCATGACGCGCTCGAAGTCGGCCAATGTGACGCCAAATTCTGGGGTATGAAAGATGGGCTCACGGTGGCGGAGAGCTTCGAATGTCGGAAGGAGATCGCTTTCGATGTCGGTGAAGACGTCATGGTTTGCCATTGAGCGATTGTAGGATCGACCAGGACATGTTTCCCCATCGCAAGGAGAGTTATGAACGAAAAGCGGCGCTGCAAGTGGGCGGAGAGCGATCCGCTGTTGCGCGAGTATCACGATAAAGAGTGGGGCCGGCCCGTGCGCGATGGGCGCGCGATGTGGGAGATGTTGATGCTGGAGGGCTTTCAGGCGGGGCTCTCGTGGCTGACGATTCTGCGCAAGCGCGAGGCGTTCCGCAAAGCCTTTCGCGACTTCGATCCGGCGAAGGTGGCGCGGTTCACAGAGAAAGACATCACGCGGCTACTTGCGGATGAGGGCATCATCCGGTCGCGCGCGAAGATCGAAGCGACGATTGCGGGTGCGCGCATCTTCCTTGCGATGGAGAAAGACGGCGAGGGCTTTGCCAGGACGATGTGGGCGCATGTGGGCGGCAAGCCGGTCGAGGGCACAGGGCATGTGCTCGCGAAGACTGCGCTGTCAGAGACGATCTCGGCGGACCTGAGGAAACGCGGCTTCAAGTTTGTTGGCCCGGTGATTGTGTATGCGTGGATGCAGGCAGTGGGGATGGTGAATGATCACGCGCTTGATTGCTATCGGCGGAAGTGAGAATGGGAGGGCAATTGAATGCGATCCTTAGGGTTTATTCGATGGGTACTGTTGGCATATGTGCTTTCATGTGACCGCGGGATAATGGCTCAAGACGCGAAGGTACTT
>DASUWP010000357.1:0-2394 GCA_036378335.1 Acidobacteriaceae bacterium | reverse complement strand
CTTGGCGCGATGGAGGTGGACGAGGCCGGCAACCTGGCCAACTGGATGATCCCCGGCAAGATGGTAAAGGGAATGGGCGGCGCGATGGATCTGGTAGCGAGCGCGCGGCGCGTGATCGTGACCATGGAACACACCACGCGCGACGGGCGGCCGAAGATCCTGAAGCAGTGCACGCTGCCGCTGACCGGACTCGCGGTGGTGGACATCATCGCAACCGAGATGGCGTGGATCCGGGTGGCGAGTGAGGGACTGGTGCTGGAGGAGGTCGCGCCCGGTTTAAGCCCCGCCGATGTGCAGGCGGCCACAGAGGCCAAGCTGCACATCAGCCCCAACCTGAAGGTAATGGGCGCCTAAGCCGGAACGGCCGCCTCGTGGCTCAGGCGCTCCAGTGACTCGGGATACGGCGCGCGCAGGACGCCTCGTTCTGTGATGATCGCGGTGACGTATTTTGCTGGGGTGACGTCGAAGGCCGGATTCCACACGCCTACGTGATTTGGCGTGAGCTGCTTGCCTGCATGATGCGTAACTTCGCTGGGCGAGCGCTGCTCGATGGGAATTGCGGCGCCGGTTTTTGTTGCGAGATCGATAGTGGACCAGGGCGCGGCGACGTAGAAGGGGATGCCGTGCTCCTTGGCCAACACCGCCACCCCGTAGGTGCCGATCTTGTTGGCGACATCGCCGTTGGCGGCGATGCGGTCCGCGCCGACGACGATGGCCTGCAGCTTGCCCGCGTGCATCAGGCTGGCGGCCATGTTGTCGCAGATGACGGTGGTCGGGATTCCGTCCTTCATCATCTCCCATGCGGTGAGGCGCGCGCCCTGCAGGAAGGGGCGGGTTTCGTCCGCGTAGACGTCGATCTTCCGTCCGCTCTCGACCGCGGCACGGATGACGCCGAGGGCGGTGCCGTAGCCGCAGGTGGCCAGCGCGCCGGCGTTGCAGTGCGTGAGCACGCCGGCTTTCTGCGGCAGCAGGTCCGCGCCAAAGGCGCCGAGTGCGCGGCAGGCGGCGATGTCTTCGTTGTACATGCGCTCGGCTTCGGCGATGAGGCCCTGCTTCACGCTGGCGACGGTGGCGCCGGGTTCAGCGGCGAGCTCGGCCGCGTGGCGGCGCATGCGCTCGATGGCCCAGAAGAGATTCACCGCGGTGGGCCGCGTTGCGGCGAGCACCTTGCCGACGACGCGAATCTCGGCGAGCAGCGCGGGCAGCGCGGTGGCGGTCGAGTGGCGCGCGCCGAGCGCGACGCCCATCGCTGCCGAGACGCCGATGGCCGGCGCGCCGCGCACGACCATGGTGGTGATGACGTCAGCTACATCCTGGTAGGTCTTCGCCAGCACGTAGGTTTCTTCGAGAGGGAGGCGCGTCTGGTCGAGAAACCGGACGCCTTCCGAGGTCCATTCGAGGGTGGGAATCATGGCCTCTTCAGTGTAGCTGTGAACGTAACGTTACCCCACCCCACCCCCTCCGGTCCGGGAGGCCGCCTTGTAAGTTGCTGAAACT
The DNA here is from genome assembly GCA_036378335.1 of Acidobacteriaceae bacterium. Taxonomy (GTDB): domain Bacteria; phylum Acidobacteriota; class Terriglobia; order Terriglobales; family Acidobacteriaceae; genus KBS-83. The sequence goes on along the minus strand of DASUWP010000357.1, from coordinate 897 downwards.
GTGATGCTTAGTGGCTCTCCCGAGGGCTAAATTCGTCCAAACAAAGAACTTAGATATCAAATTCGTCTTAATAAAGGACTTACGTCAACGAAAACGCCACCCAGAGGTGGCGTTTTGCTTCGATTCCTCCGGCAGAAGGTATGTCTATTTCCAGTCTATCGAATGGGGCAGGGTGAAACGGCAGATTCTGTAACGGAAAGTGTTGCTTATTCCCAATCCGGGATATGTGGATCGGGTAACTACGCCTACGGCGCGCTCAGTTCGGCTCTCGTACACCGGTTTCTGCCCCCGGCAAACACTTCACCTTTAACTGAATGCGGCCTATGAGGGGGCGAGTTACCTCTTCAGCCATATGTCGCGCTGGGACGTTTGACACACCTCGACTTCTAGGTCTATTGTCTCTCATACCAAGAGGCATAGGTATAAAGATGGCGAGGAACGATCTCCAGGGAAGTCTGGATCTGCTGGTGCTGAAGACGCTTTCGCAGGTCGGCAAGCTGCATGGCTATGGGATTGTGCTGCACATCCAGAGAGCTTCCGATGAGCTGTTGCGGGTGGAGGAGGGATCGCTGTATCCGGCGCTGCACCGCATGGAGCAGAGCGGGTGGGTCGCTTCCGAATGGGGCCTGACTGAGACCGGCAGGAAAGCGAAGTATTACCGCCTGTCGGCGGCCGGACGGAGAGAACTGGAGCAGGCAGAGAAGAGCTTCGATCAGCTGGTGAAGGGCGTTCGTGCCGTGCTGCGGTACGCGTGAGGGCACCTATGTCGATGGTCCGCCGCTTGGTGAATCTTTTCCTTCGCTCCAGGATGGAGCGGGAGATCGATGCGGAACTCCGTGCGCATCTGGAGATGCGGGCCGAGGACAATGTCGCGGCGGGGATGTCCGCGGAAGAGGC
>DASUWP010000356.1:0-2112 GCA_036378335.1 Acidobacteriaceae bacterium | reverse complement strand
CACGGCAGTTTGCAGACGCGCATCCACTTCCGTCTGCGGCTCGGGAGCAGGGGCAGCATACTGTTCGCCTTCTTCCTCCTGCTCCTCCAGGCTTACCAGGCGCTTTTGCGCGCGATAACGGTTGATGTACTCCTGTGCCAGAACCGTGCGCAGCCAGCCCTCGAGGGAGCCGCGGCCAGTGTAGAAGTCGAGCTTGGAGACGCGCTTCCCTTCCCGCACGGCTGTGCCGAACAAGTCGGCATAGAGTGAATCTGCCAATTCCCGAGCGGATGACTCTTCCCGGGCAATATGGCTGGCCGCCGAATAGAGCTTCTCGCGATAGCGCAACAAAAACGTTTCCCAGGCAGCGTCGTTCCCGGCAGCACAGGCGCGCGCCAGCACCAACTCCTCGAGGTGGAGGGCTAGAAACAAGCGGCGGGCCGCAGCCGGCGAATCATCGGACGAAAGATACTTGCAACCCACCTGATGAAGGATCTCGCGCAGGCCAGCGATGCTGATTGCGAAGTTCTGCCCGCCGCACTTGGGAAATAGTTCTTCCGCTATGGCGGACAGCGCCGAAGCCCAGGCAGGTTCGGTGGGATTGGCGGCGCGGCTCATGAGCTTTTCGGATACTACCAACTTTTGCCCTCGCCGGTGGAGGTTTGCTGTTTCAAGCCGGTTTGGCGCCCTGAGCCACGACTTCCGGCATCCGGGGCATGGTTAGCAGGCATCCATACAGCACCCGGGATTTCGAGTCCTGGAGACAGCTGATCAAGGTTTCACTTCAGGAGCATCAATGAACGATAAGCGCGATCCAGAGTCCAACGAGCAAGCGCCGATTCCCGATTCTTCAGCCGACCCTACCAACCGGGACCCTGAGAACCGCGAGGTAAATCGGCGACGCGAACACGAAGTCAAAGACAAGATGATGGACAAGACCCTGGCCGACTCCTACCCGGCCAGCGACCCACCTTCCACAATTCCCGATCCTGGCGAAGAAGATTCTCCGGATAAGAAGGATGACGAGGCCGCATAGTTCACGGCGACGGCTATCGGCGCTGCAGGGGTGAGGCGCCGGAATCCTGGCGCACCTGCTTGAGGTGGGCGCGCATGCATTGACGCGCCTTGTCGGCATCGCGGTTTTCCACTGCTTTCAGAATACGCCGGTGGTGATACTGCCCGCGTTCCGGGCCGCCATCGGTCTGGAAAATGCGCATGCGCTGCTCCCGGAGCAATCCCACGATGGAATCTATGAGGGAAAGAATGAGGGGGTTGGCGGCGGCTTCGGCCAGAGCTAGATGAAAGTCTAGGTCGGCCTCAATGAAGGCATCGGCGTCGTGCTTGGAAGCGTCCATCACGTTGACGGCCTCGCGCAGGGTTTCCAGATGCTGGTCCTCGGCTCGCAATGCCGCCAATGCCGCAATTTCCGGCTCCAGAATGTCGCGCACTTCGGCCAAATGGGCGGAGCCCTCCGCCTGGCCAATTTTCATGATGAGGTCAAGCGATTGCCGGATGGCGTGAGAGGTGCCGTTGGTGATGAAGGTTCCCCGTCCTGAGTAGGATTCGACCAGACCCTTTTCGCTGAGCGCCTTGATGGCCTCGCGAACCGCGGTGCGGCTGACCCCGAACTGTTCGGCCAATTCGCGTTCTGCCGGCAACTGGTCGCCGGGCTTGAGGATCCCTTTCAGAACTGAGTCTTCAATCTGTTTTACGATTTGCTCGTAAAGGCGGGAACTGCGGACGGTCTTATACACTCACGACTCCAGCATTCCGAGATCGACTGGGTCGCCACTATATCAAAGTCTGGCGTCGGACTACGTGGTAACTCAATTCTCCGTGCGGACCACGCCGCAACCGCCTGCGTCCTCCCAAAAGCTGAGCGAGAACTTCTACTGCGGCGAAACTACTACCAGATGAAAAGTTCCGGGCACGACGCTGGGGAAGCGGGGATGCGGATTTTCCTTGCTGGGCGGTGGAACTGGGCCGAGTTTGGCCGCCGCCAGATAGACCTTGTGCGTCCTGGCATCCAGCGCCATGGTACGCGCGCTCTTCTCTGTGGTCACCGTTTGGGCCACCGTGTACTTATCACCACGCTCCTGCTTGACCACGGTCAGGTTGCCATCATGACCATTG
>DASUWP010000355.1:0-23039 GCA_036378335.1 Acidobacteriaceae bacterium | reverse complement strand
TTCGTCATCGAGTGCGGGCCTGATTCCTGGGTGACCGAAAAGCCCTGGGCAGAGGAGCTGGTGCACGAGCTGGGCCTCACTCACGAATTGATATCTTCCAACGATCATCAGCGGTGTACTTACATTGCGCGCGAAGGATCGTTGACCCCTTTGCCCGACGCAATGTACATGATGGTGCCGCGCCATCTGGATGCCGTAATCCCCTCGCCGCTATTCACCGACGCGGCAAAACACGCGTATGCTGCGGAGCCCTCCCGTGCCGCAGAGCTGCGCGAGAACGCGTTGCTGCATCGCGGAATCGACGCAGATGAAAGTGTTTCGGCATTTGTACGCCGTCACTTTGGAGATGAAGTCGTCGAAACCGTCGCAAGACCGCTGCTCGCTGGAGTTTTCGGTGGTGATATCGAAAAGCTGAGCGCGCGGGCTTTACTTGGCCCATTCGTGACCATGGAAGCGCATGATGGATCTCTCATCGCAGCCCTGCAGCGGCGCAGTCGGCAATCCAAAGCTCCCGTCTTCACCACTTTGGCAAGTGGTCTCGGCACGTTGACTGACCGCATTTTCGAAACGCTTTCGGCGGGCTCGGTGCGGCTCTCGACTCCCGTGCTCGCACTCGATCAGTCTGGCGCAGGATGGACCCTCGAAACAGCAACCGGCTACGAGCGCTTCGATCGCGTCCTGCTCGCGACTCCACTGGACACCACGCGTCAACTGCTCGGTTCTCTTCCGCTGCCGGAGGCGCAGCAGGCAGCCGGCCTGCTGCCACCAAACGCAACCTCCGGGTTAGTCGTCGCGCTGGGCTATGGAGCGCATACCAGGTCCGCCCCAAGCGTCCCCAAAGGCTTCGGGATTCTCGTAGCAGCGAGCGCGGCGACAAGCCACTCTCTTCTCGCATGCACTTTTTTGGACCAGAAGTTTCAGCACCGCGCTCCGGAAGGCGCTACGCTTCTGCGCGCCTTTTTCGCCAGTTCTGCAGCAGACGAGCTCTCTCATTATTCAGACATTGAGATTGCCGGCATTGCTCGCGATCAGCTCACCGCGTTTCTAGGTCCCATTCCTGAACATGCGGACGTCACGATTGTGCGTCGCTGGCCGCGTTCCCTTCCACAGTACGAAATCGGCCATATCGCGCGTATCGCACAGTTCGAGCGCTCGACGTCGAAGCTGCACGGATTGGTAGTCGCAGGCAATGCCCTCCGCGGGGTCGGTCTACCGGATCTCGTCCGCGATGCGACGCAGGCCGCTCATGCACTCGCGTGCGATTGAATAGTCCTATTCCTCTCGCTTCAGAAGATCCACGAGCGTCTCCTTATGGCGGCGCTTGCGCCGCATCTGCTCAGGCTCGGGCACAATGATCTTCTCTGGTTTCGGCTGACCGACACGTTCGCGCGCATTCCGTTTCACCGCCTTGGTGACGGAGAACTCTTCTTTTTTCTTTTTCGCCATAGCCTCGTCCGCCCGGAAATCGAATGCCGGCGCAGTGATCTGCGAATCTATGTTCCAACGGCAGCACGCGGTTCATCTGAGCAGTCGAGCCAGACGACTCTCAGGGTTGTACGGAGTGCTTGTCCGTTGGAACCTGCTTCAGAATCCAATTCACAAACTCTTTTCCTGCCGCGAAGTTGTCCTGCTTGGGAAGCGCTTTGCGCGGGTCCGTGTATTCGTTGTACAGCCACGGATCGACCACGGCAACCACAGTGCCCTTGCCATACTTAGCCGCGGCCATCACGACGCCGGCCTTGTCTTGCAACACGGCCCTAGCGGGTGCCTTCAACGAAATCGCGCACGTGTCCTTCATGTAAAGCGTATGTGAGCGCTGAAAGACGGGGCCTCCGCCGCTGACCGCGATGTAACCCGGTGCACGCTGCTCACCAATGATGTGGTGCTTCAGGACGTCATCAAAGTGGATGCCGAAACGTTCTGCCAGCAGATTGAGGTGCGTAATATCTGCATTCGCGGGATCGTTCTCCATCAGTAGCAGAACGCCGCCCTCCTTCACCCACGCGGCAACGTGTTCCGCGTCTTCTGGTTGCATGTAGTGAGGATGCGGATTCTTCGCCGGATTGTCAGGCGAAACAATGATATAAACCTGTGCGCGCTTGAGCCGGTCAGCCGTCGGAGCCTCATAGAGCGTATCGAGTGTTGCGCCATGGCTTGCAAACATCTGTCCAAACATTGAGAAGCCGCTGTCGCTGGAGTCGTTCCATTTGTAATGGAAGTATTCCTTTTGTCCCGCCGCATTCTGTCTCTGCTGGCTGTTGAACCATGCGTCGACCATCACCCTTTCGCCGCGAGCGTCAGGCGACGTGAGTTGCTGCGGCCATACCGCGCAAGCAAAAATCTCGCAGAGAACGACCGTTAACATCGGCCACGCGCCACGTCTGAATCTTTTGGCGATTCGCAGAACCCGAAAATGAAAGAAAGAGAGCATCGCGCTGTATCGCAGTCCGCTTGGCGAATGGAACCGCGCAAGTCCGCGAGTTCTATGTATCAGAAGCGGCATGCCGTGTCTGCACATTTGTTCAGACGCATCGCGCGATCCGGATACGCAATTGGTCAGCTCGTGGGAAGCATTACTATGGATGACGCGATCGATTGCGGTCCATCCGGAAGATTTGTGTCTGCAGACATTCTTCGGAATGGAAAATGCAGGTATCCCTCAGGACAGGCATGAATCAGAGCCAGACCGATCAGAAGCAGGAAGAAAGCGGCCCTACCAGCACCCGTCTGGGAAATGTGCGCTGGACAATCTGCGCCATGCTGTTCTTCGCGACCTCCATCAACTACATGGATCGTCAGGTCATCGCCCTGCTCAAGCCCACGCTTCAGCACACGATCGGCCTCACAGAATTAAACTACGGCTACATCGTCGATGCATTCCAGGCTGCTTACGCCATCGGCCTGCTGGTCGCCGGTCGCCTGGTGGACAAGATCGGCACCCGCATCGGCTACATCCTCATCATGGGGGTCTGGAGCCTCTCCGCGATGGGCCATGCGCTGGCCAACACCGCGCTCGAGTTCGGCTTTGCGCGCTTCTTTCTTGGCATCGGAGAGTCCGGCAACTTTCCTGCCGCCATTAAAACCATCGCCGAGTGGTTTCCGCAGAGCGAGCGATCGCTGGCTACCGGCATCTTCAACTCCGGCGCGAATGTCGGAGCCATCCTCGCCCCGCTCATCGTGCCCTGGGTTACGATCCGCTTCGGGTGGCGTGCAGCCTTCCTCACCACCGGCATCTTCAGCGCGCTCTGGATTTTTTGGTGGTGGAAGAATTACCGCAAGCCCACCGACCATCCCACGCTCACCGGAGCCGAGCTTCGTCACATCTACAAAGAAGCCGCGACACAGATGGGGCCATCGACGCCTTGGATCCGGCTGCTCGGCTATCGCCAGACCTGGGCATTCTCGGTCGCGAAGTTTCTCACAGACCCTATCTGGTGGTTTTATCTCTTCTGGTTGCCTTCCTATTTCAGCGCGCGGTTTCACCTCAATCTTTCTCATCTCGGTCTGCCACTCATCCTCATCTACAACATGTCCGCTGTGGGCAGCATCGCCGGAGGATGGCTGCCAGGACCTTTTCGAAGGATAGGATTCTCGGCCGAAGGAGCGCGCCTCGCGGCAATGCTCTTCTGCGCCTGCCTCGTCGTGCCCGTCTTCACCATCGGACATCTGCAGTCCGAGTGGGCCGCCATCGGGTTGCTGGGCGTGGCTGCAGGAGCGCATCAGGGATGGTCGGCTAACCTCTTCACCACGGTATCGGATATGTTTCCTCGCACCGCCGTGGGTTCTGTCACAGGCATTGGAAGCATGGCCGGTTCGGTGGGCGGATTCCTGATCGCCTTCTACGCAGGACACCTGTTGCAACGCACGCATAACTACAGCAGCCTCTTCGTGCTGGCATCGAGCGTTTATCTTCTTGCACTGGCGCTGCTCGCTCTGCTCGCTCCAAAGTTGCGAAGAGCTGAGTTCATCGCGTGAGCCATTTCATCGCTTGAAAATTCCGGATTCGCTCGTTCCTCAACCGCAGGTTGCAAACCTGGGTGGCAGCGGTATACGGTCGGATAGAACTTTTAGGACTGGAAGGTACCGCATGGAGGAACGCGATTTTTTTGATGAGCGGCCAGAGCAGCGCACCCACACGCTCACCTGTCCCCACTGCGGCAAAACCGACGAATACCCGGTCGCATGGCTGGTCCGGCGCAAGAAAGCTTCCCTTCCACGTCACGCCGACGAACGTGACCGCGCTCGCTTCGCGAAAGCACAGTCCTACATGGTGCGGCGCGATGATGTGGTTGGCTGCAAGAACATCCGCTGCCGCAAGCGGTTCGAAGTCACCACGCTGCAGTCGGTTGCCTTCCTCTGATTTTCACACTCGAAAATAGTCTTTGACTCTCCCGCCGCTGGAGACCTTAGAAAAGAAACATGCTGAAGATCGGCGATTTTTCCTCGCTCTCGCAGGTTTCCATCAAGACCCTCCGGTATTACGACGAGCGCGGGCTGCTGTCGCCCGTGCATGTCGATCCGGAGACCGGGTATCGCTACTACTCGGCCTCTCAGCTCTCCCAGCTTCATCGCATACTCGCGCTCAAGGATTTCGGATTGTCCCTGGAGCAGATCGCGACGTGTCTGAAAGAGAACGTCAGTGCGGAGCAGCTCCGCGGCATGCTCCTGCTGCGTCAGGCCGAGCAGCGGGCGCGTGTTGAGGAGGAACACGATCGTCTCAGCAGAATTCAGAACCGAATCCGCCTCATCGAACAGGAGATGTCTATGTCACAAGAAGTGGTTCTCAAGCAGTTGCCGAAGCAGTGGGTGGCTTCGGTACGGGAAACGATCGCAAACTATCCCTCCGTGGGCCAGCTCTATCCAAAGGTGATCGCCGGCGTGGGACCGGGACTCGTGGGACAGGCGCCGTGTTTCGCGATGTGGCACGATCCCGAATTTCGCGAGTCGAACGTCGATGGAGAGGCCGGAATCTTCCTCAAGGAGCCCGTCAAGGCCGCCGGAGGCGTGCGCGTTTACGAATTGCAGCCCGTCACGGTAGCCAGTGCAATTCACGCCGGCTCCTATCAACGCTTGCAAGAGGCTTACAACGCTTTACTGCGTTGGGTCAGCGACAACGGCTATCAGGTCACGGGGCCGATCCGTGAGTTGTATCTGCAAAACTCGCAGCCGATTCGGCAGGACGATGAGTCCTACGTGACGGAGATACAGGTGCCAATTAGTAAAGCAGCATGATCGTCATCTCTTCCCTTGGGTGCATTTCAGTTGCAGGATTAGCGATTGGCGTGAAGGCCGCACTGACAAATGACAACCTTCAGCGGCCTTCCAGCGCCCTCGCCAGTCATGATTAAATGGTGCTGCGCAGGGTCTACCCTGCCGTACGCCGCAGGGTAGACCTGCCCTATTACGAGGATGATCCGAACTCTATGGCAAACATGAGCCTGCCCCCCGAAGAGCGTAACCTGACTCCCCACCAGGTAGAGGCGCTTGATATGCGCCGTCGCCGCGGCTCGATGCTGCTCACTCTCGCCGGCATGTTCTCAGTGATCGCGGTGCTGCTCACCTGCTGGGTGGGCCAGGATCTGCAGTACGCTCCGGGCTTCTCCCGCCCCATGACCTACTATTTCCTGGCGGCGTGCGGCATCGTCCTCGTGACGCTCGTGACCGGCCTCTACATGCGTCGCGGCTCTCCCGAAATTCACTAGTAGCTTCGCCCACGAACCTGACCGCGCGGACTGCCCTATACTGATCGGTTGATCTCCACTCATCCGAAAAGCAAGGAGCACCCCCTGATGTCCGCTGTCCGCCAAGAGAAAGACTCCCTCGGTTTCGTCGAGGTACCGGAGCGCGCCTATTACGGCGCCCAGACAGCTCGTGCGGTCGAGAATTACCCGATTTCCGGCATGCGCGCGCATCCGCTGCTTATCCGCGCCTTCGGTATGGTAAAGCGAGCTGCTGCCGAGGCGAACAAGTCCCTCGGCCTCATCTCCGATCGCCGCGCCGACGCCATCATCCAGGCCGCGCAGGAGGTCATTGACGGCAAATGGAACAATGAGTTCGTCGTGGACGTCTTCCAGGCCGGGGCCGGTGTCTCCTTTCATATGAATACCAACGAGGTGCTCGCCAACCGCGCCAATGAGATTCTTGGCGGAAAGCTAGGCGAATACGCAGAGGTCCATCCGAACGATCACGTCAATTACGGACAGTCGACCAATGACGTCTTCCCGACGGGGATGCGTATCGGCACACTGCTCGTTCTGGAAACGCTCTATCCCGTCCTCGACAAACTGGCGGCTACTTTCCGCGACAAGGCCCATGAATTCGACGGCATCCTGAAGTCTGGCCGCACCCACATGCAGGATGCGGTGCCCATCCGCCTGGGCCAGGAATTCGCCGCCTACGGAGTAGCCATTGAGAAATCGAAGCGCGCCCTGCTGCTGTCCAGTGACGCCCTGCGTGAACTTGGCCTCGGGGGCAGCGCGGTTGGCACCGGCATCAACACGCATCCGGACTACCGGAAGATGGCGATCGCGAACCTGGCACGTATTTCCCGCGAAGAGCTCACGCCAGCCACGGACATGCGTTGGGCGATGCAGTCGAATGCCTGCATGGGGGAAGTGAGCGCAGCCCTGCGCGGTGTTGCGCTTGAGGTCATTCGGATTTCGAATGACATTCGCCTGCTGTCCTCCGGACCCAACACCGGGTTCGCCGAGATCTACCTGCCCAGCCTGCAGCCCGGCTCATCCATCATGCCCGGCAAGATCAATCCGGTCATGCCGGAACTCGCCGCCATGGTCAGTTTCCAGGTCTTGGGCAACGACACGGCCGTCGCGCATGCCATCCAGGCCGGCCAGCTGGAACTGAACGTCATGATGCCCACCATGTCCTACAGCGTCATGCAAAGCGCCACCATCCTCGCCAACATGCTGCGCCAGTTCAATGACCGGTGCATCGCCGGGATCACGGTCAATAAGGATCGCTGCGCTTTCTACGCGCAAAGCACCGTCTCACTCGCTACGGCGCTCAATCCGTATATCGGCTATGCCAAGGCCGCCGAGATCGTGAAAGAGTCCGTTGCCACGGGCGAATCCATCATCAAAATCGCCCGCGCGAAGAAGCTCCTCAGTGAAGAGGAGATCAGCGCCATCCTCGACCCCGTCAGCATGACCGAGCCACAGTACCCACGCGAGTCTGCCCGGGAGCGCGATCAGCGCGTAAAAGCCTGATCGTTGCGCAGTTCAAAGGGCGGCGTCCCGGTATGGCATACGGGAACGCCGCCCTTTGGTCGTGAGCGTCGCTACTGTCGTCCGAAGCGGTAATTGAGACCGAGCGTAAAGCCCAGATTGTGCTGGATGTCGTCGCCCCAGGTAGTCAGGTCGTAGGTAGGCGCGATCCGGACAGCGAGGCCCGGTCCGAGATTGATATCGACCGGCACCGCTGCCGCCGCTGTGAACCGCGTCGCATTGGGATACAGACCGACAAGGGACCCCGAGTGCCCCGCCGAGTCGGCATAGAACAGGTTGCGTGTGACTCCGGCGAGCACCTGGCCACTGACGGCATAGTTCTTCCGCTGCCTGACCCAATACTGCGGCCCCACCATCACCGAGTAGTTACTGATGAAGGGCTGGAACAGCGAATATGGATTGTTCCCCACATAGACGCTCTTGTAGTAGCCGCGAAGATCCAACGTGACGCCCAGCTTAGGATCGAACAGACGGGTAAAACCAGCATTCCAGCCACTCTCGTTCGCGTGCTGCAGGAAATGCCCTGGCCTCATGCGCAGGTAGGCATAACCGAAGTAGATCTCGTTTTTGTGGCTGTAGGTGTCCTTGACGGCCGCCGCCGTCCGCGCAGCGCGTCGTGCCCGTACGCGTTCCTGCGCCTCACGCGCCAATCGGATGCGCTCCTGTTCGTTTGGATAGTTTGCCTGCGGCTGCGAGCCGGAGGTCCCCTGTTGCTGCTGCGCCTGCGATAACGGATCGCGCGTCAGCGGGGCAGGCTGCGTAGGCTGCAGCGGAGTTGGCTGTGCCTCCGTGTCTGGTGCCGGGTTCTGGGACGGCGGTGCACTCTGTGTTGGATTGCCTGTGGTCTGCGCCTGCGTACAAAGAGCGGCGAAAAGAGAAAATGTCAGGAGCGGATACGCCAGGTATCCCAGACTCTTACTGCATTGCATGTATGGTGATGCCTCCACTACTCTGCTGCTGCGGACTGCGGGAAACGTGCTCTCTGTATTAAAGCATCCCGCGTCTGTTTTTATCGTTTCACGCTGGGGTGTAGCCCCGGGGAAGACGACCTTCGTCAAGGAAAGCGGCTCCCCGCAGTGCTCACTGATGGAGCGTGGTGTGAAATCGGATGGGGCCTTTACACTCGTGTCAGGCGGTGGTCTCTTCGCTGCCCCCAAAACTTTTTTTCGGCGAGGCTTGTATGCGTTTTCTTCTCGGCTTCATTCTTGGCCTCTTGCTGCTCCCAGTGGGCGTTTTGGCGTATTTGTACTTCGGCAAGGTGCCGGTCGCCGTTGCCGATGAACCTATTGTGCTGGAACGCTCCATAAGCCATCGCGCCCTGGATACGCGCATCGACCGGGAGGCGCCCAAGAGCTCGCCAATTGAGCCGAGCCCTACAAATCTGCTGATCGGCGCGCAGCTCTATCGGGACAACTGCTCGGGTTGCCATGGCTATTACGGGCAATCCTCACCCTTTGGCAAGCATCTCTTCCCCGAGGCGCCCCAGCTCTGGGCTCCCCATCGAAATGGGGTGGTTGGCGTTAGCGATGATCCGGTGGGAGAAACCTACTGGAAGGTGCGCAACGGAATCCGGCTCAGCGGCATGCCGGCGTTTAACAATCTGCTGAATGACACTCAGATGTGGCAGGTCTCCGTGCTGCTGGCCAACGCCGACAAGCCTTTGCCCACCACTGTCGTCAGCACAATCAAGCCGGGCGCCACACCGAATCCCTAAGGCGAAGGCGTGACCAATGCGGCCCGCCTTCCCATCAGTTTTGCTATTTGAACGAGTAAGTCAGCCCGGCCGTGAACTGGAACGTGTTCTTCTTGTAGCCGAACGGCGGGTTGTTTACGAAATTGTCCTGCGAACCGAGCGTAAATCCGAGATTCTTGTAGACCGGAAAGAGCAAGCCGGCGATGATCTCGGCACTCCACGCGGAGGGCTGCCCGGAAGGCGTATTGAAGGCCGGCAGTACCGTTCCAGCCTCATTGAAAACCAGCCCCTTCGGAAGCTTCTGCATGAAAAGCTCACCGATCGAGGCGCCTATCAGATTGAGAGTCTCCCCTGACGGGAAGTCTGCCGCCGGATAGAACTCCTGCCTTTGGTAGTGAATGTCACCCTTCACGTCGAAGGTCCGGTTTTTCTCCCGAATGACCGAGTAACCGGCCCCTCCACCGTAAATCTGCTGAACCTGTAAACCTGACCCGACGTTGTGATCGGCACTCGCGTCGAAAAGGTAGTACAAGCGCGATGTGACATATTGATCGCGCTCGATGTCCCCGTGCAGGATATTTGTCTTTGCGCTCGACGCCGCTTGCACACCGGCGATAAATGGCTGCGTCACCAGACCGTATGTTGCCGTTGCATCGAAAATTGTTTTGTTCCTCGGCAGCAGCCAATCGACGCCCGGTTCGCTCCTGACCAGGTTGAGTGCCCCGGTCAGTGTCTCGCTTGTCTGGGTGGACTCGACAAGCGTGGCGCCCAACGTGAGGCCGCCTATCCATCCCTCCGTAAAACTGGGTTCACGGGATATCTCCTTCTGGAAGTCATCTCCATTCACAACGTAAGCGGCTTCCTTGGTGGGAATGTTCTTCACCTCCCCGCCCGTTCCAGATACAGAAACCTGATCGTTTGAGACGCTCAGCGTACCCACCGGTACCTGCGGTGCCGGTCGGCCTACCTTCAATTTTTCGCCTGGCGAGATCACCGCATATTTCCCACCCGTGTGAAGCGATTTGATCTTGCTCCATTCGACTTTGACATCACCGGACATATCGCTATGGAAAACCACCGATCCGCCGGCCTCGCTCACCAGCGTGCCGGTCAGTTGATCGCCATTCGTAAACGTGAGGACATCCACCCCCGGCTTCGCGGTGGCGGTACCCTGCGCAAACGTCCTTGCGGAACTGAACACTATCGGCAGTGCCATAAGCGCCAACGCGGCCATATGAATAGCGCCGGCCCGATAGAAACGCACTACGGTTCTATGGCGATAGATCATCTCTGTTCTTCCTCCTGGCCAAAATGTAACTCACAGTGTTACATGCTGCTGCGAGTGATATCTTGGGCCGCCTTCCCCATAATATGGGGCAACAACAGCCCTGCGGATGCTCCGATTCGCACAGATTGTTAGGATACAGACAATGGTTTGGAATCGTGCAACAGCCCTGGACGCCTTACGGAGCAGCGATCTACTCGAAATCGGTAGATCAGCCAACCAGGTGCGCCGCAACCTGCATCCCGAGAAAGTTGTTACATATGCATTGCGCGGCTTGTGCACGTCCCTTGAAGAGGCGAGCCGGGAAGATGCGTCTCGCAGTGGCGGCAGCGTTGACCTCTCCCAAATTCACGACACGCAAAACGTTTCTCTCGATAGTCTGCAAGCATCTCTGGTGAACTGCCGGAAGCGACAGCCGGAGGTTACATTTCACCACTTGCCCATATCTGGCCTAGAGTCTGTCGCGGGGAATGCTCTCCGCCTTACCGAGATGCTCCAGCGCCTGCGCGAGGCCGGACTGCGCACGCTCAGCGCCAAATTTGATCCCCTGCGGCACTCTGCGGGCCCCGCCGATACTCTCAGGACGCTCCTCCGCGCGGCCGTGGAGTGTGACCTTTGCGTCTCCGTCTCCATCACCATCGGTAGCTCGGAATCTCTTGACCAGCGGATCGACACCATCGCCCTCGTACGTGCGCTCCAGCAGGAATCAAATGCGATTCACGCTGTCCGGGTATGCATCCATCATGCCGCTCTACCCGAGGCCCGCCGCGAAGAAGAAGCTACCGCCGTCGATTACCTGAAAACCCTGGGTGTGACGCGGCTCTTCCTCGATAACATCGAGCACTTGCAAACGGATTGGTTGGTGATGGGGCCCAAGGTTCTGGAGTTGGCCCTGCATTTTGGCGCAGATGATGCCGGTTCTGTTCCCTGGTCGCAAGCAGGTAGCCTCGAGCCCTCGCATCACGGTGGCGAGTCCGAGCTGCGCCGCATTATCCGCGATGCGGGCTTCCGTCCCGTGGAGCGGGATGCGCTCTTCCGCCAAAGCCTGCTGCGCTAAAGCGAAATCTGCACCTGTGCGGCAAAACACGTACAATCTGCTTGCGAGCCGTTTTCGGACCTCATGTCCGCGTGCCCGCCCCGACAAGAGATGCGCCTGATTGAGCTTGCAGCGTTCCTCCAGCACACAGCCGTGAATGCCGGGCTCTGGCTTTACTCGCAGCGCGGCGTCGGCCATTATCTGCGCACGCATTACGGCAACGATCCGGTCAACAACCCGTTTCGCTACCTCTATCAGTGGAACGCCTTCGACACCACGTTGCTCATTCCCTACTTCCTGGTCATGATCGTGCTCGCCTTCTACGGCATGCATCGTTACCAACTCGTCTATCTCTATTACAAGCATCGTGATCGCGCGGTCACCGAGCCGCCCAGCCGTTTTGCTCAGCTGCCGCGCGTCACGGTACAACTGCCGATCTTTAACGAGCAGTATGTTATCGACCGCCTCATCGACGCCTGCTGCCGCCTCGACTACCCCTCCGACCGGCTGGAGATACAGGTGCTCGACGATTCGACGGATGAGACGCAGGAAGTAGCCAACGGCCTGGTGGAGCGCTATCGCGCGCTGGGGCACGACATCGTCTATCTGCATCGCACGGATCGTCACGGCTACAAGGCCGGCGCGCTCGATGCGGGCTTGAAACAGGCTTCAGGCGAACTTATCGCCATATTCGACGCTGACTTCGTGCCATCGCCCGACTGGCTCATGCAGGTGGTGCACCATTTTGCCGAGCCGCGCATCGGCATGGTGCAGACGCGCTGGACGCACCTCAACCGGGACTACAGCTTTCTCACTCAGGTGGAGGCCATCCTGCTCGATGGCCATTTCGTCCTGGAGCACGGTGGGCGCTCGCGCGCCGGGGTCTTCTTCAACTTCAATGGCACCGCCGGCATGTGGCGTCGCGACGCGATCCAGGAGGCGGGGGGATGGCAGCACGATACACTCACTGAGGACACGGATCTGAGCTACCGCGCTCAGCTCAAGGGCTGGCAATTTCGGTATTTGCAGCATGTCGCCTGCCCGGCGGAAGTGCCCATTGAGATGACCGCCTTCAAGACCCAGCAGGCCCGTTGGGCCAAAGGCCTTATCCAGACATCGAAGAAGATCCTGCCCAAGGTTTTCCGCAGTGATGTTCCGTTCCACACAAAGATAGAAGCCTTCTATCACCTCACGGCAAACATCAGCTACCCGCTCATGGTTGTGCTTTCCTTGTTGCTGATGCCAGCCATGGTGATCCGCTTCTACCAGGGATGGTTTCAGATGCTGCTCATCGACGTGCCGCTCTTCATGGCCTCTACGTTCTCTATCTCCTCCTTCTATCTCGTCTCGCAGAAGGAGCTCTATCCGCGCAGTTGGCCCAAAACATTTCTCTATCTCCCCTTTCTCATGGCGCTCGGAATTGGACTTACCGTCACCAATACGCGCGCTGTCCTGGAGGCCCTGTTCGGTATCAAGAGCTCTTTCAAGCGGACGCCGAAATACCGGGTGGAGAAGAAGGGCGAACGTGCGCAGGCCGCCAAATACCGAAAGCGGCTGGGTGTCGTGCCCTGGCTGGAACTGCTCATCGGCTGCTATTTCGCGCTCACCATCGCCTATGCGATTACCAACGAAAACTACTTCACGATCCCTTTCCTTCTGCTCTTTGTTGTCGGCTACTGGTATACCGGATTGCTGTCATTGCTGCAGGGGCGCTTCGAACGCTGGCGTGGCGATGCCAATCTGGAGGAGTCCTCTGCCAAACCCTTTCCAGTGGGTGTGTAACTACTAACGCCTACATACAACTTAGTGGCGAGTGCTACCATCTGATCGCTGTTGCTGGACTGCGGTCACCCGTAGGACATATCCCCCCGGCTGACAGGCGGCTGCACAATCTTCTAGGAAAGGTTGGGATTGCGTCATGTTCGTCATCTGGTGGATCATCGTCGGCCTTATCGCCGGATTTATTACAGGCAAGATTATGAAAGGCAGCGGCTATGGCGTACTTGGTGACATCATCGTCGGCATCATCGGCGCTGTTGTCGGCGGCTTCATTATGCGGGCCCTGGGACACGCCGGTAGCGGAGGTCTCATCTACACCATCTTCGTTGCGGTCATAGGGGCCGTGGTTCTTACGTTCCTGCTGCGCCTCATCAGTGGCAAGCGAGCCTGACTTACAGGAATTACTTCAAAGCGGGCCTTCTCGCGAAGGCCCTCTTTGCTTGTGCTCTACACTGTTCCGCATGCGCTTTGCTCATCCTGTGGCACTCCTTCTGCTGCTCCTCGGTCTCTTCTCGACGCCTCTCCTGGCCCTCCAGCGTCAGCCCAACTCCGTTTACCAGGCGCGCCGCGAGGCGCTTGCGCATGAGCTCCATGGCGGGGTTGCCGTGCTGTTCGGCAACTACGAACCGCAACTGGAATACCAGGATTATCGCCAGGACGAGGATTTCTATTATCTGACCGGCTGGAACGAGCCTGGCGCCGCGCTCATCGTCGCAGATGCGATGCCAGCCGGCGGCGGAAAGGCAGCACTGCCCTATCGCGAGGTACTCCTCCTGCCGGAGCGCAACCTGCGCATGGAGCTCTTCACCGGCATCAAGCTCGATGCTGCATCGCCCCATGTCACCGGCCTGACCGGTGTGCGAGAGGTTCGTTCCATCCGCGATCTCCCCAGCATTCTGAGCGAGCGCAGTCTCCGAACCGTCTGGAGCCAGCTTGACAGCGAACCCGCAAAAGCCGCGCTGGCCTTCGCGGCCAGCAGCATGGGAAGCGGCGACCCGGTCACTCCGCAAGACGTGCGCGAGTTGACGAAAACGCTTCGATCCTTCAAGGATGACGGAGAAATCGACTTACTGCGGAAGGCTGCGAATGCTTCCATCAAAGCCCAGGAAGCTGCGATCGAAGCCATCCACCCCGGAGTCAATGAGCGCGCGATCTCTGGCGTCATTACCGGCACTTTGCTGGCGAATGGATGCGAGCGTCCCTCCTATCCTTCCATCGTAGGCAGCGGCATCAACTCCACTGTGCTGCACTATATGGCGAACGAAAACACCATGCAGAGCGGAGATGTTGTGGTGATGGACGCCGCGGGCGAATACTCGATGTATGCTTCCGATGTCACGCGCACCATTCCGGTGAACGGGCACTTCACCGACCGCCAGCGTGAGATCTACAACATCGTGCTCGGCGCGCAACGCGCGGCTGCGGAAGCCTTCGTCTCCGGCAAATCCACCCTTTACAATCACGAGCATCCGGAGGATTCCCTCGACGGCGTCGCCCGCGCCTACATCCGCACACACGGCAAGGACCTGCACGGCCAACCGCTGGAAAAATACTTTATCCACGGGCTGAGTCACTCTGTCGGCATCGACGTGCACGATCCCCTGGACTTAGCGAAGCCCCTGGGACCGGGCTCCGTCTTCACCATCGAGCCGGGTATCTACATCCCCGAGGAAAAGATCGGCGTACGCATCGAAGACACCTTTTATGTAGACAAGAACGGCAAGCTGCAGGACTTCATTGCAGATCTGCCGCACACTGCGGAGGACATCGAAGCCCTGATGCACCACGGGAACGCCGCCGCATCATCTACGCCGGCCACGCACTGATTTCGGGAAGGCACGATGCGAGTGGTCCACTCCTTCATCGCCATCGCTGCCGGTTTCGCCTGCATGGGGTTGCTGACAGGCGTTACGACGCTGCTCGTGCGCTGGCTGGTGCCGAGTTGGAGCAAGCTGCCTCCCACCCGCTCGGCGCAGCTCTTCAACCTGGCCGCAACTTGCCTCTACTCGGCTGTGGCAGGCTGCCTGACCGCGGTCCTGGCGCCAATCAGCCCGCTGGTGCACTCGCTGATCCTGGCGGTTATTGTTTTGCTTGTCTCAACTGTGGCTGCCACCGAGTTGCGCGGTCAGGCGCTGGGATTCTATCCCCTCGCTCTTGCCGTGCTGCCTTCCATGGCCACCCTCGGCGCTGGCATCCTGACGGTGCTCTACCGCTGAGGGTGGTCCGAATTCAGCCCGCTTTAGAAGCGAACGCCGAAGGTCACCGGAATCATACTGACGGTCCCTGAGCCTGGATGCCCTTCCGTACTGGCGGGCGAATTCACCCAGAGATAGCGAACTTCCGCGTATATCTTCGTCCCGTTATCTCCGATGTTGTGTGTAAAGCCCGTGCCGAAATTCAAACCAGCCTGATTGCTCGAGAAATGACCCAGATCTATCGTCGCGTAGTCGGGATAGCAATACCCGTAAAAGTCGCAGTAGTACTGACCCGTGGGGACGGTGGCAGTGAATGACGTAACCTTGCGGGTGAAGCCGGCACCGCCTGTCACATATCCACCCCAAGTTCCGGTTGTCTTGTAATAAAAAATCGGATCCAGCCCGAAACCCCACAGATGCACATGACCGTCGGGCGCCCCAACCGCACTCAATACGTTGTTGGGAATCCCGTTACGATTGAATTCATACTCCAGTAGCACTCCGAAATTGCGATTGAAATTCCAGCCGCCGCCCAATTTGACGTTATAGCCGAAAGTCTCCGTCTTGCTAGTGTTGGCGAGCGGCGCGCCGAAGCCGGCACCTGCCTCGATTGCGATATGGTGGAAGCCTGGCTGCCCGTAACTGGGATACCGCTTGTAGCCGCCATTCCCGTAGCCGCCGCTATTCTGCCCGGTATCCTGCGAGCGATAGGAAAGTACATTTGGGCCCTGATTGATAGCCAACTCAGAAGCGCCATCAGCGCTCGACGAATACTGCGTACTCAGCGGCGATTGGGCAAAAGCGGTGCATGCAGCGGCGGTGAATCCCAAAAAAAGCGCCGGAAAACGCCGGAAAAGTTTGCGACTGGAGGGGCAGACATCAGAACAGCTCATGATTGGCAGACTCCATTGTGTAGATCGTAGGAGCGAGGCTCCTCTTTCGGATCAGACGCTCAAGCAGAGTTCCTCACTGAACAGTACTAGGGAATCCACTCTGGCGCTCTGTTTACGTAGGACACACATCGATAGGCAAAAGTTTCTTTCTGCGGTGGCAAATACGTCCGCCGATTCAAAAAGAGGAGGGTTCGGCGCATCCGGCCGAACCCTCCTCTTCATTCATAGATGAATTAGTGGATGTCGAACTGCTCCGGATGCAGCGCCGGATCGCTCTTCACAATGATCGTGCGACCGGTCATCTCCTCCAGGTCATTCAACCAGCGGGCATTGTTGCCCTTCAGTGTCTTTACCACCTCGGGATTTACGCGCAGCATCACGTCATGCCGCTCGAAATGCTTCTGCATCTTGCGCATCTCGATGTAAATTTCATTGGCCACTGTCGTGGGACCCTTCACCATGCCGGTCCCCGAGCAGATGTTGCACTGCACGCTCAATGTCCGCTCCAGCGACTGCTTGACACGTTTACGCGTGATCGCCACCAGGCCGAAATCATTGAACTGGAGCACCTTCGAGGGCGCCCTGTCCGACTTGAGCTCCTCTTCGAGCGCCGCCATCACCTTGTGTCGATTCTTGCGCTCGTCCATGTCAATAAAGTCGATCACGATAATGCCGCCCAGATCGCGCAGCCGGATCTGCCGCACAATTTCCGGTATCGCATCGAGATTCGTCTTCAGAATCGTGTCTTCGAGCCGCGCCGTCTTGCCCACGTACTTTCCGGTATTGATGTCGATCGCCACCAGCGCTTCGGTCTGATTGATCACGATCGATCCACCCGACTTCAGCCACACCTTCGATTTCAACGCCTTGGTGATCTCGTCCTGAATGCCGAACTGTTCGAATAGCGGCGTCTCTTTCGTGTACAGCTTCACACGCCGCACCAACGAAGGCTGGAAGCGGTTCAGGAAGCGAACGATGCGCTCGTACTCGGCTTCAGAATCGACCCAGATGGTCGAGAAGTTATCGGACACCTGATCGCGCAGGATGCGTTCCACCAGATTCAGATCGTGATAAATCAGCGCCGGAGCCTTCGCGGCATCAGAGCGCTGCTTGATCTCATTCCACAGGCTGATCAGGAAACGCAGATCGGCGCGCAATTCCTCTTCGCTTGCGTTCTCCGCAGCCGTCCGAACGATGAACCCGCCGGAGGCTTCGCCCTTTTCGCTGATCAAAATGCGCTTCAGCCGCTGCCGCTCTTCGTCTGACCAGATCTTCCGCGATACTCCGACGTGATTCACCGTTGGCATAAAGACGAGAAAACGTCCGGGAAGCGCGATGTGACTGGTGATACGCGCGCCCTTCTTCGCAATCGGCTCCTTCGCAATTTGGACCAGAATTTCCTGGCCCTGCTTCAACAGCTCAGAGATGATCGGCAGATCGCTCATCTGTGATGATTGACGTCGTCCGTTGCGGCCGCGGCCACCACGGCGCTCGCGCTCACGTCCGCGCTGGCGGTCGGCACGTCCACGGCGCGGAGCCGGAGCCCCTTCCTCGGACGCGGTTGCCGTCGCGGGCTCTCCCTCTTCCTCTACGCCCTCCTCCTCATCGCTGTCCTCGAAGTCGTCGTCGTCGCTCGAGATCACCTGGCGATCAATCTGCGCGTCACGGATCACTTCACCGAACTCCGCGCCGGCGGATGCCTGCGTCTCTTCTTCGACCAGATCGCTCAGGTCGTGCTCATCGTCATGCGCAACCGCATGCTCAGGCAGCGGAGCGAAATCGTACTCCTCCTCATCGATCTCCTCCTCCTCTACCTGTCCGTCCCCGGGCGTGAAAGCGTGGAGATGGTCGAGCGCAGCGGCCTCGTGCGACTGCTCCCGGCGAGTTTCAGCATTCCCTTCGTTGACGGTGTTGCCGTCATACGCTGGCTGCTCAGGCGCAGCGCTCTGCTCTACCGCATCAGCTGCCGAAACGGCTTCGTGGAAGCTTTCGGCCTGTGGCTCGCTGATTTCAGCGGATTCGGCCTGAACTGGTTCCATCGCGGCAGTCTGGACCGGAGCCGCCTCGGGCTCCCGCTTCTCGCTCGCTTCGGGTTCCCGGCCAAACAGCGATGACAGACGGAACTCGCTGGGCGAGGACGGATCCACGCGATGCGACGCGGAGGCATCCGGCTCGAACTCCGCCTCTTCCTGCAGATTGAGATCTTCCTCTTCCAGCACCAGCGGCGCGGGTTCTTCCTCGGCGGCGTTTGGGGGCTCCTCATGGGCCGGCGGGAAGGCACTGTCGATCGGCACAGTCTCGCCGAGAGACGTCTCGCTGGAAGCCTCACGACTCGAAGCATGCAACTCCGGAGCCTGCTGCTCTTCCACCCGCGGATTGGCGTCGGAGCGTGATGCGGGCTGCCCACGATGCCGCGAGAGCGTCTCCCCGGGAAGCGCTGCGCTGACGCCATCCCAGACGATCGGGTGTTCCACCAGCGTCGATGGGCGAACCGTGACGTGAGGCTGATACACCTGAGGAGCTTCGGCCAGAGGCGTTATCTGCAGTTCGCTTGATGGCGGCTGTTGCCCATACTTCTGGAGCGCCTCACCGGGCAACGTGATGGCTGCCGATCCCTGCTGTGACCGCCCACGTTCGGCACGTCCACCACGCCTGCTTTCGCCCCTGGGGCTCTCGAGAGCCGCTCTTTCGGGAGATGACTCAGATCCCGCTTCGATGGAGACGGGAGTATATCGTCCCCGTTCGCCGTCACCCTGCTCCGCTGCCGCTTCGGCATCCAGACCGGACGCCTGACCGGCAACCTGTCCGCGTACGCCTCGACGCCGGCCACGACGGCCGCGCCAGCGGCGGGTACCCTGCTGAAACTCTTCGCCTTGGCCTTCTGGCTCGCCCGGCTCTCCCTCCGCCTCAGCAGCCGCGCTGCCGGACGGCTCAGCCCGTTGCGCTGCCGCTGCCGGTCTCTCCTGCGTCCGATCTGTGCCGCGATCGGGACCACGTCCACCCCCGCCACGCCGTCCGCCGCGACCACCTTCTGGGCGCTCTTTACCGTCGGAGCGCTCTTTTCGGCTGTCGCCCTGCTGGGTCTCTGCGAACTCTTCGGAATCCTCCTGCTCTTCCAGGAAATCCGTCACATAGAGGAACGCGTCGCGCTCCAGTCCCAGATCGACAAACGCTGACTGCATGCCCGGAAGCACGCGCGTTACTTTGCCCTTGTAAATCGATCCCGCGAGCGTGTATTCGTTCTCCCGCTCGTAGTAGATCTCGGTAAGTTGATCGTCCTCAACGATCGCAAGCCGCGTTTCATGCGGCGTAGTGGAGATGCAAATCTCTTTCGCCATGCTGCCTCTTTCTTGCCCACGGCCCTAATCGCCGGAGCAGCAGACGAGGCAGATCAGAACAGGATGAGTCCTGTTCCCGGAATACCGGACCGGTGTGACGGGGAGGACGAGTGCAGACGAGGGAGAGCCGGCGTGATTCCAGGAGTGAGCTGCCACGGGACACTCTCGTGCCGCCGCTCACCGAAAAAATCAAATTTTGTGCTGGGGCTTTCCACGCGCAGAGAGTTTGTGACCGCTCCTACCCGATTGTGGGGCGGGGTCGTTCCCCGTCTCTGCGTGTTCATTCCTGATCCTGCCCGGCCCCGGGTGATCCGCCTGGCCGGCTTTACTTGAAATTCCTGCAAAACTCTTTCCGGCGCTGCCTCCGATCCCGGGTCGGCAGCCTCCGCACAACTTGTCCCTAGTTCACGAACCGGTTCATCCGGACATTCATCACGATGCCCAGAGCAAGGAACGTGAACAGCACCGAGGACCCGCCGTAGCTCATCAGCGGCAATGGTATCCCGGTAACGGGCATCAGCCCCACGACCATTCCCACATTAACTGCTATCTGAAAGATGAGCACTGCGACGACGCCCATGATCAGCAGGGTGCCGGAGAGGTCTGGCGCTGTCTGAGCGTTTTGTATCAAACGCATCAGTATGAAGAAGTATAGCAGCAGGACAAAGACAGCGCCCACGAAGCCGTGTTCCTCGCTCCAGGCCGCAAAGATGAAATCCGTGTACGGGATAGGCAGGAAGTCTCCCTGCGTCTGCGTGCCCTTGGCGACGCCGCGCCCCCACACCCCTCCATCACCTACCGCAATCAGCGATTGCCGGATCTGGTAGCCCGACCCGCGGGGGTCCTCATCCGGAGAGATGAAGCTGGTCAGCCGGGCCTTCTGATAGGGCTTCAATCCTGCTCTCCAGATGGGCACGATCAGCACCAGGGCCGCGCACACGATGATGAGTGCCTTCTTCCAGCCAATGCCCCCTAGGAAGAGCCCGACCAGCAGCACGGGCATGTAGGTCAGGGCTGTCCCCAGGTCCGGCTGCTTCAGCACGAACAGCATTGGCACGCCCACCAGCAGAAACGCCTTGCCAATATCCTTCCAGTCCAGCTCTTTTCCTGCCAGGTTGGCGAAATACCGCGCCACTGTGATGATCAGGATCAGCTTCACCCATTCCGAGGGCTGAA
Source organism: Acidobacteriaceae bacterium (assembly GCA_036378335.1). Lineage (GTDB taxonomy): Bacteria > Acidobacteriota > Terriglobia > Terriglobales > Acidobacteriaceae > KBS-83. The sequence goes on along the minus strand of DASUWP010000355.1, from coordinate 2,403 downwards.
AGTGAATGCCGCCCACGCGAATCCATCGTCGCGCTCCCAGCACCTTTTGCCCTGCGACCAGCACCACCAGCAGCGAGACGATACAGAACCCGTAAACCCAATGAATCACATCGATCAGCACATGGTAATCGATGAAGGAGAGCAGCAGCATCGCCGCCGTGCCACCCAGCAGCCAGAGCACCTGTTTGCTCTCGAAGCCATGGAACTTGGTGTTGATAGTGGCCGAATAGATTTCGAGGACGCTGAGGGCCGACAGCAGGAACACCATCGCCATCAACACCCAGTCGAAGTCGCGCAGTCGCAGGAATCGCTGCATGGCTACTGGCTCCTTCCCAGAACAACCGGCCGCACGGCACGATCATCGGCGGCCTCGTCTACGAAGAAGCGTCCCGCCCGCAAGGACGCCAGCTGCTTCGCATCTTGCGGCCGTCTCGGCTTCACCCGCCTGCCGCCCATCGCCTCCGGGTTGGACGGATCAGACCAGATCGCCCCTACCTCTGTCGGTTTAGCGGGGGCCTTCTTTTCCGGAACATTGGCCGTTGGCTGCCCCTGCGGTGCCGCCGGCTTCGGCTGCGTCTCGACCTGCAGCACGTTGTGCTCCAACCGCCGCTGTTTATCCACATACGCCTGAATGACTTGCGCTGCCAGCACGGAAGATCCTCTGCCCCATCCTCCGTGTTCCCATAGCACCGCGACCACGATATCCGGGTTGCGTCGCGGGGCAACCCCTACAAACCAAGCATTCGCGCGCGAGTTGACGTCCTTGGAAACCGATTTGGCTCCGAAACTGTGATTCACTACTTGCGCGGTACCGGTCTTGCCCGCGAAATCAATGCCCTCGAGGTGAGCGTTTGACGCCGTACCGGTGGCGGCCGTGACCGCCGCCATACCATCGGTGATCGTCTCCCAAGTCGAGGGATCGATCGGAACGTTAGCGTCCCCCGATCCGGGATAAGTATCGATGATGGCCTGCCGGAAATTCGGCTGTAGCTGGTCCTGAATCACCACGTGCGGACGCCGCATGGCGCCGCCGGAAGCGATACCGCCAATCGTGCGTGCGAGCTGCACCGGTGTCACCGCCGTGGCGCCTTGCCCGATGCCGACCGAGATTACCTCGCCCGCATACCACTTCTCGTGGTAGTTCTTGAGCTTCCACTCTTCCGAGGGCACCACTCCCGAGGCCTCGTTCGGAAGATCGATTCCAGTCTTGCTGCCCAGGCCCAGCGCATGCGCCCACTTGGCAATCGGCTCAATGCCCAGTCGTTCCGCCAGTGTGTAGTAGTAGGTGTCGCAGGAGTACGGTATGGCGTTGTCGATGTTGACCAGACCATGATGCGCATCGCAGGCAAAAAATCGTCCGTAGAAATTAGCTCCACCTTGGCAGTTCACCTTCAGATTCTGCGCAACATGCTGCTCTAATCCCGCAACCGACATGACGAGCTTGAAGGTTGAACCCGGCGCAAGCTGGTCCTGGATAGCCTTGTCCATCAGCGGGTGATTGGGATCGGTAATGAGCTTTGCCCAGGTATCGCGCTGCACGCGCACGGCGAAATCGTTGGGGTTGAACGAAGGGTGACTCACCAGCGCCAGCACTTCGCCCGTGTGCGGATCCATCGCGATCACAGCGCCATTTCTGTTACCCAGGGCCAGCTCCGCCTCCCTCTGGATGTCCAGGTCGATGGTTAGCTTGAGGTCCGTGCCGGGGATAGCACGTTCGTAGCCGAGCCGGCCTACTTCGCGGCCATGGCTGTCCACCAGCACATCGCGTGAGCCGTCGGTGCCGCGCAGCAGCGCGTCATAGCTTTCCTCTACGCCCGAGCGTCCGACCACATCGCCCGGCTCGTAGTAGGCGTACTTGGACTGGTTGAGCATGTCCTCGCTGACCTCGCCCGTGTAGCCGATCAGGGCAGCGGCAAAGCCATCGCGCGGGTATAGCCGTCGCTGCTCGTCGATCGTCTCCAACTCCGGCAGCTCATCGCGGTGCGCCTCGATGAACTCCTTCTCATCCGGCGTGATATCGGCTTTGAGCGGTATGAGCTGATACTTCGGCCCGCCACGGTAATGCGCCAGTGTGGCGCGAATCTGATCCACCGTCATGTGCAGCCCGCGCGCAATTTTCGGCAGATCGCTGTCGACGGTCTGCGATTGGTCCGGTACGAGGAAGCAGGAGACTGAAGGATAGTTATCCACCAGCAGACGACCTTCGCGGTCGAACAACCTCCCGCGCGGCGCCAGGATTGGTACTTTGCGAATGCGGTTGGCCTCCGCCAGCTCGCGATAATTCGAAGCGCCCAGGATCTGCAGCCGCCATAACCCGGTAATCAGGACAGCGAGGACAGCGACGATGACGTACTGCACCACCGTCAGCTTGAGCGCCGGAATCTTCTCTTCCCGCATGCTGCT
>DASUWP010000354.1:0-3038 GCA_036378335.1 Acidobacteriaceae bacterium | reverse complement strand
ATGGGATCCGCAACGCCAAAGGCGATCCGCTGAACACCGGCGAACCATTCTGATCTCCACCTAAGGGCGACCATTTCAGATATCGTGACGCGTCCCGACTATCACGTTCCACGGCGTGGAGGGTGCGGGACGCTCAATTCGTATCTCTGAGAAGCCCACTCGGTCGAGGGCGCCGACGACTTCCTCAGGATTACGCATGGTGAAAATATCTGGAGCCATGCGCATTCGCTCCATGTGCTGTCGAGGAAGGAAACCGATCACGGCGCGGCCGCCAGGGGACAGAACGCGATGGATCTCCGCAAAACCCGCGGCGAGCGACTTCCAAAAATAGATCGTATTAACCGTGCACACCTTGTCGAACGATAGGTCTGCGAACGGAATGTCCTCCACGGTGCCTTCCCGAAAATCCGCACGACCAGAGGAAACCGCCTGCCGAAAGTGAGCCTTCGCGCGCTCTACCATTGCCGGGGATCGATCTACACCGCCCACGAAGGCCGCACCTGCAATCAGATAAGGAAGATTCGGACCGCCGCCGAAGCCGATCTCAAGAACCCGGTCGTCAGCCCCAAGATGCAATTGCTCCAGTGCAAAACGATTCATCTTTGCGTTATGCCGGTTCATCAGTCGGGCCATGATGCGAAGAGCCCACTGGGACAGGAGAGTTGTTTGGAGATGAATCGTGGGGGCATAGGGAAAGAATGAGTGGACGCTGCGAATAACCGAGCGGCCAGCGAGCGAATCCTGGCGCCTCATTGCTATAGCAGAAAGGCAATGTAGAGGGCAATGAATCGCCTTAAGTTGCCCGGCGCTCCGCCAACCCGCGGCCGTCACATACGGATTGCGGCTCACCGGCACCTATGCGAGTTCCACTGGGATGAAGCTGACGTTTGAGAACCGTTCCGTAACGCTCGACCGCGGCAAGGCGCATGTGAACGCGCTTTATATTGTGGACAACACGGCAACCGGCTTCGTTGTCCGCGTGCAAAATCCAGGCGGCGGCTTCCAGCTCGCGGTCGCGCCGGACAACACTCTTCGCGGAGCAGGTTCGGCCGTCGTGAACGGCAGACTTGTCTCCGCCATCCGCAACGATCAGGCCAGCTTCACGCCGCACTCGGAAACCTGCAGCGTCGGCACCTTCACCGCCACAACGTCGCAGTAATCTAAGCCAGGACGTACAACCGCGACATGGTGCCAAAGAAAATCGTGGGCTCAAAGATGCCTAGTCTGCCATCGCCGCCGCCGGCTCGGAAGCACTTGCGAGGGAAGCCGCGAGATTTCGGATTCCGCGCAAATCCAGCTTGCCCGTACCGAGCAGCGGAAGTGCGTCCGTGTGGACGAACTGGTTGGGCTTGGGCTTCCATAATGCCGGAAGGTCGGAGCCCGCGAGTTTCTCGAGCACCGGCTCGAGCTTCGCCGGCGGCAAGGTTGTGACGACCATAATGCGCTCACCTTTCTTGTCATCTGGTAGCGAAGTCACTGCGAATACCTGCTCGGTAACTTCCGCGATCTCCTGAAGTTTTTCTTCGATCCGGATGTGCGGCACCATCTCGCCGCCGATTTTGCTGAAGCGGGACAAGCGATCCGTGATGGTCAGGAAGCCGTCCTCTTCCATCACCGCGACGTCGCCTGTCGTATACCACCCATCGTGGAGGACCTCCGCTGTCTTCTCCGGCTTACCGAGGTAGCCGCGCATGACATTGGGCCCCTTCACGAGAAGCATGCCGGATTTTCCAGCCGCGACCGGCTCGCCGGTATCGAGGTCCACGATCCTCACGCATACGCCCGGCAGCGGGTGTCCGATCTTGCCACGACGTGCGGCAACCTGCCGGAATCCCGGGCCGCGGAAGTCGCGGCCATTCACGGTCACCACCGGCGAGCACTCGGTGCAGCCGTAGCCTTCCAGCGGACGGATGCCGAAGAGGTCTTCGAACGCAAGCGCGACGCGTTCCTGCAGCTTCTCGGCGCCCACCAGCACGTACTGGAGTGAACCAAAGCTCTCCGGCGAGCACCGCCGCATGTAGGCCTGGAGAAAGGTTGGCGTGGCGATCAGGAACGTCACGTTGTACTTCTGTACGAGCCCGCCGATAGCCTGCGCGTCGAGCGGATTGGGATGGAACACGACGCCCACGCTCTGCACTGCCGGCAGCCACAGCCCCGCCATGAAGCCGAACGAATGAAAGAAGGGCAGAATGCCGAGCACCGTGTCGCGACTATCGAGCATGAACACCTGGCCAACCTGGCCGATGTTGGACATCAGGTTGAAGTGCGAGAGCATCACTCCTTTCGGATCGCCCGTGCTTCCGCTCGAGAAGATCACCGTCGCGAGCTCGTCCATGCGCGCTGCGTTGGACATCGCCGTCTGCCGCACGCCAAGCGCCCGCTTCACAAGAGCCGCGGGAACGAGCATTGAGATCATCAAGGCCGCGAGCTTTTCGGTAATTGCCGGTTTTTCAAGCGCGTCTTCAAGCAGCACAGTGCGACCGGGAACCTGAAGATTCGGGAAACGCTCGAGGAATGCCTTCGAGGTAATGACGACCTCCACATTGCACTGCGCAGCGCAGGAGGCAATTACTTCGCTCGACGACGTGTAGTTGAGGTTCACCGGCACGCGCCCTAGAAGTGTCAGCGCGTAGTTCGTCAGCGCGGCTCCTACCGAGGGCGGAAGCAGTAGCCCGACCATCTTCTGCTGGCCAATCTGCGAGCGCAGGCGGCGGGCGACGTAGATGGTCTTGCTGAGTGCAGAGCCGAAGCTGACCTTGGGCGTTCTGCCGTCGGCCATCATGAACTGGCGGCGCGAACGGCGGGCCGTGCGGATGAAGGCGCGGTCCAGTGTCTGCATGTGCGGCTTGCGGCTCTCAAATGCTTCCGAGTGGAGTTCCTGGACGGCGGCGCGGATCTCGACAGCGGTTGAGGTCGAGGGCATCGGCTTTCCGAAGCTGACTGTCACGCCATAGGGAATGCGCCGCGGAACCTTCCAGAGGAAGCGCCCGCGCTCAAAGCTGAAGATGCTGCCCCAAACGCCATCCAGGTTGACCGGG
>DASUWP010000353.1:0-7097 GCA_036378335.1 Acidobacteriaceae bacterium | reverse complement strand
TGCCCACGTCGAGGAACGTGTCACCCAGGGCCGAAGTGAGTGTGACGATGGCGAGGATGATATACCGGCGCAGGGTCATGAAAGTCCCGTGAGTGGAAGAGGCGGCCCGGAGGCCGCCTCTCGTTGAGATGGGGAACGCCGATCAGGCGCCGGCGTTCACGGCGGGCACGGTCTTCGTTGCCTGCTGCTGCTTGGTATCTTTCACGATCTTGTTGCGTTGTGCGCGCAGCTTCATGAAGCTCTTGGCTTCCTGATACAGACGCGGCACATCGCGGTTCACGATGGCCTTCCAGACGACGCGAGCTGCCGCCTTGGGCCGGAAATAGTACTCATCGTAGAAGCGGTGGACCATTTCGAGCACATACTCGGCCGGCAGGCCGGGATACTCGATGTGAGCCATCTGGTGGCCACCCGAATCGGACATATTGTGATTCGTGATGAAGCCGTTCTTCTCTGCAAAGTCGTAAAACTCAGTGCCCGGATAGGCGTGCGCGATGGAGACCTGGATGGTCTCGCAATCCAGCGACTTCGCAAAATTGATGGTATTGCGAATCGACTCTCTGGTCTCACCCGGCAGGCCAAGGATGAAGTCGGCGTGGATGGTGAGGCCGAGATCGTGGCAGTCCTTTGTGAAGGCGCGTGCGCGCTCAACAGTTGCGCCCTTCTTGATGTTCTTGAGAATCTGCGGGTCGCCCGACTCGTAGCCCACGATCAGCAGCCGGCAGCCGGCATCTTTCATTGCCTTCAGCGTTTCGCGATCCGTGGTGACGCGCGAGGTGCAGGACCAGGTGATGCCGAGCGGCTTGAGCTTCTCGCAGAGCTCGATGGTGCGCGCCTTTTGAATGTTGAAGGTGTCATCGTCGAAGAAGAACTCCTTCACCTCCGGGAAGTTCTCCTTCGCCCACTTCATTTCGGCGGCGACGTCGTCGGTGGAGCGCTTACGCCAGGCGTGTCCGCTGAGTGTCTGCGGCCACAGACAGAACGTACACTGCGCCGGGCAGCCGCGCGTCGAGTAGAGCGCGATGTAGGGATGCAGCAGGAAAGGAACGTTGTAGCGCGTCACGTCCATGTCGCGCTTGTAAATCTTCGTAGCCCAGGGCATCGCATCCAGATCTTCCAACTGCGGGCGATCGGGATTGTGCGTGATTGTGCCACTCGAGTTCCGATAGCTGATGCCCAGAATCTCTGATAGCGGCTTGCCGTTGGCGTACTCCACCACCGACATATCGAACTCACGGCGGCAGATGAAGTCGATGACCTGACACTCATTGAGTGCGCGGTCGGGCGACGTCGTGACCGGCGGCCCAACGAAGGCGATCTTGATCGAAGGATTCGCCCGCTTGATAGCCTCCGCCAGGGCGTGGTCGCCAGCCCAGCCTACGGTGCTGGTGAACAGAACCAGAAACTCGTATCCCTTGGCGATCTCAATGGTCTGCTCGGCGGAGACGTGGTGGGGCGGGGCATCCAGGAGGCGCGAACCCTCGAGCAGTCCGGCCGGATAGGCAAGCCAGACGGGGTACCAGTAGGATTCGATCTCGCGCGTCGCGGGCCAGCGGCTGCTTGCGCCGCCGTCAAAGTTCTCAAACGAAGGCGGGTTCAGAAAAAGCGTCTTCAGTGGCATATTGTCTAACCCCTAGTGTACCAGCCGGAGCACTGTAGAACGGCAAAAAAGTGCCCTGAAAAGGGTGCAGGTGCCGATCTCCGAAATGGCTTTAAATCGCTATGGATGAGGCGCCTGCATCGCCCATCCCTCAACGGTTCCAAGCGAGCGCTGTAGTTGTACCTCTGCCTGCGTAAGCTGGAAGTCAGCATCGAGCTTATCGACATACCGCCGGCGCTCTTCGATGCGGGCTTTCTGTTCATCGCGGGGCGTCAGCGGAGTGGCGTTCGGGTTGCCTGTTCCGTTCTGTAGTTGCGTGATGACGGCGTCGACATTTTCCTGCGCAAAATCGCTCTGCAGTTGCGCGATTTTTTGCTGCACCCGCAACTCAGCCAAACTGCCGGAGAGTTCGCGAGTCTGTTCTCCCAACTGTAGACGAAAGAGGCTCGCCTGCTCGCGGGCGTGGACAGCATCCGCGGCCGACCCTCGCGCGCGATCGCGACCCTGCGCGTCGAAGATGGGAAACGTCAAATTGATTCCGACATCGAAGTTGTTGTGCTGAAAGCGGAGGTAATACTCGGCGTAATTGTTGAACTTCGCATAGCGGCTGTATTGAATGCCGAAGGCAATTTCCGGGCGCCAGAGTTTCCGGCTATCACCCATCGCGATGTACTGCTTGGACTGGGCGTCCGCCGCGGAAGAAGCGAGGGCGGCGCTGTTCGTGCTGAGCGTTGCGTTCAGGGCGCCTGCGGCGGGCGGCGCGGGCGCTGGGGGAATCGACGATGATTCCGGAGCGATTGCATCCTCGGCCAACCCGGTGAGGTTCGCGAGACGCAGCCGCAGCGAACTTATATGGTCCTGGAGGTGCAGCCGCCGAAGTTCGAGCTGAGCATTGGTCAGCTCTGCCTGAGTGACATCCATCGCGCTCGAAAGTCCTGCTGCGTTGCGCTCGCGCTCAATTTCAACCAGCCGTTCACCAAAACTGTGCTGCTGTTCCAGTGCTTCGACTTCGCGGCGGTCGGTGTCCAGCTCAATGTAGGTGAGCACAGTATCCGCGACGACTTTCTCCCGGGTGTCCCGCAGAGCGGCGCGCGCCGCGGTGAGCGATGCACGCGCGGAGCGGATCATCGACGGTTGCGAAAAGGAAAGTACGAGGGAATTGGCCGTTGCATTCACAACGGTGGGTTGGCCAACCGGGAATCCGTAGGAGTAACCCACGCTTGAGCCAATGACCATGCTGGGAAGGTATGCGTCCTTTGACTGGCTAAGACCTGCCGCCGCGCGATCGACATCCGCAGCGGCCATCTTCACTTCATGCGAGTTGCGCAGCGCCAGATCTACCGCCGTGTAAAACGAGATCTGCGCGTTTGCCGATGGAGCCGCCGTCATCGCCAGGATTGCGAAGGCGGCAAGTGCGGGCGCGGCGACTCGCGAGCAAAGAGGCACGTAAGGCAATGGGCGGTGTCCTGTGGTTCAGCGTCCGGTATTTGTAGCAACCTGCTTTGTTGGATGATAGACGCTCGCAATGTCCGATGCGGCCTGAATCTCCCGCGCTGCACCCACCGCGTCACCTTGTTTGTTCAGGAGGTTGGCGAGAAGTAACTGCACACGGAAGGCGGGCTCATCCTCCGATTTTTCCGGAGAGGCGAGATATTCGCGAAGCAGCCGGATCGCGGCCTGCGGATCCTGGCCGGTCCGAGTCAGCAGGTGCGCGGCGTCTACCAACGTTTCACCGTGGGCGCCGTTTGCCTCCAGGCCGGCGTGGATCGCCTGCTGCATGCGGTCAATGTCATTCTGTTTCTGGTAGAAGGATCCGAGAACCATCCAGTAGCTTGCCGGACGCGGTGCGGCAGTGATCGCCTGCCGAAAATGCTGCTCCGCCGCGGCCATGTCTTTGTTGCTCGCCGCGATGCGACCGCGCAGCTCCTCTGCACGGGCACGATCGACGTCATCCAGCTTGCCTGCTATCGCTGCCGCCTTGTCTTTGCCCCCGCCGACGAGGGCAGGCGCCTCGGTGTAGTACTCGCCGAGATCAGATAGTGCTTCCGCATTGTGCGGGTCGAGCGCTACGGCCGTTTCAAATTCCGCTTTCACCCGCTTGGCAAGTCCGTAGGCTTTCAAGAAGGAGACCCGGTTCGCCTTCTCGCCCAGCGCGCGTCCGTACCAGAGATGATTGTTGCTGCTGCTGTCGTCAAGGGTGACAGCTCTTTCACAGGCTGCAACCGCCTCGTCCCATCGTTCCAATTGCAGTGCCAGCCGGCACAGGAGTTGCTGGGCCTCAGCATCGTTGTTGCCCGCGCCGGTAGCGGCCTGGAGAACCTCAAGAGCATGGTCGGCATGTCCCTGCTGGAGATCGCGAACCACATCCGTGCGGCCCTCGGGCGTGAGTCCCAGCATCGTGAAGGGTGCAAGCAGAAGAACGATGAATAGGGGGAGAACGCGCATAAGACTTATATCGGTATCGGGGCAGCGGTTTGTGCTTAGCGGTCGATGTGCACCGGTACACCTTCCGCCAGGGGCTCGCCGTTGGTTGTGCTCAGCGCCACGGTGGCGTTCGCCGTCAGTCCTTTGACGATCTGCACCTGCGTAAGATTCAGTGCGCCGACCGTGACCTGTTGCCGTCGCAGCACCCTGCCGCGCAGGAGATAGACATAGCTCTTACCGTTCTCACTATGCAGCGCTTCACGCGGGATGGTGAGAACGTTGTCCAGTCTCTGTTCGGTGACGGTGACCTTGACGTTGGTATTCGGCAGCAGCTTGCCATCCGCATCGTCCACGCTCAGCAGCACCTCGCCAACATTGCGAGTTGTATAGGTAATGATGGTCGAAGGCATGCTAAGGATTCGGCCATGCCACGCATGATTTGGCAGCGCGTCCCAGACGATGGTCGCCGGCTGACCTGCGTGGAGTGCCCCTAATTCCGGCTCGTCGAAGTAAGCTCGGACCTGGAGTTTGCTCAGGTCTGCCATCTGTAGGAGGAGTGTGCCTGGCGTGACGTACTCCGATACCGAGACCGGCAGGGAATAGACAGTGCCCGCGAAGGGCGCCCGCACATTCGAGTCGGCCACGATGGTATTGGCAGCGGAATAGGCGGCCTGAGCCTGCTCCAGGTCGGCCCTAGCATGGGCAAGATCGGCCGGTGAAAAGGGCTTCGTTTGCTTCTTTTCGAGCGTGGCGAGAGAGGTATTGGCAGCGTCCAGTCGCTGTTGCGCCGAGGCCACCTCGCTGGGTGCCGCAGCACCCTGGGCAGCGAGTTTCCTGACCGCTTCGAGATCATGCTGCGCCTGGTCTTGGTCCATCTGCGCTTTCGCCATTTCGCCGGCGAGCGAATAGCGCTCCTGCAGCGTGCCGCCTTGCTCGGTGGCTTGGTATTGCGCCTGCGCACCGCGCAGGGAAGCCATCGCGCCGGCGCTATGCGCTACCGCGTCAGCGTCATCCAGCGACAGCAGAAGCTTTCCCTTGGGTACGGATTCTCCCGCACGCACATAGAGGCGCTTCACCGTGCCCGGGGCGGGAGCATGCGCTTCGAAGTTGTGTTGCGGCTCGACCTTTCCGTTGGTGCTGTCGGTTGTAATCAAGTCCTGGACAGTCGCCTGCGCGACCCGCAGCGGCAACTCCTCGCGAGTGAGCCTGCGCACCACGAAGAAGACGATCACCAGGAGGATTGCGGCGAGCGTCCATAAAATAAGAGGTCTCGCTCTGCCATTTGAGGTTTCTGCCATTCGTTCTAGACCGTCGGTAAGTATATAAGACGCAGTTCGTGCGCCTTTGGAGTCAGAAAGATGCAGGGAGTCTTCATGGGTACAATATGAGGATGACCACCACGCCGCGATACACCGATGAACACGCACGCGCGGGGCTTGCCTCGCATTTTCCTGAGATTGAGACCTGGGAGAACCAGTTTCGCGGTTACGAGATCGTCATCGACAATCCGGAGTTCACCTCGGTCTGCCCCAAGACCGGCCTGCCCGATGCCGGCGTCCTGACGCTGCGGTACATGCCACGCGAGCGTTGCTTGGAACTGAAGTCCTTTAAAGAATATCTGTTCTGCTACCGCAACCTGGGCATCTTTCAGGAGAACGTCGTGAACCAGGTGCTGGATGATGTAGTGAAGGCCTGCGATCCCGAATGGGCCGAGGTGAAGGGCGACTTCCGCCCCCGCGGTGGCCTTTCGACTTTGGTGACCGCACGCTGGCCACGGCCGGCGAGTACACGTTAACGGATTGACTCAGGCCAATTGATGCCGCCGCAAGACGAGCACCCACGATACGGTCATGCGGCGTTGGCGCTCGGTCTGCTGACCGCGCTAAACCTGTGCAACTTCATTGATCGCTACGTGCTGCCTGGCGTGCAGCCGCTGGTCCAGCACGAGTTCCACGCCAGTGACGAACGGATGGGCGCGCTCACCTATGCGTTCTTCATCACCTACATGGTCGCGGCGCCGCTTACCGGATGGCTGGGCGATCGAGTTTCACGCAAGCCGCTGGTCGTTGCGGGTGCGCTGCTGTGGAGTGTCGCGACACTCTTCACGGCGACCGTGCACAGCTATGGCCAGCTTTATTTCCGGCATGCAGTGGTAGGGATTGGCGAGGCGACCTTCAGCGTATTCGCGCCGGCGATGATTGCGGATATGTATCCAGAACGGATACGAAACCGAGCGCTGAGCATCTTCTATCTCAGCATTCCGGTGGGCGCGGCGCTTGGCTATCTGATCGCCGGGCAGCTTGGATCGGCATATGGATGGCGCATGCCCTTCCTGGTGAGCGCGGCGCCGGGCGTGCTGATTGCGGTGCTCATCCTCTTCTTCGTCCGCGAGCCGCAGCGTGGTGCGTCCGACCGGCTGAAGGCGACGCCAACCCGCGCGACCATTTCAGGCATGCTGAAAAATCCGGCGTACTGGACCGCGACGCTGGGCATGGCCATGCTGGTCTTCACCATGGGCGGCATCTCGGTCTGGCTGCCCACATTTCTTTCGCGGGTGGAGGGCTACTCCCTCTCGCGCGCGAATCAGCTCCTGGGTGGCGTGACTGTCGTCGACGGCATCCTGGGGACCATTGTGGGCGGATGGATGGCACAGCGTTGGCTCCGCACCAATTACCGCGCACTCTATTTGGTCTCTGCCTGGAGCGCTGTGCTGACATTTCCGGCCGCCCTGATGGTCTTCTTCGGACCGCGATCGTTGCTTCTGCCGTCAATCCTGCTGGCGGAGTTCTTTCTCTTTCTGAACACCGGCCCGCTGAACACGGCAATCGTCAACTCCGTCTCGGCAGTCGTGCGCTCCTTTGCCATCGCCCTCAATCTATTCCTGATTCACGCGCTGGGTGATGCGCCGTCACCAAGGTTGATTGGCGCGATCTCCGATCGGCATGGATTGAGATTGGGTCTCGGTCTCACGCTGATCACGCTGGTGATCTCTGCGGGGATTCTGTTTCTGGGTGCGCGATATGCGCCGCCCCTGCCACCCGAGGAAGAGCTCGCGTGACGGTGTGGGGTCTGG
>DASUWP010000352.1:0-16771 GCA_036378335.1 Acidobacteriaceae bacterium | reverse complement strand
CTCCGTGGGCTGGAAAGCGCCGTGAATCAAGGATTGGAGCGAGAACAACTGGTAAGGCATGGAGTGTCGAGCGCAGAGATCGCCGCGGGGACGCATCATGCCGACATCCAGACGATGCAGATCCGTCAGGGACGATTGATTCCGTCGAACTCGCTGAAGAGCTTCTTCGGCGCGTACGCGATGATGTTCCTCATCTACTTCACCGTGGTGTTTTACGGGATGAACGTGGCGCGGTCGGTGGTGGAAGAGAAGACATCGCGCATCTTTGAGGTGCTGCTCTCGACAGTCGAGCCGCAGTCGCTGATGGCGGGCAAGCTGCTGGGTGTAGGCGCAGCCGGTCTTACCCAGCTGGCGCTCTGGTTCCTGCTCGCTTCGGCGATCGTAGTCAGGTCGGCGGGTGCGTCGCTGAGTCCGGGCGGCCTGACGGCATATGGCATTCATCCGCAGCAGCTTTTCTTTCTGGTTGCGTATTTTCTGCTGGGATTTTTCTTCTACAGCGCGATTGCAGCCGCGGTGGGCGCGAGCGTCAGCAGCGAGCAGGAGATCCAGCAATTCAGCATGGTCATTGTTGCGCCGTTGACCGTGGGGATGGTGCTGATCTCTTACATCGTAGGGAATCCGACGGCGCTGCCGGTGGTGCTGCTTTCGCTGTTTCCGCCCTGCACGCCCATCGTGATGTTCCTGCGCATGTCTTCGCAGATGCCGCCGGCTTGGCAGATCGCGCTCTCCATAGTGCTGATGCTGCTGTTTATCTGGGGCGCGATCTGGGTGGCCTCGCGCATCTATCGCGTGGGCATCCTGATGTACGGCAAGCGGGCTACGCTGCCGGAGATCCTGCGCTGGATGCGGTATAGCTAGCTGCCGAGCTATTCGCTGAATGCCTTTGAGTTCAGACGCTGTGCTTTGAGCTCATGGATGTCTTTGATTGCGATGGCTCGCGTGCCGTTGCGCTCAAAGACCTCTCCCGACGCGCGCACGTACTTTCCTATGTACGGCATCAGTAGTTGCCGCTGGCTTGGGTCAGGCATTTTGTCAGAAATTGGGAAGTAGATATCGCCAGCTTTCGTGAGGATGATGAGCGGCGAACCGCTTTTGGCGCACGCCAGAGCGCAATCCAGGCTGAAATTCGTTGCCGTCGAGTCGTGGTTTTGGATTGGACATGCTACATCGCGAACCAGCCCTTCGACTGCTACTACGTGGGGTGCAGATGCGTCTGCCCCATATGCGAAAGATATGCAGGTGGACAGGTATACCACGAAAATCGTTGCGGTTCTTGCGAGACGAGTCACGATCGAACTCCCACTGTGAATGCTTCCAATTCTCATCGCGCAAGATAACAGTTCGTCTGCTCGCATAGTTCATCAAGTGCTGAGGGATGGATGGGATGGCAGATTTACGCTCTGGGATAGCAAAGAACAGCTGCATTCTCTCGGGAGATCTGAGTACTCGATTGCATTTTCCTGCGGACGGAGTCACGAGTGCCGGGTACACTCGCCTGCATGAAACGCTTCTTCTTTTTGCTGATGGTGTGCTGTGTCGCTACATTCTCGTATGGCGCACAGACGCCTGCGTCGCACTCACTGTTGCTTGAACCTGCGCAGGTGTGGACGGCGGGGGAGCCGCTGCATAGCGGCTGGGTGGTGCTGATCGAGGGCAACGAGATCAAGGCCGTTGGGCCGAAGGCCAGCGTCGCTGCACCACCGGATGCGGAACGCATCGCGCTTCCCGGCATGACGGTGTTGCCCGGGCTGATGGACTTGCACTCGCACCTGCTGCTGCACCCCTACAACGAGAAGCTGTGGGACGATCAGGTGCTGACCGAGCCACCGATGTACCGCACAATCGTTGCGACCAAGCATGCCGAGGCAACATTGCTGGCGGGCTTCACTACATTGCGCGATCTCGGAACCGAGGGTGCAGGATTTTCCGACGTGGCGCTGAAGCGTGCGATCCACGAAGGTGTGATTCCGGGACCGCGGTTGTGGGTGGTGACGCGCGCGATCGTTGCGACGGGTGCGTATGGTCCGGCCGTGCGCGATTTTCGACCCGACATCACGCTTCCGCAGGGCGCGCAGGAGGCAACGGGAGAGGCTGAAGCGGTAACGGCGGTGCGCGAGCAGGCAGCGCGCGGTGCGGACTGGATCAAGATCTATGGCGATTACAGAACCGGGCCGCATGGTGAAACGCGGCCGACGTTCTCGCAGGCAGAGATGAATGCGATGGTAGCGGCGGCGCATGACAGCGGCCGACCGGTAGCAGTGCATGCAGAGTCTGATGAAGGGATGCGGCGCGCCGCGCTGGCCGGCGTGGACACCATCGAGCATGGAACTGGCGGAACAGAGGCGACCTTTCGCCTGATGGCGGAGAAGCACATCGCGTACATGCCGACGCTGACCGCGGTCGAAGCGTACGCGATCTACTTCCATCACTATGTCCCGGGCCAGCCTCCAACCGACGAAATGCAGGAGGTGGCGCATGCGTTCGAATTGGCGCGCAAGGCCGGAGTGACGATCGGATGCGGAAGCGATGTTGGAGTCTTCAAGCACGGCGAGAACTGGCGCGAGCTGGCGTGGATGGTGCGCGACGGCATGACGCCGGTGGAGGCGCTGACCGCCGCAACGGCGACGGATGCGGCGGTGATCGGGATGAGCAAACAACTTGGCGCCCTGCATCCGGGCATGCTGGCAGATGTGATCGCGGTGGAAGGCGATCCGACGCAGAAGATTGAAGCGACCAAGGATGTGCGGCTGGTTATCAAGGACGGTGTAGTGTATCGGCGGCCGTAAGTGGGTAAAGCAACGCAGGTCAGGCGATATTCGAGACGGCGCTGAGCTGACTCGATGCTGCGCTAGGGCTCGTCGTTGTAGATCGCGATGGTTGGCTGGGTACCCTGGCTCATGCGGGCGCGGTACATGCCCGGTGTGTTGAAGCTCCACGCCTGCTGGCCATCGGGGGCGATGGCGATGATGCCGCCGTCGCCTTTCAGATCCTGAAGCTGCTTATGGATGACCTCGTCGGCCGCGGCCTGCAGCGTCATGTGCTTGTCTTCGACCAGCGCGCAGATCTCACGCGCGATGGTGAGCCGGATGAAGTATTCGCCGGTGCCGGTGCCGGAGACGGCACAAGAATGATTCGACGCGTAGGTGCCGGCGCCGATGATGGGCGAGTCGCCGATGCGGCCGGGCAGCTTGGCCTGCAGACCACCGGTCGATGTGCCGGCGGCGATGTTGCCCGCTTCATCGAGTGCGACGACCCCGACGGTGCCGTACTTGTGCGCGTCCGGTGGTTCGATCGGTAGTTCGGATTGCTGGTCGAGCGGTTTGGTGGGCGGTGGCGGCGCGCCTGCCGGCCGCGGCGGAATCGGCTTGCCTTCCTTCTGTAATTGCTTCACCAGGCCTTCCCAGCGCCGCTCGGTGAAGAAGTAGCTGTTGTCCACCTGCTCCAGCCCCTGGCTTTTAGCAAAGGAGTCGGCGCCGGGACCAGCCAGCAGCACGGCGGGCGAGTGCTCCATCACAGCGCGCGCAGCGGCAATGGGGTGGCGAGTGCGTGTGATCTGCGCGACGGCACCGGCCTTGAGCGTGGCGCCGTCCATGATGGCGGAGTCCAGCTCGTTTCTTCCGTCTGATGTGAAGACCGCGCCCTTGCCTGCGTTGAAGAGCGGATTGTCTTCGAGGTATTGGATGGTCGCCTGAATGGCATCCAGTGAGCTACCGCCCTTGTCGAGCACTGCCGCGCCGGTCTCGAGGGCGGTCTTCATGGCAGCGCGGTACGCGGCTTCGGTCTCCGCCGGCATGGATTTGCGTTCGATCACACCCGCGCCGCCGTGCACGACGATGGACCATTTGTGCGTTGCAGCCCTCGCTGAACCAGTCTGAGCCATGACGGGGAACGTGAGAGCGAGCAGAGCAGCGGGGGCAAGCAGGACGCGAAACATCATGCCCGGAATGGTAAACCGAACGTGACAATGAAGGGGTCAGGATTCGGCGCAGAGGCGGCAGACGTCGGCGCCGAAGCGTTCGAGCTTGGCCACGCCGACTCCGCTGATGGCGGCAAGCGCAGTCAGGTTCACCGGCCGCGCGTGCGCGATGGAACGTAGCACGCTGTCGCCGAAGACGAAGAAGGCAGGCTTGCCCTCCTTCTTTGCGATGGCGAGCCGCCAGTCCTTAAGCTTCTGTTCGAGGACGGCCCCATCAGGCGAGAGAGCGACGGGCGGCTTCTCGCGAGGTCTCTCCGGCTTGCGTTTCTCCGGGTGGCGTTTCTCCGGCTTGCGTTGTTTTGGCGTGTCACGCGTGGTACGTTCGCGCAGTGACAAGTCCAGCGGCGCGCCTTCGACGAATTCTTCGCCCTCGCGGGTAAGTGCGGCCTTGCGGTAATTGACGGGTTTGCCGTCCTTCTCGAAGCTGGCTTCTTCGATGCGCACGAGGCCAGCGGCGGCAAGCGCGCCGAGTACCGCGTCGAAGTCGTTGCGGCGGATATCCTCGCGCGGGTAGAGCTCTTTGTAGAGGCGGCCGGTCGAGGGCGATGTTCCGCTACGCAGCGACTTCAGGATGCCGCGGGCGGCCTGCTCCTCGTGCGCGGTGAGGCCACGGAAGCTCTGCGAGATGGCGCCCTCGGGCGAGCAGAAGTCGCATTGTCCGCAGAGACGGCGGCTGTCCGCGGTGTCACCAAAATGCGCGACAAGCAAGGACATCCGGCAGGCGTGACCTTCCGCGTAGCGGGCGACAAGATCGAGCTGCTGGCGGCGGTGGTCAGCCTGCGAGCGGTAGGTCTTGCGCCAGTTGCCGGCATTGGTTCCGAGACTCACCTGGTCATCATAGGTAACTGTCACGGCACCGTGAATGTACAGCTTTTCGAGCGCCTTCTCGAAGATCTCCGCATCCATGCGCAGCGACGCCTGCAGCTCCGCACGCTGCATAGGTCCGGAGGCAGACCGGCGTGCCAGCGCCTTGTGGATGCGCTCGAGCTCATCGAGCGCCGGATAGTCGCGCTCGAGGAAGAACTCATGTGTACGACGGTCGGCATAGGAGTGCATCAGGATGGTGCGGCTGGGCAGGCCATCGCGGCCTGCGCGGCCGATCTCCTGGTAATAGGCTTCGAGGCTGGCGGGTTGTGCGGTGTGGATGACGGTGCGGACATCGGCCTTGTCAATGCCCATGCCAAAAGCGATGGTGGCGACCACGACTTCGAGCTTGCCCTCGAGAAACTGGCGCTGCGCGCGCTCGCGCTGCTCCGCGCTGAGGCCGGCGTGATACGCCGCAGCAGGGAAGTGTGCACCAAGTGCGGCCGCGGTTTCCTCGGCGTCCTTGCGGGTGGGCGCGTACACGATGGCGGGACGGCGCTCTGAATCGCGCAGCAAATCGAGCGCGCGCTCGGTGCGCATGGGCTTGGGAACCTCGACGACTTCGATGGCGAGATTGTCGCGGCGGAAGCCATGGATGAAACGGACAGCATCGTTCAGAGCGAGCTGCACAAGGATGTCGTTCTGAACGACGGGGGTCGCGGTTGCAGTAAGCGCGAGCACCGGCGCCGGGCGAAACAGGTGCAGGTGCTGGCCGAGCATGCGATAGTCGGGGCGAAAGTCGTGTCCCCATTGCGAGATGCAGTGCGCTTCATCGATGGCCACGAGGGAAGGCTTGCGCTTGCCGAGCATCTCGGCAAAGCCGGGGACGCGGAGGCGTTCCGGCGCGATGAAGAGGAACTGCAGGTTGCCGTTGAGGTAGTCGATGCAGGCCTGTCGAGAGGTCTGGCGATCCAGTCCGGAATGGATGCGGGCCACGCGCAGACCGCGCGCCGCGAGTTTCGCGGCTTGGTCCTCCATGAGCGCGATCAGCGGACTGATGACCAGCGCGGTGCCGCCGCGCGCGATGGCAGGCAACTGGTAGCAGAGCGATTTGCCGGCGCCCGTGGGCATGACCAGCAAAACATCCCGCCCAGCGATGGCGGCACGGCAGACCTCTTCCTGGTTTACACGGAAAGCGGGGAAGCCGAAGGCGTCGGCGAGCAATCCGGCAAGGAACTGATCGCTGAAGGCAGCCTCTACGGCTGCCGCTTCTGGAGAAGCCGCGTCAGAGAACAGAGAGGGCCGGGACGACGGAGGCATGGGTTGTTCCCATGGTCGCACAGCGCACGGTGGAGAAGCCGGCTGCGATGTCTACGCAGTGGGGCGGGATTGTGGGGAAGGCGAGAGGTGCTTTTCAGCCGGCGGCCTGAGGGTGTGTGCAGGCGCCCGGCGGAACCGCAGCCAGGGACCCAGCAGCGCGTGCACCGCGAGGAGGCATACCACCAGCGCGAAGGCAAGTCCGAGGGCAGTCGCGAGGAACTCGGTCATGCGCGCACCGGAGGCTGCGCCGAATAGTTGTCATTGTCAACTGCTGACGAAAGAACGGTCAAAGTACACCAGTCCAGAACGCAAATTTTTGCTGCGGGCTCTTTCCCTGAGGGATTTGGAGCAATTTTCCACGGCATTCGTCTGCCGTGTCTCCGAGCGGCGTAATACAAAAAACGCCAGGAGTTCTCGTTTACTAAGCAAAAGCCTACGGATGGGCCAGGGGAGCGTCCATACATCGAAACGGGCAGCGGCTTGCCCGGATAAACCGTGACTTTAGTAAGGAGATCCGCTCAGCGCCCGAAGAGCCGGCCAAAGAAGCTGGATTTCGCAGCGGGACGGCGGCGTGATTCCATGGAATGAGCCGCGGCGGGTTCCGGTTGCCGGCCCAGGGGCTCGCCATAGAAGACGGCTCGCGGGTTTGCAATGCAGAGCCGCTCTGCGGTTGCCAGATCATACTGCTCGGCCACCAGGTCGAAGGCTGGGCGCAGTCGCGGCGGGCGGGACTGCACATCGTGTGCGTCGGTCGCAAGGAAGTGGACCCATTGGTGATCCAGGAGCCACCACGCGGATTGCTCCGCCATCTGCCCGAAGCGGCCGGTGAGGGAGTTGGCTGTGACTTGGATGAGCGCCCCGGCCTTCAGCCAATCCGCCATGCGCTCCGGTTGGCGAGCAAGGATCGGATTGCGCTCCGGGTGAGTGATGATGGGCGTCATGCCGGAGAGCGAAAGCTGGTAAAAGGTCTGCGCAGTATTGGGGGAGATGGCGCTCTCGGGGAACTCGACCAGCAGATAGTTGTGGCCATTGATGGTGTATCGCGTGGGGTGGCGCTGCGCATCTTCGATATTTTCGAACATCAGGTGGAAGTCGCAACCGAGTCCAAGGGTGATCGCGTCGCCGAATCTGCCGGATACCGCGTCCTGCAGTTCCGCAAATAAGGTGGCTGTGCGCTCCGGATCGAAGAAGTAGTGATGGCTGGAGTGCGGGGTACAAACAATATGGGTGATGCCGTCGGCAATCGCCATCTCCACCATGGCCAGCGAGGTGTCCAGGTCGCGGGCTCCATCGTCCAGCCCGGGCAGCAGGTGGTGGTGAATATCGATCATCTATCTGGCGATTTCGGCGGAGATACCGCTGAGCATCGCAGCGCCGGAAGGCGTGACGCCACTGAGGGCCTGAATCATGGACTGGAAGATGGGAAAGCCATCGGCTGATCCCAGCAGGGCTTCGCTCGAGCGATCGGGATGCGGCATCATGCCGAGGACGTTGCGGCCTTCGCTGAGCACGCCGGCGATGTTGTCGAGGGAGCCGTTTGGATTGGCAGCAGCGGTGATCTCGCCGGACGGGGTCGCATAGCGGAAGGCGATGCGGTCGTCGCGCTTCAGCGTAGCGAGTGTCGATTCGTCACAGAAGTAGTTACCTTCCATGTGGCCGATGGGAATCTGCAGCACCTGCCCCCTGGTGAGCGCGTTGGTGAAGGGCGAGTCGCTGGTTTCGGTGCGGAGATGCACCTGCTTGCAGATATATTTCAGGCCGGCGTTGCGCAGAAGCGCACCCGGCAGCAGGCCGGATTCGCAGAGGATCTGAAACCCATTGCAGATGCCGAGCACCAGGCCCCCTGAGGCAGCAAAGCGCTTCACCGATTGCATGACGGGCGCGAAGTGCGCGATGGCGCCGGTGCGCAGGTAGTCGCCATAGGCAAATCCGCCCGGGACGAAGATGGCGTCGCATCCTTGCAGGTCTTCTGATTCATGCCACAGCATGGTGACCGGCTGGTGCGCAATCTGCTCGATGACGTTGTAGGTGTCGTGGTCGCAGTTGGAGCCGGGGAAGACGAGGACGCCAAATTTCATATCTTTAGGGTAGCAAAAGGGGACCCTGAGGCCAGTGCCTTATCAGGAGACCGCCATTACCATCGCGCTCTTCGAGTCAGCCGCAAAACGGCGCTGGGCAGCACGCGAAAGTGGGTAGCCAAGACGCGCCAACGGATGCTGCGGAACGGAAAACGCCAGGATGTCGTACCAGACGGAGTCGTCCCCATAGTGGTACTCGACACTGAAGCGCTCTTCGCCACGCTCAACATGATGTTGGAGCGTGCCATAGCTGAAGCCCCGGCGCCGCATCAGGCCATTGTCTTCGTCAATCATGGAGATGACTCGACTTGCGCTGAGCGAGTAGAGGCCGAGAGTGTGCGCCAGCACGAGAACTGTCTGGCCGGGAGTAATCGCCTCGGGAGCATGAATGAGTTCCACCCATCCCAGCTCGAACATCCTCCATGCTTGCAGAGCAATATAGGCATGCTCAAAGAGCGGCAGTCCCTCGCCCAGGCGAATCCGATTATGGTCTACGTTGTACCGGGCGGGAAGCGCCTCACCGAGCGTGGCCCCGACCTCTGGATACGAGAAGCTTTCATGCTTCGCCATTTGGCGGAAGCGATCGATCCGTTGCGCTGTGGGCCGAGTTAGGAAGAACATCGATTACATCCGCTCCCGAGTCTAAGTGACGGGTTGAGAAATGAAATGGACGAGCCTAAGGAGCCTAACGAGCCGATTCAGCCTGTGCCGCTCGAGCCGGCGCAATGGCCGGAGATCGAGCGTCCACACCAACCGATTCCCGAACAGCCGGTTGGGTACACGAAGATGCAGCGTCCGGCGGTCGAATCCCTGGGCCCGATCATCAGCGGGCGGGCAACTGCGGGGCAGCATCTGCGCACCGCCGGAACTGCACTGGTGAACTGGTGGCGCGCTGTTTCCATCGAGGCGCTGTGCGTGGCGGTGCTGTGGCTGATTGGGCTCGAGATATTGCACGTGCCGCTTGCGCCTGCTTGGGCGCTGGTCGCCGGGTTGATGGCATTCGTTCCGAACATCGGTGGTGTGATCGCGCTGATTGGTCCGGTCTTCTGCATTCTGGTCACCGGCAAGGACCTGGAGCGCCTGGCGTTCCTGCTCGGGATTTACGCGATCATCGTGGTGATCGATCAGCTTGTGCTGCAGCCCTGGCTGATGAAGAAAACGACGCGCGTGCCGATCTGGGCTTCGATTCTGGTGCCGATCGTGTTGGGCATCGTGATCCCGTTCTGGGGGGTGCTGCTGGCGCCGCCGTTGCTGGCAATCGTGTATGCGTTTCGTAAGCCGAAGGCGAAGCGCGGTCTGAGTTAGGGCCCAACTCACGTCATTTCAGGGCTGCTTCTGAAGATTCGTGTTGTATGGGTTCTGCGCCGGTTTGCCGTCGCTGCCGATTACGAGCAGGCTATCGTCCTTGAGCTGATAGTCATCGACGTGATCCGAGGTGTTCGAATGCAGGGAGTAAACCACGGCTTTCGGATCCACCGCTGTGCCCGTCTTAAGTGACCAGTTGCCGGCGGATACAAATGCGGTGTCGCCCTTGGGAGATCCAAGATATTTTGTGGTGCGCACGTAGTAGGTGTCTGTCATCTGCTGCGGAGCTGTCGCGTAGAAGGCGAGGGTCGTTAGAATGCCGCTGCAGTCCGCACAGCGCGATTTGCCGCTATAGGTTCCGAGCAGCGTCCCGGCGGGAGTGACCACCGGCAGATCCGGGCTGGCGCCTGCCGAGCTCACCACAATGTTTACGGAATACGTCCGTGCGGGCTTCGTACCTTTTTCCCATGGCCGGGCGTAACTCAATACCAGATGGTCCTCTCCCGGCGAATTCGCCGTGAGTGTGATGGTTTGTGAGCCCGCGGCGCCAGGTCGCTGCTGTCCTGACTTGAATGTCGAGGTCTTTAGCTGAATTGCAGCAGGCGTATCGTTGCCACCGGGGCGCCAACTGTAGCCGGTGGAGGGTGTCGAGGGCAGCACGATGCGGAGTGTGTCGCCCACCTTCAGCGAGACGCGCACCTGTGGGCCCAATTCGCCGATCTCTACCGTTGTTGAGGGTGTCGTCTGCGCTTGGGCTGCAATCGGCATGTATACGCCCGATGCCATAACCATCGTGAGACAAAGCCTGAACCAGAATCTCGCGTCGTGTCGCATATTCCACCTCGAAATCGGCGATCGGGAATGTGGGGATCAACATATAGCATCCTTTCCCGGATGGCGGTCGTGGTTGTTCTCTTTCGGCCAACAGCAATGCAGCTCTTGTTCGGCAGACTGCGCTGGTAATGGAGCGGGCAACAGCGCGACACAGCCCATACCGGGGCCTCGAACCCTATCCCAGGACTCCAGGTTCACCACACCGTCCGAGTGCTACAATCGAGTGTCCCGGCAAGGGTTAACTCCGCTGCTGCGAGCTCGCAGGACGGGCCGGTCGACACACTTCCGAAGCTGCAGAGGTTTTATGTCCGGCCACTCAAAATGGGCCACAATCAAGCACAAAAAAGGCGCGCTGGACGCGAAGCGCGGCAAAATCTTCACCCGTCTGATCAAGGAAATCAGCATGGCCGCGCGCGGGGGCGGCGACCCGGACGGCAATCCGCGGCTGCGCACGGCGATCCTGGCGGCGAAGGCCGAAAACATGCCGCAGGACAACATCAAGCGCGCCATCCAGCGCGGCACCGGTGAGCTGCCCGGCGCGATGTATGAAGAGATCACGTTTGAGGGCTACGGGCCGGGCGGCGTCGCGCTGCTGGTTGAGACCTCGACCGACAACCGCAACCGCACAGTGAGCGAAGTCCGCCATGCCTTCGCAAAGCACGGCGGCAATCTGGGAACGGAAGGCTCAGTGCGCTTCATGTTCACGAAGAAGGGACTGATCGCAATCCCTAAAGAAAACGCCGATGAAGAGAAGCTGATGAACATCGTGCTGGAGAACGGCGGCGACGATCTCAACGATGAGGGCGATACCTGGGAGATCCTGACCGATCCGGCGGCGTATCACCCGGTGCTCGATGCGATTCATGCAGCCAAGATCGAGACTTCGGTAGCCGAGATCACGATGATTGCTTCCACCTACACCAAACTTGAAGGCGCGGCGGCAAACCAGATGCTGCGTCTGCTCGAAGCGCTGGAGGACCACGATGACGTGCAGAACGTCTACTCCAACTTCGATATGGACGCGAAGCAACTGGAAGAAGTGGCCGGCTGATCATCGATTGAAATACCCATAGGCCGCCGGACGATTTATCGGCGGCCTTTTCTCTGTCCCTTGCGCTGTTGGCATTTTCCGCGCGGTCTTCGCGCACTGATAGGACGCATGTATTCTTTTCGCCTTCGCCTGATGCACGCGGCCCTGCTGGTGGGCGCCGCTCTTGCCCTGACAGCGCAATCCGTGACAGCGCAATCCAGCAACAGTGGCTCGCTTCCCGAAAAAACCGTGGCCAGTTTTTCGTCCGTGGGCGAGATCATGAGCAAGCATCCGTGGAACTGGGGCGTGTTCTTCGACGGCGGGACAAGCGCGGGCGTCAAGCCTACTTCGACCTACCTGAGCATCGGAGCGCGGGCCGGCAAGGTGCTGACCGATCCTGCGGGACCGGGATTTTTGCGCGGACAGTTCGAGTATTCCGCTGAAGTGACGCCGTGGTGGCAGGGCCGCACGGCAAGCTTCGAGCGCTACAATCTGACCGCAACCAACAATCCGGATATCGCGGCGGCAACCGGTCCGTATAAGACGGGCGGCGCATACAACGGCTTTAGTTTTACCCCCATATTGCTGCGCTGGGACCTGGTCGGCAGCCGGCGAATCCTGCCTTTTGTGCAGGGGGGCGGTGGATTGATCTGGACCAACCACAAATTTCCGCCCGTCGGGCCACTGCCTCTGCCGGGTCATCAGGGCACAAGCGTGTGGAACTTTACCCCGCAGTTTGGAGTTGGATTCCAGTACTTCCTCAAACCGCGGCGCTCGATTACCTTCAATGCGAACGCCGTGCACATCTCGAATGCGTCGCTAGGCGACGCCAATCCGGGCGTGAACGCGACGGTGCAGTTTCAGATCGGCTATAGCTGGTGGAAATAGACCGCTTTCACGAAGGGCTAGGACCTATAGCAACTGCCGGCGCAGCTTCTCCGTTAAGCAAGCTGCTCTTTTCAAACGTTGATGAAAGGCAGTATTTGTGAGAGCGGTACTAAAGCAGTGACAGGGATGAGTAAGGCCATCATCGAGTGCGTCCCGAATTTTTCAGAGGGCGTCGACAGAGAGCGTGTGCTGGCCATCGTGCGGGCAATGCAGGTCCCGGGCGTGTCGCTGCTGGACTGGTCGCAGGATGCGGACCACAACCGCTCGGTTGTGACGATTGCCGGTCCTCCGGCTGCGGTCGTAGAAGCGGCGGTGCTGGCAGCAGGCAAGGCGGCGGAGGTGATCGACCTCACGCGCCAGTCCGGTGTGCATCCGCGCATCGGGGCCGCGGACGTGATCCCATTTGTGCCGGTGCGCGATATCTCGCTGGAGCAGTGTGCTCTGCTGGCGCGGCAAGCCGGCGAGGAGATTTGGCGCCGGTATGGTGTTCCCGTGTACTTCTATGAGGCTGCGGCAGCCCGGCCAGACCGGGCGCGGCTGGAAGACGTGCGCCAGGGGCAATTCGAAGGGCTGCGCGAGGCGGCGCGGCGCGATCCGGCGCGGCGCCCGGATGTGGGGGGTCCGGATCTGCACCCGACCGCCGGCGCGAGCGCGGTGGGGGCGCGGCGCTTCCTGATCGCCTGGAACGTTTTCCTGGACAAGCCTGACGTGGCCCTGGCGCGATCCCTGGCCAGAGAGGTGCGCGATTCCGGCGGCGGCCTGAAAGGGGTCAAGGCGCTGGGCGCCCTGGTCCGTGGCCGTGCCCAGATCTCGATGAATCTGACGGACTTCCGGGTCAGCTCACCCAGCGCGGTCTTTGCCGACCTCGAGCGCCGGGTACAGGGCAGGGGCGCTCGGATCGTGGAAGGCGAGCTGATCGGCTTGATCCCCGAGGCAGCGGTCGAGCAGAACAGCGAGTGGGTGCGTCAGTTGGAAGACTTCTCCGCGGAGACGAAGGTGCTGGAGCGGCGGATGGAGCGGCCGCTCGAATGGCCATAAAGGCCGGTCAGGCACACCTGATAGTGACGAATTTCGTAACTACGAGTCAGTAAATGTGTTCTCACCCAGAAGTGAAATAGAGCGCTCCCGCGGCGCAGACTAAGATGGTAACCAGCGGGCATTTTGCGCAGTCCTGTCGTGTGCCTGGACCCGCTGTCTGGAAGGAAGTGAAGTAGATGAAGAACCTTGCGAAGTTTATGAGCGGCGGCATCGCGGCTCTCTGCCTGGCCACGGCAATGCCGGCGTTTGCAGCCCAATTGAGCGGCGATGCGCGCGCTGCCATCCCCCACGATGTGCAGCAGTTGATCGTGATCGACTATCGGGCGATGCAGAATTCGCCGGCGGCCATGCAGCTGAAGAACAAGGTAATGCCTCCGGAGCTGAAGAGCCTGGAGAAGGCGCTGCAGGTTTCCGGGATGAACGACAACCATGACGTGGATGAGCTGGCCTTTGCCTCGTTCCGTCCGAAGGGCGCGACCGGCGACTCGACCCGGATCATCGGTCTGGCGCAGGGGCAGTTTTCGCTCGAGGACATCATGGCGAACTTCAAGAAGAAAAAGATCAAGCCCACGGTGCTGCGCGACAACAGGATTTACCCGATGGGAGCCTCGGGCATGCAGGTGGTCTTCCTGAATCCCACCACGATGGTCTTCGGCCAGACCGATTCGTTGAAGCAGGCCCTGGACTCTCGCGACGGACTGCAGCCCAGCTTTCTTACCAACAGCGGGATGACCGACATGATGGGCTCGGTGCAGGACGAGCCGCTGTGGAGCATCCTCGATCAGAAGGGCACGCAAACCATGATGCGCTCGCTGATGGGCGAAGCTACGCAGATAGGCGATTACGACACCATCAAGAAGCGGATTCTGAGCTCGTACTACACGATGGATTTTCAGAATGGCGTGAAGTTCAATCTCGACGTGCTGACGCCGGACACCTTCACTGCCGCGACGATGGCATCGCTGCTGAATGCTGCCGCGCTCTATAAGAAGATGAGCGGGACAGACATCGAGAAGCAGGCGATTGATGGAACCAAGATCGACTCCAGCTCAGGCAAGCTCGTGGTGAACTATTCTTCATCGGACAGCCAGTTTGCGACCTTGCTGCAATCGAGTTTGTTCCAGTCGGTCGTGCACTAAAGCGCCTGTTCATGATCGGAAGTGTAAGAAGGCCGCTCCCTGGAGCGGCCTTCTCATTCTGTAGGCTGGGCTTGCAGAATTCGTTACCAGCGGAAGACCGACAGGTTGTTGAGGTAAGCGTCCATGATGCCGTTCTTGTGCGCTCCGTCGATCTGGAAGTTCAGGAGCAGCTCGCCGCGTGACCAGTGCAGGGCCTCGGCGGAGAAGACCGTTGCATTCTGGAAGTCCGTGTAGACGCCATCGAAGCCAATCCAGTCGTAGGTCACGTTTCCGTCATCGTCGCGATGGTAGGCGATCTGCACCCTATGCCACTTCTTTGTGCCCCAGTCGTGCGGGTTGCAGTGAATGTTTGAGGAATGCCAATGCGTTCCCTTGCTGACGTAGGTGTACTCCCAGCTTTTTGAATGCGCGCTGCACTGTGTGCCAAAGATGACGGTGCGGCCATCGGCCAGGACCTGGTTCATGTCCATTTCCACATTCGCAACCTGCGCGGGATCGACGAGGTAGACATTGGCTTCGTAGACAAAGTGCGTCGCGGCCACATCGTGGCCAAAGCTCAGGTGATAGCGCTGTCCGCCGTTATTTCCATAGGAGGTGACGAACTGGCGTCCCGGAAGGCCGCTGTGGCCGTCGGGGTAAATGGGAAACGTGGAATGCCCGGTGGACCATCCCTTGGTGTCGCTGTCGTGTTCCCACGCCCACTCCGTGCTGGACTCAAGCTCGCTTGCGGCGATGGCGTTGTCGGGAATGCGCGTAGCCGCCGCCGCTGGGGGCGGATCCTGTGGTTGGGACATCTGGGTGGCAGACGAAGGACTAGCCTGCTGCGAGGTGGCGGGGGGCTCAGCCGTCGCAGAGAGAGTGAGTGCCAGGAGTGCGATGAGTGGCCGAGTGCGCATTCGTGATTTCACTTATCTCACAGACGCGGCTCGGGCGTGAGTGTCGCTCGATACCGGGATCGTCGGCACCGCTGGTGTCCGGATCAGGTAACTAAGGGAGGCTTCAGGGTACGGAAGTTATGTGTGCTAAGCCGCGCGGTCCAGGAAATGCAGAGCATGCCGAAGATTGCATGCAACTGGTGCATGTTAGGCCGTATATCCATGATTTTGAGCCGCTTCGCCAGCAGACGCTGGAGCTCATTCCGATAGTTGGAGGTGTGACACCTTCAGGGTGCACCAGGCGGACGAACGCAGTAGAAAAATTACCAGAGTAATTTGCCCAAAGTGGGAGATGAGGCCATTCTGGCACCGAGGTGGACGTATGAAGACATTGACCGCGTTGGTATTCCTTATCGGGCTCACGGCTTCTGCGCAGACTCCCAGCTTGCAGGGCACGAGCGTCGACTTTGAGACGCTGATGAGCATGCCTTCCCTCGGCGAGAAGATTGTGATGCAGGCCTTCAATGGCGGTGCCTGCCAGGTCACGCCGATCTCCGACCTGCCTGTGGCCGTGCGCAGCATCTTCGGCCGGCCGGTTTCGTCAATTTTTGTTGGTCAGTCGGATGCGGCTGCCCACTTCATCGCCAGCGACATCGACAATACGTACTTCTCGAACGGCACGGTTGTGGTCTCGGTCTGCTCGCACCTGAAGCCGGGCGCGGAGCTGGATGCGATGCGCAAAACGGCAGAGAAGCACGGAGTGCCGAATGCGTCGCATCTGTCGTGGATGTGGGAGACGCTCTCGTTCGACCAGAGCACGCATGAGGAAACAGTGCTTTCGCGCTTCTACCTGGACGAGCACGGGATGCTGGTGAAGGCGCTGGGCGAGCTCTTTCCCGGATTGCCGGCGCTGATGACGATCCCGGCGAACAGTCCGAACTTCCAGCACGACATTGCGAGCTTCCTCGAAAGTCACCGGCCACCGGTGCAGTCTGCACAGGTGGAGCACCCGACGGTGACGGCTACGCGGTAGTTTCACCCCCGACTGCCGAGCCCCTGAATACTGGTTGAGCTTGACGCAATCCTCCTCCGATATCCGCCGGAGGAGGATGCGGTGAGCTCCTGGTGGAGGGGGCTCGGCTTTTTTCTGCTTAAGCGATTTTTCTTCTCGATGCGTGGAACGAAGAGCATTGGCCGGAATGTGCACCGGTGGTCCCGCAACGCTTGTCTGGGGCCGCTCTTGTGAGGAGCAGCGTTTATCCTCGTCCCTGCGCTACTCGATTCGTGTGAAGACGGCGTTGTGCTCGAGCGCGAGGTCTTCAATCAGCACCTGATGCTTGTCCGGGTAGAACTTGGTTCCGCGCCGGCCCAGCGCAGAGGTCTCATTGGCGGAGTGATAGGTGAAGGTGTCGCCGTCCCAGTGAGTGAGCTCGTAATAAGCTCCGCGCGGCGGAAGGTGCAGGATGAGGCGGTTGTTCTCGACT
>DASUWP010000351.1:0-3056 GCA_036378335.1 Acidobacteriaceae bacterium | reverse complement strand
TGGCGAATCACATAGGGTAAATAGCTCGCGATCTTTGGGCGAGATCGTGCCGCACTCGACCAGAGATTCCAGATTCAGCACGCGATTCCAGTATTCGCTGCCGTAGATAATCACGAGGATCTTTTTCGCCAGCTTTTCCGTTTGCGCCAGAGTCAAAATTTCAAACAGTTCGTCCAGCGTGCCGAACCCTCCGGGAAAGATCACCAGCGCCTTGGCGAGATAGGCGAACCAATACTTGCGCATGAAGAAGTAATGGAACTCGAAGTTCAGGTCCGGCGTAATGTAGGGGTTCGGCATCTGCTCGAAGGGCAGCTTAATATTCAGTCCGACGGTCTTCGCGCCTGCTTCATACGCCCCGCGATTGGCGGCCTCCATAATGCCGGGACCGCCACCCGAGGTGATGACGTAACGGTGTCGTCGGCCGGGTAAGCTCATCGCCCATTTGGAGATCAAACCGGCGAGCTTGCGCGCGTCCTCGTAATAGCGCGCCATCTCAACCGCTGCCTCGGCTAGCTTCAGCTGCTGCGCAGAGGCTTCCCCGCGCGCCACCTCTTCCTTGCTGGCGGGCTGCTCGGATGGAGGCGCCGGCTTAGTGGACCCAGTGTTCTCCAGCAGCTCCAGTTCGTGGCTAGCGACATCGAGCGCGCGGAAACGCGCCGAGCCGAAGAAGACAACGGTGTCCTGCACACGCTCCCGGCGGAAGCGCGTCATCGGCTCCTGGTACTCCGAAAGGATTCGGAAGAGGCGACCGTCCGGCGAATTGAGGAAGTCCTCGTTGTGGTAGGCCAGCGGCGCGGGATACAACGGTTCGGGATCTTGTCTGGGCATCGTCTCTTTACAATAGATGCAAGGCCTGCTTCCCAATGAGCGCTCGCGCTCCGTTAGGGCCGGTGGTCACGATAGTGGATCGCCTCAGATACACCGATCCATATATCCAGCAGACCGAGTCCGGAGATCAATCCGCGGACAGCGCCGTTGTCTAGTATCGCTGCAAGCGCGGGGCGGGACTGGATCCACAGATTCTGGTCCCACATGCGCTTCCACCAGGGCAGTATCGCGACAAGCACGCCCAGATACACACAAAAGAGCACCAGGACAAACAGTGACAGCCGCTGTAACCAGACGGGCGCTACATCCGCGTTCTCCGGATTAGAGGCGCCCGGCGGTTGCGCCGGAGCGACACCTTCGCCGGTTGATATTTGAGACTGCAGAGGCATCGCACTCCCATCTCGACAGTAGCAGAGCCGGAGACCAGTTTCTACTCGGGCTTATTGCTGAGAAGGTTCCCGGTCACGCTGGGGCACCTCGTCGTCTCTTATCTGCGGACGAATGCGCGCCGGATCGCCCACAATCTTGTCATCCTGAGTCTTGATCTCCGGATGGTCCTTGTGCCGCGAGAAGACTTGTTTCTTCAATTTACCCATATCGACACCGAACTTCATGTCGGACCTGGTACCTGTGATCTTCACGGGCACTTCCAGTCCGGCACCGTCCTTCTTGAAGAGCGGATCGAACGGCATTACAACCCAATGCTTCCACCCGGTGAGCATGTCCGAGGCGGAGGCATCCGTCTGAGCGGTTCCAGCAAAGTTGAAGGTGTTCCCATCCAATCCATACTTGCCCGCCAGGCTGACCTTCACGCCCGGTATCTCGTACTGCAGGTCGGGTATGGTAATCAGAGAGCGGCCCAGCGTAAAGCTTCCGGACATCTGCGAAGCAACCTGCTCTGCGTTGCCTGCATTCGCCTGCTTCGGATGTCCTTCCGCCCGGGCGCTGAACTTATCCAGCGTTTGCTGCCAATTTGCGTTCGAGAATGTAGCGCCCCGAATACCGAACCGGCCCTGAATGTGTATTTTTTTTGAGATGCTTTCTTTTCCCGGGGGAATGGAAAGATGCGCCTGCACAGCCAGCCCCCCTTGCATGATTGGAGGCCGCGCCTTAACACCGAGCGTCAGAATGTCCTCGATACGCGCTCCTTTCGTGATGACGTTGATATCGATGTAGTGCCCGCGCACTTCTTCACCGGTGACCGAACTTCGCGGCGGCTTTGCGGGGTCTCGACGGCCACGACGATCATTCGCCTGCATCAGGCGGGTCTTCGCCTGCATGACCATACC
The DNA here is from genome assembly GCA_036378335.1 of Acidobacteriaceae bacterium. Taxonomy (GTDB): domain Bacteria; phylum Acidobacteriota; class Terriglobia; order Terriglobales; family Acidobacteriaceae; genus KBS-83. The sequence goes on along the minus strand of DASUWP010000351.1, from coordinate 939 downwards.
TGTCACATCCAGTGATGTGCTCAGAAACGTAGCGTGCACATGATTCAGCCGCGTGTCCCCGGTTGTGCCATCGACGGTCGCGTCGAACTCCGTGCGCAGGTGTACCGGGTGATCGCTCACATCCAGCGAGAAGTTGGGTGTATCGGTGGTACCGTTTACGCCGATATGGCTCAGCGTCCCGCTGTACTTGCCGGTTGAGGAGAGCGTCCCGGCGATGCCTTTGATTGGGCCCAGGTCGGCATTGCTAAAAACATAGTCCCCTTGGACCGGGGTATCGCGCGGCTCGTCTCCGTTCCATGGCCCGAACTGACCGATGGAGTGGATGTCGCCTACGGGCTGCGGGTTCACCAGCTTGGCGTCAAACAGAAACGGCCGGTTCGGGCCGATGTCCTTGAGCGTAAGGTCGTGGATATCAAAGACGAGTGGCAGCTTATCGAGCCTGTCCGTCTCGATTGTCAGAGTCATATCGCTGCACACGATCTTGTCCACGACTACGCCGGCATCTCGCGGCTTGTGCTTCTTCGGCCTCAACAGCGGCGCGCGTTGACCCTTCGGAGGAATGTTCAGCCGCATCCCCCGCACATGCACCAGGTCCACCCGCAGCGTCGGCTCCAGCAACTGGCGGACGGTGGTGTGGAAGTCGAGGCTATCCACGGAAAGCATCGGCTGGTCCTCCGCTGGCTCAGCTCCCGCCGGCTGCTTCTCACCGAAGTTGATAATGCGCAGTCCGCCGCCGGAAACCTGGATGCCATTCTCAAAAACAACATCCAGCCGATCGAGTTGTACAGGCGACCGGAATCGTTCCTCAAGCGTGGCAATCACGCGTTGCCGCAGAATTGGCCCAGCATTGCGGCTGGCCCATTGGAGCGCCACCAACAGTGCCACGACAGCCGAGGCACCCACAAGACCTGCGAACGCAAGCAACAGGCGCCAACGCCT
>DASUWP010000350.1:0-5257 GCA_036378335.1 Acidobacteriaceae bacterium | reverse complement strand
GATACGGCACTCTGCCGTTCGATCGGCGTCGCCAGCGCACCCCAATCGCTCGCCACACGCAGACGTCACCGGGCGCATTGATGCGGACCGGCGCGTGCTATTCCAGATTTGCGACGAGCTGTGCCAGGACTGACTCCAGATCATGTATCTCGGCGGACGACAGCGAGCGAAGCATGCGGTTCTGCAGCTTGATGGCGATCGCCTTGCCCTTCATGAACACGCGCTGCCCTTGCGGCGTCAGCGTAGCCAGCAGCGCGCGCGCGTTTTCCGGATGCGGCGCGCGCTCGATCCAGCCGCGCTTTTCCACCACAGCCAGCAGCGCGTGCGTCGTCTGCGGGGTGACCTGACAGAAGCGCGAAATGTGTGCGCCACTGCTGCCTGGTTCTTTCGTGAGGGCGGCCAATAACTCTAGTTGAGCAGCCGTGATGCCCAAAGGCCGCAGCTGCTCCTCCAGCCGGTCACGAAAAAGCATAGTCATGCGTCGCGTCAGCTTCAGGACCACGGGCGGGTTTCTATCCGAACGGCCCGTCTTTTGTGGAATTCGCACCATATCAGTCTCCTGATACTATATCAGTATCCTGATAGTCGTCCCTGAGGCCAGATGACGCAAGAGTGGAAGCCGAGCCATAACCCCTGGTTGATTGCGCTCACGGTCACGCTGGCCACCTTCATGGAGGTGCTCGACACCTCGATTGCTAACGTCGCGCTGCCGCACATTGCCGGTTCGCTGGGCGGCAGCCAGGAAGAGGCGACCTGGGTTCTGACCAGTTATCTGGTTTCGAGCGCGATTGTGCTGCCGATCTCCGGATGGCTGGCGAACCGCTTTGGCCGCAAGCGCTTTTACATGACCTGCGTGGCCATGTTCACCATCTGCTCCTTCTTATGCGGGCTGGCACATACGCTGCCCCTGCTGATCTTCGCGCGTGTTCTGCAGGGGCTGGGAGGCGGGGGTCTGGCAACCAGCGAGCAGGCCATCCTGGCCGATACATTCCCGGTTGAGAAGCGCGGTCAGGCGTTTGCTCTTTACGGCATGGCGGTGGTCGTCGCTCCCGCTATCGGACCGACGCTGGGTGGCTATATTACCGACAATCTCGACTGGCACTGGATCTTTTTCATCAACATTCCCGTCGGGATCATCTCGCTGTTCCTGTCCAACCGCATGGTCGAGGACCCGCCGTATCTCAAGGAACGCAGCCTCACATCAGGTCCCATCGATGGCGTGGGCCTGGGGCTGGTCGCGGTTGGCGTGGGCTGCCTGGAATATGTCTTCGATCGCGGCCAGGAGAAAGACTGGTTCGGCGACCCTTATATCACCACATTCGCCATCATTGCTGCGGTGCTGCTTGTCATCTTCGTCTTCTGGGAATGGAACCACGAAGACCCTGTGGTCGATCTGAAGCTGCTGCGCAATCGAAACTTCGGCACCGCCATATTTCTACAGTTCGTGCTTGGGATGGTGCTCTTTGGCTCGACCGTGCTGATCCCGCAATTCCTTCAGGTGCTGCTGGGTTATACGGCCGAGCGCTCAGGCATGGTGCTCTCTCCTGCCGGGTTCTGCATGATGGCGACGATGTTCATTGCGGGACGCGTCGTCGGCAAGATGGATCCGCGTTTGCTGGTGACCATGGCGTACATCGTTACAGCTATCGGACTTTTTAATCTCACCCAGCTCGATCTCGATGTCAGCTTTGCGCAGGTTACGCTGTGGCGCATTTACCAGGTATTGGGTCTGGCGTTCATCTTCATCCCCATCAGCACGCTGAACTACGTGGGGGTCCCGCGTGAGAAGAACAATCAGATCTCATCCTTTTCCAACTTCGCGCGCAACCTGGGCGGCAGCCTGGGGACGGCGCTTCTTACAACGTTTCTGGCGCGCAGCAGCCAGGTGTATCAGCAAAACCTGGCCAGTCATGTCAGGCCGGACGGTCGGGTCTATCGTGACTATCTTGCACAGACGCAGGCCGGCCTGATGCGGTTGGGTCAGGGCTCCTCTACGGCGGCGCAACTCGCCTATGGCCGCGCCTATCAGCAAATGGTCCGGCAGGCCTCGATGCTCAGCTACAAGAACGCGTTCTTTATTCTCAGCATCACCATCCTCTGCCTTTCGCCGCTGCCCTTCATCATGCGGAGGCCGCCCAAAGCGATGAAGCCGGCTGCCGATGCTGGACACTGATTTGCCGACTTTCTCCCTCCTGTTACACTCATGAGTTTTCCAAAACGTGGTTTTGGAGGAGCCAGAGAATGTCCGAGATCGCGCGCGTGGGGGTGGTCGGTGCCGGGACCATGGGCAATGGGATTGCCCATGTCTTTGCCCGCAGCGGGTTCCCGGTGGTGCTGGCAGAGGTGGAACAGGGCGCACTCGATCGCGGCCTGGGCACGATCGAGAAGAATCTGGCGCGCGAAGTCGCGAAGGGCAAATTGGCGCAGGCCGATGCCGATGCAGCACGAGCACGGATCACCGGCACGCTCGACCGCAAGGCGCTTGCCGGCTGCGACCTGGTGGTAGAAGCTGCCACGGAGCGATTCGCGATCAAACAGGCTCTGTTTCAAGAACTCGATGCATTGCTTGCCGCGCATGCGATTCTGGCCTCGAATACGTCGTCCATCTCAATCACCAAGCTCGCTGCGACTACCATCCGCCCGGACCGCGTCATTGGCATGCACTTCTTCAACCCGGTGCCGGTGATGCAATTGGTGGAGGTGATTCGCGGTCTGCAGACTTCGCAGGCGACCTTCGATGCTGTGAAGGCTCTGTCCGAACGGCTGGACAAGACACCCGTCGAGGTGAACGACGCCGCCGGCTTCGTCTCGAACCGCGTGCTGATGCCGCTTCTGAATGAGGCGATGTTCGCCGTGATGGAGGGTGTCGCCACGCCTGAGGCCGTCGACAAAGTATTCCAGCTCGGGATGGCGCATCCAATGGGTCCATTGACGCTTGCGGACTTTATCGGACTAGACGTCTGCCTGGACATCATGCGCGTGCTCGAAGAGGGGCTGGGCGATCCGAAGTACCGTCCGTGCCCGCTGCTCGTTCGCATGGTCGACGCAGGCTGGCGTGGACGAAAGTCGGGCAAGGGGTTTTTTGAGTACAAAAGCTAGAGGGAAAAACAGATAACGGCAGGCCACATCAGACAACGTCAGCATCCGTTTGGGAGTCTGACAGTTCTTGACACAAGCTCTGCGGCTGTCTGTGGTTGTCTGTAGTCTTCTGCAATTGTCTTTTGGAGAGATCACATGGATGGACTCAGCGTAGGCGCAGTACGCGCAGCCGAGCAGGTAGCGCAGGCGCATGGCATCACGGTCAGCAACGCGGAGGTGATTGCTGATGGTGCGAACATGCTGGTGCATCTCAAACCGGTGCCTCTGCTGGCCCGTGTCGCCACGACGACCGCCCTGCTGCGCCGGCCGGTCAGTGCATGGCTGGGGAGGGATGTATCGGTTGCCGCGTACTTGCATGCGCAGGGCGCTCCGGTAGTGCCGCCCACGGATCTGCTGCCGCCTGGGCCACATCAGTATGACGGCTATACGATGAGTTTCTGGCGGTGGGTGGAGCACGAGCGCGAGGCCATGATCGCGACTGCAGAAGCCGGTCCCATGCTGCGCGATCTGCATGAAACCTTGCGTGGTTATCAGCCTTCGGATCCGGGTGGCGAGCTGCCGCTGCTGGAAATCTTCAACGAGATCACCCGATGGCTGAAATTCCTTGAAGGGCGCCGCGCGCTCTCTGGTGGAGAGCTGATCCAGTTGCGCGAAACGCATTGGCGTCTCGCCGAAACGCTGCGCTATGGCGGGCGCGCGATCCAGCCGATTCACGGCGACGCGCATCGCAAAAACCTGCTCAAGACAAACAAGGGCTGGCTCTGGACCGACTTCGAGGATGCCTGCGGCGGCCCGACTGCATGGGATGTGGCGTGCCTGGTCCGGACCGCGCCCGAGGGAATCGAGGCCGCGTTGGCCTCCTACCCCGGAGCGCCGACATGGGACGAACTCCTGCCGTATCTCCGCGCACGCGAGCTGGAGGCCGTGGTGTATTGGCTGCTCCAGGCCGAGCGCTTCCCGGAACAACGGCCCGAAGCCCACGCGAAGCTGCGGGATTGGCAGCGCCGCCAGCCGCACTCAGGCGCGTTTGGGCAATAGGGGAGTCAATCAGGATCCACGGGCAACGGCGGTGAAAAGCACATTCTCGGGATTCTGCGACTGTTACCTGTTTTACCGGTTTTCCTCCGCTTTTCTCTGTATTTGTTGCCACATGCGCGTATGCTTTTTCCATGATGCGGATGACGGTGCTGGCGAGCGGTTCGAAGGGAAACAGCACAGTCATCGCCACCGGGCGCACCCGCATCCTGGTGGACGCTGGACTTTCCTGCCGCGAGATTCTGAAGCGTATGCACACCGCGGGCGAGGATCCGCGCGCGCTGGACGCCATCCTGATCACGCATGAGCACCAGGACCACGTTCAGGGAGTGGCGGTTCTCGCTCGCAAACTGGGTATTCCGGTCTACTTCACGGAGATGACCCATCGCGCATGGATGCGCTGGATGCGTCCGCGGAAGCGCATGACTTATTCCGACTGGCTTCGGCAGCGCGAGCAGGAAGCCACTGCTGTCGTGCCTGAGATGTCGGCCGCAAGCGACGAAGCCGAGAGCGAATTTTGCGAGGACGCCGGTCCTGCGGAGCGCGATCCCGCTGCTTTGCCCTCGGTGGCGTACTTCGAAGCAGGGAAGCGTTTTGCCGTGGGGGATATCGATGTCGAGCCGTTCACGATTCCGCACGATGCTGCGGATCCGGTGGGATTCGTATTTGAGGGTGAGGGAGTCCGCATCGGCTTTGCCACCGATCTTGGCTATATGCCCGCTAATGCCCGCCAGGCACTCCGGCGTTGCGACGTTCTGATGCTGGAATCGAATCACGATACCGAAATGCTGCGCGATGGGCCGTATCCCTGGAGCGTCAAGCAGCGCGTTATGTCGCGCGTGGGCCACCTCTCCAACGAAGCTGCCGCCGACTTTCTGGAGCGGAACTATGATGGACAGGCTACCTACGTGGTCCTGGCCCATCTCTCGGAGAGCAACAATCTTCCGGCGCTGGCGCGTGTGAGTGCGGAACGGGCCCTTTGTGAACGGATGAGTTTGTTGGCAAACAAGCTACTGCTGGCCGAGCAGAATCAGGCGTTACCTGCCATCGTGCTTTAGCCCTTATCTCTGTCTGGCTACGGGGCTTATCCAGTTACTCGGGGCATTGGGTACCGCGCGGGTTA
>DASUWP010000349.1:0-30472 GCA_036378335.1 Acidobacteriaceae bacterium | reverse complement strand
GCGCGGATGGTTCGGTCCGCGGCGCGGGCGGCGCGCTTCTTGGCCCTGCGAAGCTTCCAGTTCTGCCAACGGTCTCGCCAAGCGTAGACGAAAGCGAAGCGCACCACTAGCCACTGGCGCAGGTTGCCGAAGGAGAATGCCGTCGAGAGCAGGACTGCAATGAGCAGCAGCGTCGCGACCAGCACGCAGGTGCCGGGGTAATTGAGCACGGCGGTCATGCCGTCGACCAGCAAACGGCCGAGCACGCCCTCTACGGGGATCGCACCGAGCCAGTGCATGTGGCCCGGAAGCAGACCGAAGACAGCGGGCGTGATGAACAGGAAGAGCGCGAAGCCGGCGACTTTCGAGCGGGGCGCGCCGATGGCGCGCGAGCGGATCCAGCTGAGGCCGAAAAGGCCGAGCATCAGGGGCAGGCAGAAGGCGGCGAAGCCTTCGAACTGGAAGAGCAGATCGCTGAGCGTGGCGCCGAAGATGCCGGCCCAGTTGTGTGCGGCGCCTCCGCCTACGGTGTTAAACGAGGGATCGGTGGGCCGGTAGGAGACAAGTGAGAGAAGAAGGAGGCCGGCGGTGGCGATCAACGAGACCCCAACCAGCTCGTTGAGCCTGCGATTGCCGGTGGGCGTCAGCGCGATCTTGAGTGGCTTCATGGCTTTCTAAAGGGGACGCGAAGCAGCGACCGCCCATTAAGACCGTTTTCATAGATAAGTGTGGTCATCCGCACCCGTGCAGAGCAGCTTTTCTTAACAGAAAAGCTGCGTCGGGTAGTCGTTACACACCCAACACCTTCTGTGAAAACGGTCGTGCCAATGAGCCGGGAGCCGACACGCCAGAGCCATTCCATTGTCGCAAAGCGGCAGGCGCGTGATCGAGAGAAAGCAAATCAAAGGAATCGACCTTGCCAAGGGGATTTGCCATCCGCGGATGCGCGTTGCAGCTGAGCTCGCTCCATCGGCCGTTTACGCCGAGCGATGTGGTCGAAGCAGGCGGATTACGGGAATCCCTGAGGGCTCAGAGGGAATTCCGACGGCTCAGACCAGGTCGAGCTCCCAGGTCTGAGCGATGAGGTCTTTACCGAAACTATGGTGGGGTTCCTGGTGGACGAGCCGGAAGCCCGCGTCGTGGTAAATGCGGTGCGCAGCGGTAAGGATGCTCTGTGTCCAGAGCGTGATCTTCTGATAGCCGGCTTCGCGAGCGAAGCGGATGCACTCGGCTACGAGCGCGTGTCCGAGCCCCATGCCGCGCGCCGCGGGCTCGACCAGCAGGAGGCGGAGCTTGGCGACACCCGGGCGGTCCGGATGCTTCACCAGGAAGATGTGGCCCAGGCTTTCGCCTTCGCGCTCAGCGATCCAGCAGCGCTCGCACGCCGGGTCGAAGTGGTCGATGAAGCCGGCGACTACGCGCGCGGCCAGCGCCTCGAAGCGCTCATCCCAGCCATACTCCTGCGCGTACAGCGCACCCTCGCGGTGCACCACCCAGCCCATATCTCCCGGACGATGCTGGCGGAGCGTGAATGCCTTGGGATCCGCTGCTCCATTCCCCAGGAGCGCTTCGATCCGCCCCATGGAAGCGACCAGCGACTCGCGCTGCTCGGGCTTCAATGGACTCAGCACTCCCTGCGCCTGCAGGTCGGAGCGATGGTTGAGGTCCTGGAACAGCGCCAGCCCTTTGCGCGTGAGCTGAAGCGTTTGACGCCGCGCATCCTCGCGTGACGCTGCTCGCTTGAGCAAAGCATCCTTCTGGAAGCGGCTCAGAATACGACTGAGGTATCCCGGATCAAGCCCCAGCGCGGAAGCGACGTCCTTTGCCGTAGGTGCCTGCTGGTTGGCGAGCTCATAGAGCACGCGCGCCTCTGCAAGCGAAAGGGAGGAGCCCAAGATCCCGTCCTGGAGCGTACCGACCAGGCGGGTATAGAAGCGGGTAAAGCGACGGAATCGCGATACTGTTTCTTCGGCAACGGGAAGTTGGGAAACGCTCATACTTGACATCGTCAACTTTATCTATTGACGCTGTCAACTATATTTATTTAGAAGAGTTCAGGCGCCCATCAGCTTCCTGCCGAGCCCGAACAAAAGTGCAGCGAGCACGATGCGGTAGAGGGCAAAAATCACGAAGCCATGACGGCGTACCCACATCAGGAACCACTCCACCACCAGCAACGCAATAAAGAACGAAACGGCGAAGCCGATGAAGAGCACGATCCAGCCGTGGCCGGTCATCACCAGCGGCGCGATGGCTTCCGCTACGTCCGTATGTCCGGGGTGCAGAGTGCGGAGCAGATCGTAACCGGTGGCCGCAATCATGGTTGGGATGGAGACGAGGAAGCTGAACTCGAGCGCGGCGGAGCGCGTCATACGAACAACCTGGCCTGCGGCGATGGTCGACATGGAACGTGAAGTGCCGGGGAAGACAGCCGACGTTACCTGGCAAAGCCCAATCCAGATCGACTGACCGAGGGTCATGTGCTCAACGTCTTCGGTAACTGATGTCTGCCGCACGCTCCAGGCATCCACCACCCACATCACGATTCCGCCTACCATCAGCGAGGTCGCCATGAGTCGCAGGCTCTCCAGGTGCTTGCCGATGATCTTGGTAAGCAGGAAGGCTGGTATTGCGGTGCAGACGAAGGCGATGAGTGTGAGCGAGAGAGGATGATTCAGCGCGGTGCGGTCGCCGCTCTCGCCTTTGGGAAAGGTGCGGATAAATTCAAGGATGCGGCCAATGAAGAGGAAGAGGAGCGCGACGATGGCGCCGAGCTGAATGACGATGGTGTACATCTTCCAATATGGATCGGCGAGATTGATGTGGAGCAGCGCCTCCGCGATCCGCAGATGGGCGGTCGAACTGACGGGCAGAAACTCCGTGAGGCCCTCGACGATGCCGAGCAGGACCGAGACGATGTAATCGTTCACGCACTTCCTGGGGCGCGTTCAAGCGAGCTCAATCGCGCTCTGCGCCATAGATGGGGATAGACTGCTCCATTTGGTATATCAGAGTGGCTGCACGAGCAGAGTAGTCACTCTGCGGGTACTTCTGTTGCAGATGCGTCGCGACAGCCTTCGCGTGATCGCGATCTTCGGCGGCTTTTTTGTCGTTATTGTCGCCAGCGTAGATGTCACCCGCCGCTGCGTAGCGATAGACAGTTTCGAAGAGCGCTTCGGGAGCTTTCGGCGAGTTGGCGTGCTCGTCGGCGTATTTCTGGAACAGCTCCGCTTCCTTCTCCGGGCACTTTGTTGAGCCTTGCCAGTCGCCGCATACTTTGTTGTCCAGCATGTCATAGGCAGCCAGGTCGGCGAACTTCGAGCCGGGGAAGCGCTTGATGATTTTTTTCATCTCGCTTTCATCGATCTGCTGACGCAGCCAGGACTCTTTCTCGTGCGCCGATGGACGCGAGTAGACATCGACTTTTTCCAGTTGCCAGCGGATGTCTGCAGCGCGCCATGCAGCCTCGCCGGCATGCGGTCCCTGGGGAAAGATCTGAGCATCGCGCGCGTAGAGCAGCCGCGCAGCCTGCGCCATGGCGCGTGAGCCGTGGGTGTCGCTGGCCCTGGCTTCCTGACCGGCAGCGGCCCCGAAGAGAATGTTGTCGGCGTTTGGCGTGACTGCGGAAACGACGCCCTTGCCCTGGATCCAGCCGGAGATGGGCGGCGAGGCTGAGTCCCCACCGAAAACCGGTGTGTCTTCCGATTGGTTCTGCTGGACATCGGTGTTGGCAAAGACGCGCAGCCACGGGCCATTCTGTTCGACGATCACCATCTCTCGTCCCGGTGTGATCGAATCCAGTTTTTGCGAGCTGGTATCCGCCTGGACGAAAACCGGGGTGTTACGTAACACGGTAGCGATGGGGCCGGAGGGAGGCTTCTCCGCAACGGCAGAAGTCGCCAATGCAAGACTGGTGCAGAAGAGAACCATCGGGGCGTGTTGAACTTTGGAACGAAGAGGCTTCACGTGCTCAGCATAACGCCGGAAGCCGTCTTTATGCGGTCCCGAGCACCCGCAGCAACGTGGCGGGCTCCGCGTTGCCACCGCTGATGATAGCGACAGCCGTACGGTGGGGCGGCAGTTCATCTTTATGAAACAGCAGCGCTGCAGTGGCGACGGCGCCGCTGGGTTCGGCGATCAGGCGAGCATCCCAGGCGATATGGCGCATCGCCTGCTCGATCTCGTGCTCGGTCACGGTAATAACGCGTCCGACATAATGCTGGATATGCGCGAAGTTCAGAATGCCGAGGCTCTGGGTTCGCAGGCCATCGGCCAGCGTGCGGGTCGTCTGTTCGGCGGTGTACTCGACAATCCTGCCCTGGCGCAGGCTGGCCGCCGCATCGCCGGCTAACTCCGGCTCTACACCGATGACGTGACACTCCGGACGTTGTTGACGGATCGCTGCTGCCACACCGCTGAGGAGCCCGCCGCCGCCGACGGGCGCGAGCACCAGATCGATCTCAGGACAGTCGGCCAGTATCTCGAGGCCGCAGGTGCCCTGGCCGGCGATGATTGCCGGGTCATCATAGGGCGGGATGATGGTGTAACCATGCTCCGCGGCGAGCGATTCGGCACGCTCGCGGCGTTCGGAACTCGCCGGGCCCACATCGACGATCCGCGCGCCCAGTGCGGTCGTTGCCAGGCGCTTGATCTCCGGCGCGTTCCGCGGCATGACGATGACCGCGGGAATGCCGAAGGCGCGCGCGGCGTAAGCCACGCCCTGCCCATGGTTGCCGCTGGAATAGGTGATGACGCCGCGGCGGCGCTCGGCCTCGCTCAACTGTGCGACGGCGTTGTAGGCGCCGCGCAGCTTGAAGCTGCCGATGGGTTGCAGGCTCTCCGGTTTGAGATACGCTGCCGTGTCTGTGAGGGATGTTAACCGCACCAGCGGGGTGTGTAGTACCGCGCCACGCAGGCGTTCGCGCGCTTCGGCAAACTGCATTGCGGTGACAAGCTCGACGGCGACCTCAGTCTTCATATCTCCAGGATAATCGGCATGATGAAGGGGCGGCTGGAGGTCTGCCTTTGGATGTAGCGCTTCAGGTCGACACGGATCTTTTCCTTGATCAGCACCTGGTCTGCGCGCTCTTCGGCGTTCGAATCTACGAGTGTTTTGCCGACGATATCTTTGGCCTGCTCGCCCAGTTCTAGGTCGCCCGCGACGAAGCCACGCGTCACAAACTCCGGGACCCCTTCCACGCGGCCGGTGAGCTTGTTGATCGTGATGATCGCAATCACCAGGCCATCTTCGCTGAGGTGGCGGCGGTCGCGGATGATCATGTCCTCGACCACATTGCCGGAAGCTCCGGAATCGAGCAGCACGCGGCCTGCGGCAACCTTGCCGTTCTTGGTCGCGCTGGTCTGGTCAAGCTCGAGGACGTCTCCGTCTTCGAGCAGGTACGCGTTCTCCGAGATGCCGATGTCCATGGCCAGCCGCGCGTGGCGCTGCAGATGGCGGAAGTCGCCGTGCACGGGCACAAAGAACTTCGGGCGAACAAGATTGATCATCAGCCGCAGCTCTTCCTGGCTGCCGTGGCCGCTGACATGAATCAGGCCGGACTGGCCGTCATCGAAGATGACATTCGCTTCCCGGCGGCAGAGGTGGTCGATCACGCGATAAATGCTCTTCTCGTTGCCAGGGATCACGCGCGAGCTGAGCACGACGGTATCTCCGCGCTCGATTTTTGCGTGCTTGTGGTTATCCACCGCAGCGCGGGAGAGCGCGGACATCGGCTCGCCCTGGGTGCCGCTGATGAGCACACAGACTTGGTCCGGAGAGTAGTCCTTGATCTGTCCGGGATGAACGAGGAGATCGCCGGGAATGCTCAAATAGCCGAGATCCTGCGCAATCTCTGAGGACTCGAGCATGGAGCGCCCGACGATCGCTACTTTGCGCCCGTGTTTCTGCGCCAACTCCAGCGCAATGCGGAGACGGTAGATGGATGACGAGAAGCAGGAAAAGAAGAGACGGCGCTGGGTGCGCGAGAAGACCTCGTCCAGTCGTGGCCGCACCGCCCATTCGCTCGGTGTATAGCCGGCACGGTCCACGTTAGTGGAGTCCTGCAGCAGCGCCAGCACGCCGCGCTTCCCGTACTCAGCAAAACTGGAAAGATCGAAGGCGTGGCCGTCGGGCGGCGAAAGATCGACCTTGAAGTCGCCAGTGTGAATCACGATGCCAACTGGTGTTTCGATGGCGAGCGCAACGCAATCGACCAGGCTATGGGTGACGCGGAGGGGCTCGATGGTGAAGGGGCCGAGATGGAACTTGCGCTTGGGCTCGATCTCGATCAGCTCGGCATTGTCCAGCAGCTTGTGCTCTTCGAGCTTGCCTTCGACATAGGCCAGCGTGAACTCCGTGGCATAGACTGGAACATTCAGCTCGCGCAGCAGCCAGGGCAGGCCGCCGATGTGATCCTCGTGGCCATGGGTAAGGACGATCCCGCGTACGCGAGAGCGATTCTCGATGAGATAGGTGATATCCGGCACAACAATGTCGACGCCGAGCAGATCGCTCTCCGGGAACATGAGGCCGGCATCGATGACGAAGATGTCTTCGTCCCAGCGGATGGCCATGCAGTTCATGCCGAACTCGCCGAGTCCGCCAATGGGTATGATTTGCAGCTTGCCTTTAGACATGAATAGAAAATGCTAGCAGGTAGTGGGATGCGGACAAAGGGAAGTGGCGCGAGCAGCCGAAAATGGTCGCCCGGGGCCGCTAACGGCTAGCGCAGCAGGTCTTCCAGAGCCGCGCTGAGGTCGGTCTTGTCATCGCGATATTTGACGATGACGGGCGCGTACAGGCTGAGCCCCCATTCTGCCGCGCGGCCCCGCGTGAGTGCCCGCGATCCGGGGACGACGACGGCGCCGGCGGGGATGACCAGCGGCTTCGGCTCTTCTCCGGAGGCGGCTGGGTCAGCTTTGTGAATCACCCCGTTCACGATGTCATATACAGGCGTGCCGCGGGTCAGGACCGTGCCGGCCGCAAGCACGGCGCGCTCGCGCACGATCGTCCCTTCATAGACGCCGCAATTGCCTCCGACGAGCACGTCGTCCTCGATGATGACCGGATTGGCGTTTACCGGCTCGAGCACCCCCCCGATCTGCGCTGCTGCGCTCAGGTGCACGCGCTTGCCGATCTGCGCGCAACTGCCGACCAGCGCATGCGAATCGACCAGCGTGCCTTCATCGACATAAGCGCCGACGTTCACATACATCGGCGGCATGCAAATGACCCCGCGTGCCAGATACGCGCCCTCGCGCACCGAAGAGCCCCCAGGAACGATGCGGATGCCCTCATCCGGTGAAAAGGTGCGCGCCGGGAATGTGCCCTTGTCGACGAAAGAAAGATCGTGGTTGCCGAGTGCCGTGAGCTGGCCGATGCGGAAGCCAAGCAGGATGCCGCGCTTGACCCAGGAGTTCACGCGCCAGCCGAAAGGTGCTGTCGGGTCCGGTTCGGCGGAGCGGATGCGGCCGCTGTTGAGCTCGCCACGCAGTTGCGTGAACGCGTCCAGCGCCGCTGGATCCTGAACGGCGGCAGCGCCGGCGGCGAAGTGACGCTCGATTTCCTGCTGAAGTGGATGCTGTACACGCATGGATGAAATTAGTGTAACGGCGTCCTGCGTTGATACTCCCGGCCACTCCTAAGCGGTTCAGCCGTTGCGGAAGCGGCGTTCAGCTATTTAGTCGCGGGCACGAGGTGCATCGCGTCCATGAGCGCGTCCAGCCGCCCGGCAACGGGAGCAGAGGGCGCGACCATCGGCAGGCGCCACACCGGAGCTATCCGTCCCATGCGCGCCAGGATGTACTTCACCGGTCCCGGGCTGGTCTCCCAGAAATTGGCGAGCAGCAAAGGATAGTAACGGCGCTGTAGCGCGCGAGCGGTGGTCCAGTCATTGCTCAATGCGGCGACAATCATCTGCTGCATCTCTGCAGGGATTTCGTTCGAGGCAACGGAAACCAGTCCCGCAGCGCCGACGGCGATGGCGGCGAGTGCGATGTTGTCGTCGCCTGCGAACACGCGCACTTTCGTGCCGTCCAGCGCATGAATCAGTTCCGTGATCTGCTGCAGGCTTCCGCTCGATTCCTTTACTGCGTAAATATTCGGGCAGTCACCTGCCAGGCGAGCCGCTGTCGCCGGTTCCAGGTTGCACGCCGTACGGCCGGGGATGTTGTAAATCACAACGGGCAGCGGCACCGACTCCGCGATGGCGCGGAAGTGCTGGTATTGGCCCTCCTGCGTCGGCTTGTTGTAGTAGGGGTTGGCGGTCAGGATTCCGTTCACGCCGCGAACGGCCGCAACCGCCTTCGCGCGCTCCACAGCTTCGCGGGTGGCGTTGTGGGTGCATCCGGCAACGACCGGGACGCGCCCCCCGGCCACGCGGACAATAACGCGAATCACATCGAGTGCCTCGCGGTCGCTGAGCGCTGGCGTCTCCGCAGTGGTGCCGCAGGCAACCAGGAACTGAATCCCGCTCGCGATCTGCCATTCGACCAGCGCGGCCAGCGCCTGCACATCGATGGTAGTGTCCGGGCGAAAAGGTGTGACCAGTGCCGTGCCGCAGCCGCGTAGCTCCATACCGAGCCGAGAATATCAGGTACTGGCCGTACGGGCGGGCGCGCCTGCGGTGCATTTGTGGTGGGTGCTCCCTTTGGTCGCACCCGTCCGGTACGCGGTTCTTCGCGGCGGTCAAAATTCCTGCAACGACGGGGCCAACCTATGCGCGCAGGCTTACTGCAACTGCGGGTAGATATCGGTGAAGTCGTAGCAGCCGGTGCGGGTGGAGAGCCATTCGGCGGCGCGGATTGCGCCCTCCGCGAAACCACGGCGCGAGAAGGCCTCATGCCGGATGGTGATCAGGTCGTTTGCAGAGCGGGCCTGCAACTCGTGAATGCCGGCGACATCGCCCTCGCGCTGCGAGGTGATCGCGGCATCGAGTTCCGGGCCGGCCTCGCGAACCGTCTGTTGCAAGGATAGAGCGGTGCCGGAGGGCGCGTCCTGCTTACTGGCATGATGGGTCTCGGAGATGGAGAGCTCATATCCTTTCGTACCGATCGCAAGATCGTGTACCAGGCGCAGCATCACCTGCACACCTACCGAAAAATTGGTGCCGTAGAGCAGAGCGGCATCGCGGCGCTCGCAGAGCGCGCGCATTTCGTTCAGGCGGTCGTACCAGCCGGTGGTACCCACGACGATCTTCGCCCCATTCGACAGACAAGCGCGGATATTGTGGATGGCCGCTGCCGCGGTGGTGAAGTCGATGACCGCGTCCACCTGCGTCAGCAACGGCGGGGTTAGAGCAGAGGCATTGCGATTCTCTTCTTCACCGATGACCCGTACACCGTGGCCACGCTCGTGCGCGACATCGGCAACGATGGAGCCTGTTTTCCCGCGGCCAAGGATGAGGAAGATCATTGCTTGCCTCCCGCCGTCTGCGCTACCGCGCGTGTTTCCAGATCCCTGCGTGCTTCAAGATCAAAGATGGATGGATCAGGATCGGTGAAGAAAACAGAGTGCAGCGAGCGGATCGCCTCTTCCACGTCATCTTCCTCGATCATGAAGCTCATGTTGATCTCCGATGCGCCCTGCGAGATCATGCGCAGGTTGATGTGCGCGACGGCGCCAAAGACCTGGGCGGCAATGCCATTATGTCCGCGGATATTTTCGCCCACCATGCAGATCAGCGCCTTCCGTCCCTCGTACTTTACATCCGCGAACTTGCGCAGGTCTGCGGCAATCTCCGGGAGACGCTCGTTGGAATCTACCGTAAGCGAAACACTGACCTCCGAGGTGGAGACCATATCGACCGAGCATTTGTGGCGATCGAAGACTTCGAAGACGGCTTTCAGGTAGCCGTGCGACATCAGCATGCGGTTGGCGACGATGTCGATGATGGTGAGCCGCTTCTTGGCCGCGATGGATTTGAAGGGGCTGCGGCAGTGCGGCGCCAGCGCGGTGATGCGTGTGCCTTCGTTCTGCGCGTCGCGCGAGTTCAGCACCAGCACCGGGATGTTCTTCTCCACAGCGGGCAGGATGGTGGCGGGGTGCAACACCTTCGCGCCGAAGTAGGCCAGCTCGGAAGCTTCGTCGAAGCTGATGGTGCGCACGCGAAGCGCGTCGGGGCAGATGCGTGGATCGGTCGTCATGATGCCGTTGACGTCGGTCCAGATCTCGATCGACTCCGCATGCAGACCGCCACCGATGAGTGCAGCGCTGAAATCCGAGCCGCCGCGGCCCAGCGTGGTGGTGACACCCTCGGGCGTCGAGCCGATAAAGCCGCCCAGCACTGCGACGCGGCCGGCCTGCGCCAGCGGCTGCACATGCTGGCGCAGTCGCGCGGCAATCAGGTCATCCTGCGGGATGGCCTTCATATGCTGCGCGTCGGTGATGATGCAATCGCGCGCATCGACATGCGTAGCGGCTATTCCGGAGGCGCTGAACGCGGCGGCGACGATGTAGCTGGAGAGACGCTCGCCATACGAGGCGACGATATCGGTGGTGCGCGGCGTGACCTCGCCAACCGCCGCCAGACCGCGCAGCAGCTCGTCGAGCGCATCGAAGTGCTCGTCGATGAAGTTGGTGATCGGCGCGAGAGCGGTTGGTGGAATCAGCTCGCCGGCGGCGTGGTGATGGCGAGCGCGCAGGGCAACACTGGTGGCGAGTGCGCCAGCCTTGTCGCCGCGCCCCGCGACAATAGCGGCGTTCAGCAGCTGGTCGGTCACCCGCGCCATGGCGCTGACAACGACCACGGGTTGCAGACCGCGCGCGACTCGGCCCGCGACGATGTCGCCAGTGCGCCGGATGGCGGCGGCGTCCTCAACCGAGGTGCCGCCAAACTTCATGACGACGAGCTTCATGCGGTGACAGCCGCCCGAGCAGTGACGGAATGGGTTCCGTGTGCACCGCTCAGTTTTCCAAGCTGCATCAGAAGCTCGGCATTCAGCAGAGCCGCGCCCGCCGCGCCACGAATGGTGTTGTGCGAGAGAACCGTGAACTTCCAGTCCAGCAGGCGACAGGGACGGAGGCGGCCAACCGTGCTGGCCATGCCCGCTCCGCGCATGCGATCGAGCTTCGGTTGCGGGCGATCTTCCGCTGCGAGGAATTCGACAGGCTGCGCGGGCGCGGTTGGGAGCTGATGCTGCACCAGGGGTTGGAACTCACTCCAGGCAGCTAGTACCTGCTCACGCGTTGCGGCTGTGCGCAGCTTGATCGAGACGCTCTCGGTGTGGCCATCTTCAACGGCCACACGGTTGCAATGGACGCTCATGCGGGCCGCATAGGGACGGACCGAAGCGCCGTCGAGCGTGCCCAGCAGTTTCATCGTCTCCGCTTCCATCTTCTCTTCCTCATTTTTGATGAAGGGAACGACGTTGCCCAGGATGTCCAGAGACGGCACGCCCGGATATCCGGCTCCGCTGACCGCCTGCATGGTGCTGACGAAGATGCTTTCGATACCGAAGCGGTCCGCGAGCGGCTTGAGCGCGAGCACCAGCCCAATAGCGGAGCAGTTCGGATTGGTAACGATGTATCCGCCGGATTGCTTGCGCCAGCCCTGGGATTCGAGCAGGGACAGATGATCGAGGTTGACCTCAGGAATGACCAGCGGCACATCGTCCTGCATGCGGAAGGCGCTAGAGTTAGAGATGACCGCGCAACCAGCTGCGGCAAACTGCGGTTCAAGTTCGCGGGCGATATCGGTATCGAGCGCGGCGAAGATGATTGAGGGCGCGTTGTCAGGTGCCGCAGGCGAAAGCGGCAGCGAGCGCGCGGCTGCGGGAATGGCCGTGTCCAGCTTCCAGCGCACGGCGTCTTCGTAGCGACGGCCGGTGGAGCGATCGCTCGCGGCAAGCCACGTCACCTCGAAGAACGGGTGCCCGTCCAGCAACTGGATGAAGCGCTGACCGACAGTGCCGGTAGCGCCGAGTATGCCAACCCTCAGTCTCTCTGCCATTGGCCTCTTCGCTGTTGATGAGATTCAGTAATTTTATCGCGAAAAGCTGGGAAGTCAGAGCATAGGACGGAGGGAATAGGGAGTGTGATCCCTTATCCCTGCGCTTTAGTCCTTGTTATTTCGTTATTTCGCCTATTTCGCTTTGAAGCTGAAGTCCGCGTTCGCCGTGCCGTGAGTGGTCACCGCCGCTGTTGCCTGCTGCTGCCCGAGCTGCTCCTGTACCGCAACTACCGTATAGGTGCCAGGCGGCAGGCCATGGATGGCAAAGTGGCCGTCCTCTGCGGTTATGGCGAAAAACGGATTCGGCGCGACGTTCAGGAAGGCTTCCATCCAGGGATGATTGTTGCAGCGCACCGGGATCATCAGCTCCGGCTTGGCGAAGGCATGGCGGGTGGTGCCACCGTTGGGCGGCTGCGAGATGTCGAACTGCTGATTCCCGCCAACGGTCGGCTGCATGTGCACGTTGTGCATGGTCGGATCGGAGTTGCGGAACTCAACCGGCTGACCCACCATGGCAGCCAGTACGTGCGGCACGTAACGGCAGCCCTTCTGATCGAGCACGGCCGCTTCGGTTGGTGCAGCGTAGATTTTGTTGCCCAGGCCGTCCTTCACGTAGACATAGACATTCGCGAGCTTGCCATCGTTGCTCACGATGCCTTCAGTGAGGTTCTTCCCATAGGGGCTCATGGCGCACGCCGGATCCTGAGCCATGTCGATCTCGATGCGCTCCGGCGCCTTGCCGATGAGGTGCACTGTGCCCTCGATGCTGCCCGCCGTTGCGGGATCAATCTGTGTGACGGCGCCTTGCGCGGTAGACGGCGAGCCTGCGTTTTCGCTTGGTGCAGAGCGCTTGCAGCCGGCGCTCATCAACAGTGCACAGCAGAGCAGCAGGGGGAACGATCGAGTCGGCAACGGCATTGCGATCCTTTCTCGTGAGTCGTGCAGGTTTCGTGATTACAACGCGGCGAGCACGGCGTTGGCGAAAGCCTGCGTGCCCGCGGTACCACCAACATCCCGCGTCAGCATGGTTTTTTCCGCATAGACCTTGTCGAGCGCGGCTTGCACCTTGTTCGCTGCCGCCGCTTCGTCGAGGTGGTGCAGCATGAGGATCGCCGATTGCAGCAGCGCCGTCGGGTTGGCCTTGTCCTGACCGGCAATATCCGGCGCGGAGCCGTGCACCGCTTCGAATATGGCGCAGCTCTCGCCAAGGTTCGCGCTGGGCACCAGACCGAGTCCACCCACGAAGGCCGCGCAGAGATCGCTCACGATGTCACCGTAGAGATTGGGCAGCACCAGCATGTCGTACTGATAAGGGTTCATGACCAGCTGCATGCAGGTGTTGTCGACGATGTGTTCGCCGTAGGTGACCTCGGGATGGTCCTTCGCCACTTCGCGCACGCAGCGCAGAAACAGTCCGTCCGACATCTTCATGATGTTGGCCTTATGGATCGCGTGGATCTTCTTGCGATCGTGCTTGCGCGCGTAGTCGAACGCAAATTTCGCGATGCGTGTGGAAGCTTTTTCGGTCACGATCTTCAGCGACTCGACCACGCCGGGAACAACTTCGTGCTCGAGACCGACATAGAGATCCTCGGTATTCTCGCGCACGATGACCAGGTCCACGCCCGGATAGCGCGTCTCTGTGCCCGGCAGGTTGCGGATCGGGCGGAAATTCGCATAGAGCTCGAATTGTTTGCGCAGCGTGACGTTGATGGACGCGAATCCGCCGCCGATCGGCGTCGTGACCGGACCTTTCAGTGCGACGCGGTTGCGCTCGATGGATTCATAGAGCTCGCGCGGGATGTACTCCTTGTAACGTTCGAACGCTTCCGCGCCAACGGCGAAGCTCTCCCACTGAAAGCTCGCGCCGGTGGCGGCTGCCGCGCCTTCGAGAATGCGTACAACCGCGTTCGTTACCTCGGGGCCGATGCCGTCTCCGGGAATCAATGTGATGGTGTGTTGTCTAGGCATAGTTTGTCTTTCTTCGTGCGATGTCCTTAGTAGTCCAATGTCGGGAGCAATGTCAGAGCGGCCGGCTTCATGGCTGGCGTCGATGGGGTTTGCGCGGTGCGGGTTCCGGCACACGCCGCTTGGTCGACTGATCCTTGCTAGTCAGCAGCCGCTCCAGCTCTTCCTTGAATTCGCGCACGTCGGTAAAGTCGCGATAGACGCTGGCGAAGCGGATATAAGCCACCGTGTCGATGGCTTTGAGCTTGTTCATGATGAGCTCGCCGATCTCGCTGGTAGTGCGCTCGCGTTCGGGCGAGTCGATCAAGAAAGTCTCCGCCTCATCGACGATTTTTTCCAGATTATCCGGAGTGAACGGCCGCTTGCGGCAGGCCAGCAGCAGTCCGCTCAGGATCTTGTGACGTTCGAAGCGTTCGCGGCGCCCATCTTTCTTGACCACCATGTAGGGGATCTCGTCGATCCGTTCATAGGTGGTGAAGCGCTTCTCGCATCGCTCGCACTCGCGGCGTCTTCGGATGGCGTCGGCTTCCTTGCTCTCGCGTGAATCCACAACGCGATCCTGCGCAAAGCCGCAGTACGGACACTTCATAGATAGTTCTACGATAGAGCATTTTCCCCGTGTCGCGAGGCATCGAAGTGGATCTCGGTGCCGCTTTCCTTTACGAACAGCCACAAAAGCTTAGTTTGGCGGCCTCACACGCTCGTAGGAAAAATGCCCCAGCAGCTTGGCGAGCTACATACGCAAACGTCACGGCGCAGGCGCGGGGCCACCTGCGAGATCGAAAATGACGGTGTTGAAGCCGCTGTGCGGGTACTCGGCAAGCGGCTGCGTACAGAAAGTGCCGCGCATGTGCGGGGCATCCGGGCCAGCGACGAGCGGCTCGGCGGTCAGCCAGCATCCGTGGCTTTCAACGGGATTGGTGGCGATGTAGTAGCGCACGCCATACTCGCGCAGCACTTCCTCGAGCGGCCGCTGCTTGCGGATATCGGCAAGAAAGGCCTTGTCCATCACCAGGCCTTCCAACTGGATGAGCGGTTCATGCAGTAGGAAGCCAGGGGTGCCGGCGCGGTCCCCCATGGCATAGACACCGGGATGTGTGCGGTCGAAGCGTGCAATATCGACAGCTTCGAGATAAATCGAATAGCCGACCTTGTCCGGGCGTGTCGCATTGCGCCAATTGGATAAACCCACGGCACTCCATGCCAGTAACAACAGAGCCAACGCCGGCCAGCGCAGCCCATGCACGATGCGCGGAGAAGGCGGCTCGGAGGCGAGCAGCAGCGCCGCTCCTCCAATCCCGGAGGCGACCAGCGGGTAAGCGTACCACGACCAGATTGGCCAATCGCTGAGCACCGAAAGCGCAACGACGAAGAGAAGTGGGAAGAGCAGCAGTGCCAGCAGGCACGGGATGGCACCGCGAACGCGGCTGCGCCTCTCCGGACAACAAACAAGAATAACGATGCCGGCGATAGTGGCAAGCAGGCATGGGAACACAAGAAAAAGCCGCTCCGGCGGTGAAAAGGCAGGACGGCTGAAGAACATCGGAGAAGGCCAGCGATGAAAACGCATCTGCTTCGCCTCTCCGGAAACGGGCATGAGCGTGTGAAACCAGTGCTCATTTAGTACGAGGTAGAGTGCAACCGGCATGACGCCGCCGAGAAATGCGATGGCGCAGCGCAATCGCTGTCGAGGCGGCGCGCCGCTGGACCAGAGAAGATCAAATACCGCCATACTAGCGACGAGGATGGCTGCATCGAGCCGCGCCAGCACGACCGCCGCACACAGCAATCCGAGCACGAAGGCGCGGGAGAAGGTCCAGGTGAAACGGCAGAGGCGGTAGTAGACGAGCGCTGCGATCAGAGGGACGGCGAGCGCAACTTCCATGCCGCCCGAAGCGAGTACCAGCTCCGCCGTAGCAAGTGCGGCCGCGGCGAATTGCGGCAGCCATGCCGATCGGGGCGCAATCGTGACGAGTGTGCGTTCACACAGGATATACGTGACCAGCACACAAATGACGAGCAGGCATTGAAGAGCGTAGAAGAACCCGATGCCAGTGCCAAAGAGGCGCATGAGGGCCACGATCACCAGCATCCACAGCGGATGGTAGCCGTTGGTCATGTACGCGCCTGAATACGTGGAATGGCTGCCCGCCGCGATCCGCTGCGCGATGCGCGCGTAATAGAAAAAGTCATCTTCGTAGAAGGCAAGGAAGCCCTGTCCGGGCGCATGGAAACGAGCAAACAGGCTCACAATTGCAGCGAGCACAAGGCCGATCGGAATCAAAAGTCGCTTCCCGCTGTATTCGCTAGCGTGCTGTTGTTGCGGAACTGTAGCTGAATTGTCCGACATGGTCATGCCTGCGCGCGCGTGGAAAGCTCCTCTGCGTCGTGCTCGGACTCTTCGGCGACCCGCGTAAGCGAGATGTGCTCAAAGCGCGACCACAGCAGTCCCACCGGAATGATGCAGAGGAAGGTCACGAAGGTGATTCCCGCCCCGCAGGCAAGCGCCGCTTCCGCCTGCACATTGTAGAGACGCTGCATCGTCTGCTGGAGGACGAGGATCTGCGCGAACCAGGAGACGATGGGGATGGGCACGACAGAACCGACCATGCTGGCGGCCATCAGGATGACGGCACGACCCAGGGTCATGGACGCGAGTATCGGCGATGCGACAAAAGCCCGGACCGTGAGCAGGTAGGCGCCAGAGATCATCGCCCACATCAGCAGAGACAGCAATGCTGCTGGAAGGAGCGATCCGGGCGCGGAGACCGCGACGAGGCCATCGCGGAAGCCGCGGATCTTCGCCGCAACGGCCGCACCCAGCTTGTGGCCCACACCTGTCTCGCAGAGCTGCGCCAACTTTTCCCCGGCAAGCCGTACCGCAACCGCCAGAACGATCAATGCACTTGCTCCGAGCAACGCGCTCTTGGCCGCTGCCATGGCCATCTCGCGGTGGGGCATGGTCGCTTTATTGGGCGCCAGCAGCAGCGCCACGCCGACGATGGTTGCCATGGAGCACGCGTCGAACATGCGCTCGACGGTGTAGATCGCGACCTGCAAGGGGAGGGGAAGCTTGCTGCGGCGGGCGACCAGATAGGGGCGCGTCAGATCGGCGACGCGGCCGAGCAGCGCCACCGCGGTGAAGCCAATGACCTGCGTGCCCAGCAGATAGAGCGGAGGCAATCGCCGCGTTGGGCGAAGAAAGACCACCCAGCGGAACGAGCGCACCAGATACGCGCCATAAATCAGCAGGACTCCAAGCAGAATGTTCCACCAGTTGACGAACTGCATCTGCTCGGCCAGGATGTCCCACCGGAAGTGAGTGCGGTGACTTCCATAGACGAGAAGCGCGACGAAGATCAGCGCGGCCGCAATCGGGAGGATGAGCTTCTTGGGTTTCAATGCGCGGTCGCTCCAGATCGGTTGGGCTTCGCCATGAGGCAAGCGATTGGAAAGATCAATTGCCTGCAGTGGACGGTGCGGCGGTCGCGGCCAGGGTGGTGGTGCGGGTCGCCTCCAGCTTGCGACGATTGAAGTCGCGGATGATGCGGGCGACGTAGAGTCGCGTCTCGCGATACGGCGGTATGCCGTGGTATTTGGCAACCGCCGCCGGACCGGCATTGTAGGCTGCCAGCGCCAGGGCAAGGTTGTCGTGGTAGCGCTCGAGCAGCGAGTTCAGGTATGCCGTGCCGCCGTTGATGTTCTGCTCGGCGCGGAAGCTGTCGGTCACACCCAGCTTGGTTGCCGTGCCAGGCATCAGCTGCATCAAGCCGCGGGCGCCGGCACGACTGACAGCGTACACATTGCCGTTGCTCTCCGCGCGGATCACGCTGGCCAGCAGCTCAACGTCAAGATCGTGCGCCGCGCCTGCCTTGGCTGCCATCTCGCGAATTTCAGCCGGAGTGGGAGGCGGCGCCGGAGCCGCAATCGCCGGCGCGGGTGCAGGATCTTTCGCCGCGGGCAGCGCCACGAACTCGCTGCTGATGATGTCGGCGCTGGGGACCTCGGTAAAATCCGCTCCGGTGGCAGTCATATACAGGCGCACGTGATCGCCGGAAATCTCACGGTGATCGCAGATCAGGTCAAAACCGTTGCGCAAGGTGATGTGCTCGGCCGCACCCAGAGGCAGCGCTACCCCGGCTAACAGCAGCACGGATGCAGCAATGCGGGATTTTGGGAAAGAAAACACCTTCCCGGTAGGCTACCATGCAAGCCCGGCCTACCGGCTTTGGATGCCGCTCTCGGTCATTACGACTTCCGGGTCAGGATTCCCTGCATGTGGGCCGGGGGACTGGGCCTGCTGCGCGCTGCGGATTAACGGTTCCAGTGTCTCGGCGACGCCATCCTCGTCGTTGCTGAGGGTCATGGCCCAATCGTGGCGGGCAGCAAGAGCCTGCATCTCCTCGCCGGCGTTGCCCATCACCACCGCCTGTCCCGCGTATTCGAGCATGGCCTGATCGTTGAAGTTGTCCCCGATGGCCATCACTTCAGCCGCATCCAGGCCCAGCGAGCGCGCGTGGTCGGCGAGTGCGTGGCCTTTCGAGCAGCCCAGCGGCAGCAGATCCAGAATGCCCAGGTTGCGCTCCGCGTATTCGGTGCGGTGCATGGTGATATCGGCGCTGAGCGGCATGGCTTCTAAAGCCTGCTGCGCTACGCGGACCTGCGCAATGTCCCCGCACAGCATCCCCTGAATCGGCGCTTCGCCATGATCGAAAGAGCGCTCCAGCGGCGCAATCTCAACCATGTCATGCCGATTTGCCTCCACCCAAGCGCTGATCCTGCGATGCAGGGAAGCCATGCTCTCCACGACGAGCGATGGCGCACGTTCGCGATCGAAGGTAAAGACCATGGTCTGGTCGAAGGGGCGAAGGACAGGACAGAGCGCCCGCGCGCTTTCCACCGGCAGCAGGGTGCGGCGCATGAGCTCTCCGTCGAAGTGACGAACGACCGACCCGTTCGACGAAATCATGATGGTGCGGGGGGAAAGCCCCACCTGCTCCAGTACCGGTTCGGCATACTGATGGCGGCGCCCCGTGGCAATCACGATATGCAGACCGGCAGCCTGCGCCTCACGCAGAGCACGGCGATTGCGATGGCTGATGGTCGTGCCGGAGGTTGGCAGGAGGGTGCCATCGATATCGATAGCGATCAGGCGAACGTTCGATGGCATATCTTCAGTGTAGTCTGCTGAGGTCACACTTCTATGAAGCCGACCAAATCACAGATGACCAGGTCTTCTGCGCCATCTTCGAACGCGAAGACTGCAACAAAGCACGATCAAAAGCGTTTGAATGAGGAGCCGCCAGAGCATGATCGCCGGGGCAAACCGCTGCCGCCTCGGCAACGCGTCGGCGGCATCATCACTCCACAGTAGTAGGCTGGGCGACAGCCGCCTCGGTCATGGTTTCGCAACCCTGCTGCCACTGCTCGATCTGAGCCATTGCGGCAGCCAGTGTCGTGACCACGCGGTCGGGCCGCGCGCTGCCGAAGCGCTCGCGCATGAGTTCGGGACTCTGGCCGGACTGCCAGAGCCCGATCAGGATGCGGGTCTCCGGGAGCTGCTCACGAATGTGCTGACAGAGCGTGCGCGTCTGGGTAAAGACGAATGGCGGCAGCGCGGAGATGCAGAGGATGGTTCCCGCATCCTGCCCCAGCCGCTCCAGAATCTCCGGCGTCACCGAATCCGTTGGCAGCAGCAGTGTGTTGTGACAGGTCTGCTCCAGCAATTGCGCCAGCACCATCGCGGTCAGCTCATCCGCCGGATCGCCGGCAGGAATACAGATCACCGGGGAACGTTTCTGCTGTGATTCTGTATGTGTGACCAGTGCAGTATCGTGTTCCGACGACGTATCGCCATCGGGCTTGTACTCGCTCAATTCAGCGACCAGCTCGGTCGCGCTCAGCAGCAGATAGTTGCTGCGCGCCTCGTCAATGGAATCTCGGTGGCGGTCCTGCTCCATCAGGCCCAGCGCTGGCAGCAGGACTGTGTCGTAGAAGTCGATCAGCGGCCGACGCTCGAGAAAGCGGTCGGCGATGCTGTGCGCCTCGTTCTGGTCCATCGCGAGCATGCGCTCATAAAACTTCGCTTCCGGCGCCAGCTCGGCGTCCTCTCCCAGAATGACGTGGAGGAAGCGAAGCTGCGGCACATGCCGGCCCAGCACGATCAGGCAGGCGGTCAGCGGCGTGGCCAACACCAGTCCCGGCCAGCCCCAGAGCAATGTCCAGAAAATGGCGGAAGCGAGCAGTGCAAGAGAGGAAATTCCCGTGCGCGAACCGTAGAGCCAGGGTTCAAAGAAATTCGCCGTCGTGAATTCCAGGAGGCCATAGAGCCCGACGATCTCGAAGACCTGCCGCCAGTGGGGAAAGATCGCGACGGCGAAGATGACCGGGAGCAGGCCGGCAATACCGGTGCCAACATAAGGGATGTAGCGCAGGATGGCGGCCAGCGCTCCCCAGAGTGTGGCGTCCGGCACCCCGATGAGGGACAAGCCAACCCCGAAGAGGAGCCCGAACAAGACATTGGTGACGAACTGCCATATGAGGTAGGTGCTAATGCGCTCAGCCGCATCGCGCAGGGCATGCGTCATCAGGCTGAGCCGGCCCATTCCGGCCAGCAACAGCAGGCGGTTGCGCAGATCCTCCCGGTTCATCAGGATGTATACGGTAAAGACCATGACAATGCCGCAGGCGGCCAGAGGACGAAGGATGGGGGAGAAGATCTCCTGCAGATACCGCCCCACCGAGACCGGCGGCTCCACAATCTGGACTGGCGTTGGCTGCTGCGGTGCGTTCTTGTCCGCCGGAGGAGCCTCCGATGCGGGCTGACGCAGCCGGCGATGCCGGATCGTGGGGGTGGCCGCTTCCGGCACGGCAGGAGGCGCGATGGTGGCCTCGCCGTGGGAGGAGAGATCCTCGGTCATCTCGGCAAGGGAGGCGATGGCTTTGCCGGCGGCGCCGCCGACCGGGGTATGCAGCCTGTCGAGCTTGGCCTGGATGTTGTCGCGATAATCCGGCAGCAACTCGGCGACATGCACTAATTGCCGTGCAACCACCCAGCCGGTAACGCCTAGCCCCGAAAAGAAGATGAGGATGACGAGAACTACCGCGACGGCGCGGCTGAGGCGCCAGCGCTCCAGCAGCGCGACCGCCGGCGAGAGCAGGAAGTTGAGCACCAGCGCGAACGCGACTGGGGCCAGCAGGTCGCGCGCGAAGTAGAGGGTGAGGATAATCAGGCCGGTGAGCAGCAGGGGCTCGCTGGCCAGGAAACCTCCACGTTGCCGAGTTGGGGGGGCCGCTCGTGATTGCATCCCTCAAACCTTAGCCTGTCGGGCCCCCCGGCAGGAATAGCATCTTTCGGGGCCTTAAGCTTTCTTTGCGCCGAAATAGAGCAGAGCGCCGCCCCCTGCGATGGCGAGGATGCCCAGCACCGGCGGCAGGGGAACCGTATGGTTCTGTTTGGTGTCAATTTGAATCGGGCCCACGTCCACCGCTTTCTTCGTGGTGGTATAGGTGAATCCGCCGTACACCAGCGCGACCACACCCGCGATGATCAAAACAATTCCAGCGATCTTCATGTGTTCTCCAGAGCGCGCTTTCAGCAGCAGCGGTCTGGAGCGTAGATGCAGCAATTGGGAGATGGGGAATGGAAATAGGAAGCACCCGCCGTCCGGAAGGGGTCTTTAGCGGACAAAACCAGCTTCTGCCAATGTCGACGGGGAAGCCGGCGCATAGCGCTGAACTAAGCTGTGTCCGCCATGTTTGATAGTGGAGTTCGAGTGCGGCATTGCATAGAAGAGCGTGTAAATGATCACGCAGACACAAACTATCGCGATCCCGACGAGTATCAGAAAGACCCAGACCTTCCGTTTATCCATCCCGCATTTGGCGCTGCGTTCGGCCATGTCAGCGTGAGATGGCGTGAGCTCAATAGCCGTTGGTAATCAAAAACGAGAGAGTAAGTGCTGGTGACCTTTCCTGCTCCTGGCCGCGCATCTGGGCGGCATGGCGTAGCAGCACATCTGCCTCAAGATTCAGCAGGTCGCCCGGCCGGTGGGTGCGCAGATTGGTGTGGGCATAGGTGTGGGGAATGATCGCGACGCTCGCGCGCTCTCCATCCCACCGCGCGACCGTGAGGCTGATGCCTTCAATAGCAATCGATCCCTTTTCCACAACATAGGGCTGGATGCCCTTGGGCACCTCCAATTCCATCCACCAGTCTGTCGAGTCGTTGCCGGGAGAGACAGGTCGGAGCGCGAGCAGGCGGCCCACACCGTCCACGTGACCTTGAACCACGTGACCGCCCAGCGGCGTGCCGGCGGGGGTCGGCAACTCCAGGTTGACGAGGGCGCCCGGTGCGAGCTGGCTGAGCGAGGTGCGGCGCACCGTCTCTTCCGCCAGGTCGGCCTCGAAGCGGTCCGGCTGCCCTTCCGGGCCGATGGCCAGCGCTGTGAGGCAGACACCGCTAACGGCAACGCTGTCGCCGAGGTGAAGGCGAGCTGCAAGGGTGGGCGCGTGAATCGTGATGTGGTGTACGCCGCCACGCTGCTCGATGTGGAGGACGGAGCCGGTTTCCTGGATGAGGCCGGTGAACATAGATTCAAAATTACAGCTTCCAGCTTCTAGCTCCTAGCCTCCAGCTGCGATGCCGGTGGAACTCCCAGTCGTGGCGTTGGCGATTCAAAGACTAGGAGCTAGAGCTCCCACGGATCGTGAATATAGGCGGAGATCAGCAGGTCTTCCTCGATGCGCTCCGTGCGATACCGAATCAGGCGCGGCAGGCTGGTGGCTTCGGCGCCGGCCAGCATCGGCACTGCGCCGGGCCCGAGGAAGCGCGGTGCCTGGAAGAGATAGAGTTTGTGCACGACGTCTGCCACAAGCGCGCTGCGATTCAGCCGCGCGCCGGCCTCAATCAGCACGCTCGTGATGTCCTGCCCGGCCAGATGTTGCAGGACTGCACGCAACGAAATTCCGCCGTCCGCCTGCGCGTCTACCGTCAGGACGCGCGCGCCCCGCGCGGTAAGGGCGTGGCGGCGTGCTGCATCCTCACTGCGCGTGACGATGAGCAGGTCGTCTGTGACCTCCGAGAGAATGCGCGAAGTCTGCGGCAGCTGCAATTGAGAATCGAGCACGACGCGCAGCAGCGGACGCCGCCGTGGACGCTGGCTCCGGTCCGTCAGCAGAGGGTCGTCTGCGAGCACAGTACCAATCCCCGTGAGCAGCGCATCATGCGCATGGCGCAATTCCTGGACACGCCCCCGCGATGCCACGCCGGTAATGGGGAAGGATGCTCGATCATGGTGCATGCTGCGTGGCGGAGCGATGGAGCCATCCAGCGTTGCGGCAATTTTCAGTGAGACCAGCGGCGCGCGGTGCCGAACATAATGCGCGAAGGCGTCGTTCAGCTCTCGCGCTTCTGCGGCGAGCAGACCGGCAGAAACATCCACACCGGCCTCGCGCAGCATGGCAAACCCTTTGCCCTGGACCAGCGGGTTCGGATCGGCCGTCGCGGCAACCACGCGCGCGATACCGGCCTGGATCAGAGCGCGCGCGCATGGCCCGGTACGGCCATGGTGGCTGCACGGCTCGAGCGTGACATATGCGGTCGCGCCATGCGCAGCCTCGCCGGCTTGTTTCAGTGCGACCACTTCTGCATGGTCCCGCTCGGCATATTGATGGAAGCCGCGGCCAACGATGCGATTCTCACGGACAATCACGCAGCCCACGGTGGGATTGGGTGACGCTAGGCACACGCCCTCGCGTGCGAGCGCGAGCGCGGCCTCCATCCACTGCATGTCATCTTGCGACGCCGGCTGGCCGCTTGCCGCCGGAATTCCGCCCGCGTTCTCCGGCATGTCGTGCATCGGGATCAGGCGCCGAGCAGCGAATCGGTGAAAGCGGCGCTGTCGAAGGGCAGCAGGTCATCAAGCTTTTCGCCTACCCCGACGAAGCGCACGGGCAGCCGCAACTCGCGCGCGATCGCCACAGCGACACCACCCTTGGCCGTGCCGTCGAGCTTGGTGAGCACGATGCCGGTGACGCCCGCAGACTCAGTGAAGAGCTTCGCCTGTTGCATCCCGTTCTGGCCGGTCGTGGCGTCCATCACCAGCAGCACTTCGTGCGGCGCGTCAGGAATGAAGCGCTGCGTGGTGCGGCGCATCTTGTCCAACTCTTTCATCAGGTCGTTCTTGGTATGCAGGCGTCCGGCGGTGTCGACCAGCAGCACGTCGGTCGAACGCGACTTCGCCGCGTTCAGCGCATCGAAGAGCACCGCGGAAGGATCACCACCCTGCTTGGTCTTGATGATTTCGACTCCTGTGCGCTGTCCCCAGACTTCCAATTGCTCGATTGCCGCGGCGCGGAAGGTGTCCGCCGCGCACAGCAGCACCGTTTTGCCCATGCGGCGATACCACGCAGCCAGTTTCCCACTGGTGGTGGTCTTGCCGGTGCCGTTTACGCCCACCAGTAGGATGACCTCGGGCGGCTGCTCCACCACACGCGGCGGCGTCGCATAGGCGTCAAGGATAGCTTTGATCTCGGTGCGCAGCATCTGCTTGAGTTCTGCGCCATCCCGGATCTGGTGGTTCAGCGCGCGGTCGCGCAACGCGGTAAGGATTTCCTGCGCCGTGACTACGCCCAGGTCGGCGGCGATCAGGCTCATCTCCAGATCGTCGAGCGCCTTGTCGTCGATTTCGACGGTCAGCGCGACGATCTCTTCGAGCGATTGCGAGAGGTTTTCGCGGGTGCGGGTCACCGCCTCGCGCATGCGTTCAAAGAGACCGCGTTTTTTGGGTTCTTCCGCCTCTTTCAGGCTGCCGAAAAGGGTTTGAATCATGAATGGCTCGTCCCTTTTAGTGTAGCAACCGGAGAATAAGGAACAGGGAAATAGGGGATAGGGTGAAAGCGCCCATGCAGGAGTGTGGCACTCAAGACTCGTCTATTCCCTATTCCCTAACTCCCTCAGCCGTTCCTGGACGCCGCATCAACTCCGCGACAGCGTCCCGCGGGCTCTTGCCGCGGTGCAGGATGGCGTCCACCTGCGCCGTGATCGGCATCTCGATTCCGTGCTCTGCCGCCAGGCCCAAAGCAGCGCTGGTGGTCGGCACGCCTTCGGCCACTTTGCCGCCCATGCCGTTGAGAATGTCACCGAGACGGAGACCTTTTCCCAGTTCAAAACCGACGCGGCGATTGCGCGAAAGCTCGCCGGTGCAGGTAAGCACGAGATCGCCCAGTCCAGCTAGCCCCGCCATCGTCTCGCGCCGGCCCCCGCGGGCTACGGCCAGCCGTGTGATCTCCGCGATGCCGCGGGTGATGAGCGCGGCCGCACTGTTATGCCCGAGCCCGAGTCCAGCGACGATGCCGGTTGCGATCGCGATGACGTTCTTCAGCGCGCCACCCAGTTCCACCCCGATGACATCGTTATTGGTGTAAAGCCGCAGTGCCGGTCCGGAGAACTGCTCCTGCAGGTGCGAAGCAAGAACTGCCTCGGCGCATGCGATGGTCATCGCGGTGGGCTGTCCGGCGGCAACCTCCTGCGCAAACGATGGCCCGCTGAGCACGGCGCAGGGATGTATGTCCCGACCGAGCGCGTCGGCAATCACTTCACTGATCCGTTGGTGACGAATTGCATCAACGCCGCTGCTGACGATGCCTTTGGTTGCGCTCACAATCGCCTGACCGGGTTTCAGGTGCGGCGCCATGCTGGTGTAGATCGCATGCACATGCGCGGACGGCATCACGCCGATAACGATCTCCGCCGAGGCGAGCGCCTGCGCCAGGTCTGCTGTCGGCTGGACAGCCTTGGGCACCACATAGCCCGGCAGATAGGTACGGTTCTCTCGGTGTTGCGCGATCGAATCCGCAACTGCGGCGGTATGCGACCAGAGCGTGATGCCATGCGCGCGCTGCTGGGAGAGCGAGATGGCAAGGGCCGTCCCCCACGCGCCGCTTCCGATGATGGCGATGCGGCTCAAGCGGCAGCGGCCTTCGATTTGCCGAAGCGGTACTCGGTGCCCGCGAGCAGGCGCCGGATGTTGGCGTGGTGTTTGGCGATAACGATCAGCGGCAGCAGGATCACCACGGCGATCATGAACGGCGTCAGCGGCTCATGGTGCCGCAAGAGCGCTGCGAGCGGAAACACCGCCGCCGCCAGGATCGATGCCAGCGAGACGTAGCGGCTCAGCGCAAAAATGATGATGAAGGCAAGCAGCGCGACCAGGGCCGACAGAGGCGCGATGCCAAGAAACACACCGAATCCCGTGGCCACTCCCTTGCCACCTTTGAAACGCAGCCACACGGTATACACGTGCCCAAGAATTGCGCAAACCGCAGCGGTTGCAGCCAGGTTCTGGGCCTGCGACTGCGATTGATGTGTGTGCAGAGCGATCTGCCACGCAAGCATCACGGCGAGGAACCCTTTTGAGGCATCGAGCAGAAACGTCGCCGCTCCCAGGCCCTTGCCGCCGGAGCGGATGACGTTGGTCGCGCCGATATTACCGCTGCCCTGGGTGCGAATGTCCTGCTTGCGGAAGATGCGCACAAGAATGAGGCCGAAGGGAATCGAGCCCAGCAGATACGCGATGATGCCAACGGTGAAGTAGAGGAGCATAGGAACGGTTTCGAGTGTAGCGGTAATAGCCTCTAGCCGCTAGCTTCCAGCCTCTAGCCAAGATCGAGACATACTATGTGGCTGCTGGTCCACATGAGCTAGAAGCTAGGAGCTGCCGTTTCCCATCAGACGCCGCCGCACCAGATCCAGTCCCGCCTGCGCGCTCAGCATGCGGACGCGCTCCCGTGTGTTCTGCGTCGAGAAGGCAGCGAAATTCTTCTCTACCACTTCAATCTCTTTTCCGTGTGCGACCGCGATGTAGACCAGGCCGACCGGCTTCTCCTCCGTGCCGCCTCCGGGTCCGGCAATGCCGGTGACCGCAAGGCCGGTGGAGGCGCCGGCCTTCTTGCGAATGCCGTCCGCCATCGCCTTCGCGACCTGGCTGCTCACGGCGCCATACTGCGCGATCAGGGTCGCGTCCACTCCAGCGAAGGTGGCCTTCAGCTCATTCGAATACACCACCGCACCACCCAGGAAGGCGCGCGAGCTGCCGGGGATGCGGGTAATGCGCTCGGCGACGAGGCCGCCGGTGCAGCTCTCGGCTACGGCGAGCGTCGCGCCCTTCATGCCGAGATAGAGCAGCACGATCTCTTCGAGCGATTCACCCTGCGTTGAATAGATGAGGTCATCCAATTCTTCTTCAATGCGGCCGGCCAGCTCATCTACGCGCGCCTGCGCAATTTCGAGCGCCGGCTTCTCGCAGATCAGGTTGAGCTGGATGTCGCCGCCGTTGGCCAGGATGGTGGTCTCGATATCCGGATAGTGCTTATAGATGGGAGCAATGCGCGCATCGCATGCAGACTCGCCGATCATTGCCGCCTTGAGCGTGCGCATGGCGATGAAGCGCTGCGGCAGAGCCTCGCGCAGGCGCGGCATGCACTCATTTTCAAAAATTGGCTTCAGTTCGAGCGGCGGCCCGGGGAGCAGCATCAGGATCTTGCGGTGGCCGCCGAAGACCGTGTCCAGCCACTGCGCAGGCGCTGTGCCATTGGCGTTGGGAACCACATGCGCGCCCTCGAGCACGTCCGCCTGTTGCGCGTTGTTCTCTGTCATGCTCATGCGGCGGGCGGCGAAGCGCTTGTAGAGCTCAGCAACAATATCCGCATTGCGCCGGATGTGAATTCCCATTGCCTCTGCCACTGCCTGCCGCGTCAGGTCGTCCTGCGTGGGTCCGAGGCCGCCCATAATAACGACGATGTCCACGCGCTGCGCGGCGGTGCGGACCGCGCTGACGAGATGCTCCATGCGATCACCGACTGTGGTTTTGAAGGCAACCTTCACGCCGATCTCGTTGAGGCGCTCGGTGATGAAAAGGGAATTCGTGTCCTGGCGATAGGGCGTCAGCATCTCCGAGCCGACGGCGATGGTTTCTGCAAGCATGCGGGTGGGTCACCTTCCGAAATACAGCGGTACAAAGCGTGCGGATATGTGTGGGATGCGGCGCGCGTGCGGATTCGTCAGAGGAAGCGCAGGCCCTCCACGCCCAACGCCACATCATAAATGGCGGTGTGGGTGGCCACGATGGTGCTGCTCGAAGGGCTGAACGCAAGTCCCACGATGCCGCTGCCGCTGATGACGATCTCGGGATCGTCTTCGGGAGCACGATCGATAGGCAGGCGCAGCACGCCGCGCCTCCCGCGATGCGATGCCGCGATATAGAGCGAACCGGCGATATCCACGGCCATCCCCTGCGGCCGGCCCAGGCCGCGATAGTAGACACGCGCATCACCATTGCGATCGATAGCGTGCACGACATCGTGACTCGACGTGGTGGGACCGGAGACGAAAAGAGTTCCGTCGAGCCCGAAGGCGAGGTGATAGGCAGCGACGCTCGGCTCAAGCGTGGCAAAGACGAAGATCTGCCGGTCGCGCGCGATCTTAAAGATGGTGCCGCTGCGGTCGCCGCAATAGAGATTGCCCTCCGGATCAAAAGCAAGCCCGGTGGCGACGCCCATGCTTTCGACAAAGACAGAGCTGGCGCCCTCTGGCGTAATCCGGTGAATCGTGCCCTCGTGCCGCGACGAGACATAGAGCATGCCCTCGGCATCGATCGCAAGTCCTGTCGGATTGACGATGTCGGTGGCGAAGGCGTCCATGTCGCCTTCCGGCGAGATGCGGTAGACCGAAACCGGCATCTTCTCCCCGCGCTGGCCGGAGAGCGTTGTGTAGACGTTGCCTTCAGCGTCGACCACCGGGCTGGCGACAGGGTTTACGTTCTCGGCCAGCAGCTTGCCTACCTTGATCATGACGGCGTTGCTGGTGGCGCCGTTCTGGCGCACTTCCAAACGGCCGGCCTCTGCCGATTCCGGCACCCGGATACTCATGCGCGTTGGCCGGCTCAATAGAACGGGCACGAGCGAGCCGTCGAGCACGGCCAGCGGACGGCGCTCCGCTACCGGACCGAGTGCGCTGCCGGCAAGCTCGACTTCGCCGCCGGGCAGCACAGCATCCGGTGTGATGGAATCAATGCGGGGCGTGTTCGAATTGGGGTGGTCGGATTTGGCGATACGGATCATATGGCTCGCCCTTCCAGTCTACGACTGCCGAGTACAGGACTGCCCATTTTAGACGCGGAAGGGGAGGACCGGGATCCTTGCGATGGATCCCGTCGCGAAGGAGCACCAAACCGGCCACGCGAAATAGATCGGGGAATGAACGGATTGGTTCAGGGCAGCCGCAGGACGAGTCCGGTGCTCAGCATCTTCGGCGAAAACGAGGAGTTGACATCCGGGTATGCATAGTAGCGGCGGTATCCCACGTTCAATCCTGGGTAGCCTGTATACGCATAGTCGAAGAAGCGCCAGTCCAGCCGGGAAATGATCTTGAGGTCGATGCCACCGACAATCTGATATTCGAAACGGCCGGTGTTGGCGTTCCCGATCCGGACATGCCCCCCTCCAGCCAGAACCTCGGCATACGGCGTGATGGGCAGGACGTGAGGATGGAAGGCAAGCCTTGGACCGGCGGTCACGCCAGAGACCCGCGGCGTGTCCGGGCTCTGGCCATTGCCAAGGTACGATACGCGCGCATCCACCCCAGCCTCGGCAGAGAAGAGGTGCCAGGGATCGTGGTAGAAGCCGGCTGTGCCACCGTAGATCCAGTTGTCCGGGTTGGTGGCAGTGAAGTCCAGATAAACGGCCGTCTGCGCGGGGGCGGAAAGCGAAAGCGGAGCCACAGCAGAGAGTGCAAGCAAAAGAGAAGCAAGACGCATGAAGGGACCCGCTTAAGGGTAGCGCAGATGCGATCTGAAATTGGCTCATGCAAGACCGGAGATAGTTACGAATGGAAGACCATCCCAGCGATTCGGCTGCCTGCCGGTCGTCCGTCACCACCAGTGCTGGATGACGAGCAGGACGATCAGCCCAAAGAGACCGGCCGCGAGATCGTCCAGCATGATGCCCCAGCCGCCAGGCAGCGCCTCGAGCTTGCGGATGGGCCATGGTTTGGTGATATCGAAAAGGCGGAAGAGCGCGAGGGCGAGCAGGGCGTGTGACCAGTTCGGTTTGCAAACGGCCAGCGTGAGCCACTGACCGGCAACTTCGTCAATGACGACGTGGCCCGGGTCTTCGCGGCCGGACTCACGGGCAACAACTGTCGCAGCGGGAATGCCGATGGCAGTTGTTATCAATGCCGCAAAGAGCGTCAGGATAGTGACGACGATGAATACGAATCCCTCCTCGCCATGTACAGCATGGCGCTCGAGAGGAATCGCAACAGCAGCCCACAACAGCGTCGCCGCGATCGATCCCCACGTCCCCGGTCCTGGCTTCAGCAGGCCCGCGCCAAAGAACGTGCCCACCGTCCACGCCCACAGCGTCTTCTTGCCCGTTGTGGGCGTCGACGACGGTCTATCGTTCATTGCGCCATGCGACGTTCAGCGTTCATCCGCGTCGTTCTCCTGCTGGGCACGGCGCAGTGTCGCCTGGTCGATATCCTCAAGTACCTCAGGGTCGAGGATGGGCGAGGAAATGCG
>DASUWP010000348.1:0-2960 GCA_036378335.1 Acidobacteriaceae bacterium | reverse complement strand
GCTTCCTGCTTCCAGTCCTGCTGCTGGGACTCTCCCAGCCACCCGACCAGCCGATCGATGTCTCTCGCGAACGTGGCCAGGCTCAAGCCAATCTGTCGGCCGACTCGATACCGGCTCGCAAGTTCGCCTTCACCGGAGCCGAGAAGGCAAAGATAGGCTCGACATTTGACGGCATCGAGATTCACGATCCGCCAGATGCCCAGAGAGCGGGCTGCTTCACCATGCGCAGCTACTATTTCGAGCGGCACGATGCACGCGCTCCCGAATACGTGGGCATGACGACCTGCAAGCCCAGTCGCAAATTTACGACCAGGAAAGTCGATCGTCCGGCCAGGCTCGTGCCCGCCTATTAGTCAGATCCCAAGATTCTGCGGGCCGGCGTGGCGTGTCTTGCTGCGCGGAGAAGCTCCCAAATCTCTGCCCTTTGCCAGATGTATGCCTCATTTCTAGTGCAATGCTGGATTTATTGCCGACCGAAGTACAAGTACCGAAGTTTCAAGCAATAGCGGTTAGAGAGGCTATACTTTAGCGAGCTTTGACTCCGCTCGCCGGAGGCCTTTACGGCTGCGGTAGCGGCGGAGTGTTGACAGGTGCAGTTTCTGCGATTTTTGAAGTTCCGGGAAGCACCTCAGCGGTTTGGCCGCGTCTAACAACCTTCAGCTCTGGACGGAGCTGTGGCGCGCGCGAGCCCTTGAAAGCATGAAGAAAAAGCTTATTCGCGACTGCAGTCTGTTGGCGTGCGGCTGTGTTCTGGCTCTTCTTGCCATGGCATGCGAAACCTCCGATAAGCAGGTGCATGCCAAGCCCGCCCCGCAGGCCCAGGCTCCGACCATCAATGCTCAGACCAAGCCGACCGCCAAGCCTGCGGCTGTGGCGGTTGTAGCCCAGGCACAAGTTCCAGCCCCACCCTCGCAGGCCGATCAGGTTGACAAACTGGTAGCCCAGGCCGAGAAGCAGTACCAGCAGGGGCAGAAGGAATATGCCGCCGGACACCTGGAAGGCGCGAAGCAGAATTTCGATCAGGCAGTCAACATTCTTCTGGAAGGACCGGTGGATGTACGTTCCGATGAACGTCTCCAGCGCGAACTGGACAAGATCTCAGAAGGCGTCAATCAGCTCGAAGTTGCAGCGCTGCAGCAGGGGGATGGCTTTACCGAGCAGAAGGCGCAGCCGGCACCCATCGACGAAGCCAACGACATCACATTCCCGGTCGATCCCAACGTAAAGGCCCGCGCCGAGGTACAGGTAAAAGCGACGCGCTCTGACCTGCCGCTGGTGATGAACGACTTTGTTGCTGGTTACATCAATTTTTACTCCACCCGCGGACACGGAACTCTGGAGCGGGCCCTCGTTCGGTCGGGCCGCTATCGCGACATGATCGGTCGGGTCCTGAAGCAGGAAGGCGTTCCACAGGATCTTATTTATCTGGCCGAAGCCGAGTCGGGTTTTGAGCCGCTTGCTCTTTCTCGCGCGGGAGCACGGGGTATGTGGCAATTCATGGGCAGCCGCGCCAAGGGATATGGCCTGCAGCGAAGCTGGTGGATCGACGAGCGCCAGGATCCGGAAAAAGCGACTCGCGCCGCGGCTCGGCACTTGCGCGACCTTTATAACCAATTTGGTGACTGGTACCTGGCCATGGCCGCATATAACTCCGGCCCAGGCAACGTACAGCAGGCCGTGCGGCGAACCGGCTACGCCGATTTCTGGGAACTGTACCGACGCAACGTCCTGCCCAAAGAGACCAAGAACTACGTCCCGATTATTCTTGCCTTCACCGTCATGGCCAAGAACCCGGCACAGTATGGACTGGACAAGCTACAACCAGCCCTGCCCCAGGAGACCGATACGGTACGCATCGACTATCCGGTCGACTTGCGCCTGGTAGCCGAGTGTGTGGATGCGGATCTAAACACGCTTACCGAACTCAATCCCAGCTTGCTGCGACTCACGACGCCGAAAGACTCCGTCTACGACCTGCATCTGCCGCTGGGAACCAAGGACAAGTTCGAGCAGACGATGGCGGCCATTCCGATCGACAAGCGGGTTTCCTGGCGTTATCACCGCGTCGCCCCCGGGGACAC
This sequence comes from Acidobacteriaceae bacterium, assembly GCA_036378335.1. Lineage (GTDB taxonomy): Bacteria > Acidobacteriota > Terriglobia > Terriglobales > Acidobacteriaceae > KBS-83. The sequence continues at coordinate 879 of DASUWP010000348.1, read as the reverse complement.
GATCGACACCATCGCCCGCCAGTACCACACCAGTCCGGATGCCATCAGGCAGGTAAATAATCTCCAGCCTCAAGAGCTGCGTGCCGGCGGCAAGATCATCATTCCGATCACGGCAGGGCGCGCGGTCAGCTCCCGTCAAACGGCATACTCGCGACAGCCAACCCGATATCGCGTCCGTCGCGGCGATACGGTCCCGTCGGTCGCCGACGACTTCGGAGTACCTGCTGAGCGCCTCCGCCGCTGGAATGGCCTCAAGAGTGACCATCTTGCGGCAGGCAGGGTCCTGGTGATCTACCGTCCGGTCATGGCGCAAGATAATCCGGTTATCAACACTCCCACACGCCATCGGGCGGCAAAGCGCAAATCCGCAGGTTCAGTCCATAAAACCACCAACCGCAACGCCCAAAAATCCGGTCCCGCCAACACCACGACCGCGAAATCGCAGACCACAAATGCACCCGGAGCCACTTCGGAACGCGCGTCTGCGGGCCTCCGTTAGCTCTCGATTTGACACGCAAACAGAGCGAGTTGCTATAATCCGCGCCTGCGTTGTTTTGTGGTGCGCGAGCATTCATCACGTCATTGATGGGCTCAACATTCAGGAGGAGAAATGAGCTTCGACGATCAGACACTCTATGGGCGTAGTGAGGATGAGATGGACGATTACGGAGATTCGGGCCTGGACGAAGAGTCCATGGATGAGGGTTACGAAGAAGAAGAGGAAGAAGAGGTCGCCGGGGAAGTTGGCGGTGGTGGCGGAAGCGTAACTCCGCGGCCCACGGGCGGCTTCGGCTCTGAAAGCGGCGGCGGCTCCGAGCCTGCCGGCGGTGGTGGAGCATCGCGCGGCGGTGGTGGAGGTGGCGCTCGCAAGAAGAGCTC
>DASUWP010000347.1:0-22576 GCA_036378335.1 Acidobacteriaceae bacterium | reverse complement strand
TCACCACGACGGGCAGTGAGGGCCACTCGTGAGCATCGCAGGGCACGGATACACCGCAGTCTTTGCAACGGACGAGCGGTTCTTTATGGCGATTGGAGGACGGCATGAAGGATGGCATACCGGCAGCGTAGCGCCGATGCTTGTGGAAAGGCAAAGAAAAGGCGAAGATGAGCGGTTGGCGCACCGGCGCATCGCAGTCCATTGGCAAGCGATTTCAGCCAATCACGCTGTCAGGACGTGAAGATCGAAGAAGTCGTACGAGTGGCGCTACCTATGTTCGTGGTGAGTGGTTATTTCGAAACCTATGGCCGCGTCAAAGAGGTTGCCGTAAGAAAGACCCCAAGAGGTTCGCTCCGACGTATGGGCTCAGTTCTTTTCTGCGCAGTCATGGCTTTGTGCGCCGCCAGTTGGCTCGGCTCACCCTGGTACTACTCGGTTCTCTGCTTGCTACTCGTGGGTCTCATCAGTTGCACCATAAACATTTTGGTTTTATGAGGGCTTACTTGGAGGTTTTGGCTAGGTTGGATACAGTGAAGCCTTCGTCCGGCACCTGAGCAGGCCGCGAAGATCGAACGGCGAGCAACGCCGACGCGCGTTCTGACAACTTCTTTTCGTGGCGAGTGAGGGCGCCGTAATTGAGAGATTGATCTAATGCGCGTGCGCTGGCTATCGCCGCTGAAACTTTATGTCCTTGCCGTAGTCGCAACATTTGCATTCGGTATTGCGTTTCCCCATAGCGAAGGTTGGTCTTTCCTCCCCACAATGATCCTGACGCTTCCGTGGAGCATGATCCCGGTTCCCAATGGGCTTTTCGCGGCGCTGACTGCATATGATGATCTCCCGTTGTTTCTTTGCGGAATGATTCTCAACATCGTCATCGTCTACATCATCCGAATCGGACCGTGGAAACGTAGCACTTAGTATTCACGCGGCGGCGTGATTTCCATCGATGTCTTTTCGTTGCGGGTGACGGCTGGATTTCGAAGCCAGTGACGGCCTTGGCAACGTTCAGCCGACCTCGCCATGACAGGGCCCGTGACGGCGTAAACCCTTTATAGTTCGATGCTTGTCGAACAATGAGACTTCTGCAGTTCCCTTATCCATCTCCTGTCTCAGTCACTACGGAACGTACAGGCAATCTGGACATTCATAGCGAGGCGGGTGTTCTGAAACCTACGCCGATTGAGGGGAGGCACTACAGGATGAACGGCACCAGCGCGGCGGTGCGGCGGGAGTATGCCTCGTAGGGAGCGCCGAACTGGGTGCGCATCCACAGCTCTTCCATACGCAGCTTGTACCACAGCACCACCGAGACCAGGACAAAGGCGACGATGCCGCGCATCTGCGCGAGGGCGAGAGCCGTGCCGAGGAAGCCCGCAAGGATGCCCGTATAGATAGGGTGTCGGACGAGGGCATAGGGGCCGGTAACGATGAGTTGGTGGTCCTGCTTGATGGTGACGGAGCGGCTCCAGTTGCTCCCCAGGTGTTCGCGTGCCCAGACGGCGAAGAGCAGTCCGGCGGCAGTGATGGCGGCTCCCGGCCAGAAGGTCCATAGACCCTGCGGCAGGAACTGCCGGTACAGCCAGGCGATGGGAAGATGGGGCCACGAGAGAAGCACGATGACGATAAGGAAGACGACCGCACGCACGATGCGGGACGATGCGGATTCGAGACGCTTGGTCGCCTTGGTGTGGGCAGCCTTGACTTGCCAGTAGAGAAGGAAGCCAATCCAGAGCACGGGAAAAAGCGATTCGTAGAGCCAGAGCATGGATGCCTCACCGATCAGATTACGGCGGTCCGGGCGCTTCGGTTCCGCAAACTGCTATGCGCGGGGAAATCGACACGATGATCGTGGTGGGCCACAGGAGCATTTCTCGCTCATCGCAGTTCTATCAAGCGAGGCCTTTTGCAGCGCGAGGATATTCCAGGCGTCGTAAGTCAGCAGCTAGCTGTTTGCTAGAACAGGCCGGCGACAGTAAGGGAACCGTCTTCCGCGGTCGCGCGTAAAACAACAGAATGCGACAACTCTGTAGCTGGTCATGGGTGGAGGCGCAGGTTGCGCAGACCATCGAACTCTGGAACAGCAGCGCTGCCGCATGGACACCGGCATGGACCCCAGGCGGCCCATGGTACAGCCTGCACCAGCAGCAGGCGCGGGAGAAAGCGTACGATCGCGAGATGCGGGCGGTTGAGCAGGAGGCAAGCCGGGCTCCGCGCTCGAAGCTGGAACGGCTCGCGGCCCAAGATCGAATCACAGCGGCGTTCGCTCGATTTTCGACGACGGCGTTGGATCTGGAAGAGGACGCGGTTCGGCCGCTCACCAACGATTTTTTGCCCGCGGGCACTAAGCTTGCGCGGTGGGCGCGACAGTTCGACCCGAGCCTGAGCATTGCCGACATCATTCAAGCGTGCCGCAATGCCTGGACAGCTTGCGGCTTACAGGCACTGCTTGGCGAGGACATCGGTATTACCCCGTCGATCCTCGGATATAGCCTTCTCTATCCGTACAGTGACAATTATCTGGATCGCGCGGATGTATCGGCCGAGGCGAAGCTCAGCTTCAGCGATCGCTTCCGGAGCCGGTTGCGCGGGGAGAGGCTTTCAAGGGAAAGCACCCGAGAAGCTGCACTATCGGCTCTGGTTTCGTTGATCGAAGAACAATATCCTCGCGCGCGCTATCCGCAACTGTACGAGTCCTTGTTAGCGATCCATCGGGCGCAGGAAGAAAGCGTCGCACAAATCAGGAGCTGCGACTCTTCGAGCGACGCCGAGTTGTTGCGGCTGAGCTGTGCCAAAGGCGGCAGCTCTGTATTGGCGGACGCATGCCTGGCTCGAGGATGGCTGAACGAAGGCGAAGCGCGATTCGCGTTCGAGTGGGGAGTGCTGCTTCAACTGGGAGACGACTTGCAGGACATTCACGAGGATATGCAGCGTGGTTCCGCAACGCTGTTCTCTCGTGCGGCTGCGTTGGGCAAGCCGCTGGACGACCTGGTGATACAGCTTCTGAACTTCAGCGAGCGAGTTGGCACTCGCATGGATAGCCTGCCGAGTGGCAGCCGAGTGCTCAAGGAATTGCTGAAGATGAGCTGGCGGTCGCTCATCATCGGGGCTGTTGCCGACTCGCACGAAATTCTTCAGCTCTGAATTCCTGCACGAAGCAGAGCGCGCTTCGCCGTTTCGCTTTGCATTTCTTCGAGCGCGGCACAAGAGATTAGCCAGCCGGCGAGGTCTCTATGCGCTGGCTTTCGATGTCTTCCTCGAAGCGCCTGACGACGACGGCGGGCTTCGACTTCCGGAGGTGGAAGGTCTTGCCGCCTTGAAGCTGAGCTCCACGGGAGAAATGGAAAGCGCGCAGTAGCTCTTCGACTCTCCATTCTTTCCCGCTAACGGCATCCCGAATTGGAGACAAGAAAATGCCTCCCTTTAGTGGCAACCGCAAAATAAGCTCTTTCCAATTGGGCTGGCAAGTACGGAAAGGTAAACAGCAACGCTAGATATTCGATGGAATCGTAACGGCTACAGTGTCCGGACGGCGCCGCTTGGAAGGCATGCGCCGCAGTTAACCGATGCGATACGGGACAAAACCGAAGCGTTGGAAGATGGCAGAGTCTCAATGGGCGTTCTTCAGAGCAGGGAACTTGCTGACATGACTGCGACGTTGTATCAGCAAGATCGAGTTGGCGCTCAGGTTCTGGGTTGCGGCACACGCGCTTGCTGCGCGAGTACGACTTTATTGTTCAAAGCTGCCCAGGAAGCCGCCGGCCTCGCCGGAGAGAAAGACTGTTCTGGTGGGGGAAACGACATAAAAGATTTCCGGAGTCGAGTCGCCGGCCACGGTGAGCACCGCTCTGCCGGTGGCATCTACAGAGTAGGTGCCGGACGTTGTTACATTCGGTAAAAGTCCGGTTGATCCACTGAGATCGCTGGTGAACTGTACGTTTCCATTTCCGTCTGCTGCGACGAGGCTTACCACGTGAACATCGGGCCAGGGAATCGTTCCGCCCAGATAATTTCCCTTGAGCGACGCGTTGGTGAAGGGCGAGCCGGATTGTGCTTCGACGAGGCCGGAGCTGGTGGAAGTATCGGTGCCGAATGCGAATGCCGTGGTGTTACTGACCAGGTACAGGACCGCCTTCGTTGCACTGCTCACGGTGATGGGAGTGCGCCCGGTGGTGGCATCGACTGTGTAGGTGCCCGTATATTTTTGCGTCGGCAGGAGGGAGGCTTTGAATTCGTCATAGCTGGCGCTCACATTGCCTTTTCCATCGCTGGTGAGCAGGCCAAGCGTGACATCCGGAATGAAGGTGGCGGGACCCTGAAGCGTGCTGCCTGTCATTCCGAGCACGTTTGCTCCAGTAAACGAAGCGGTTGTGAATGGCCCGGTCTGCTGCAAGACGACGCCGCTGACCATCGGAATCGTAGCGGAAGTCTGGTCTGCCGAGGTGGTCAGCAGTTCGGTCGGGCTCACCTGGTAGTAGTCGAAATTCAGGGTGGCGCTTCCGATCTTGAGCGTGATGAGGCCGCCCAGACTGGCGGGAGTGCTGGTCCCGGTGACGGAGGTGGAACTCGAAACCGCGCCATTATCGTTCAGATCGACGCTACCGCTGGTGATATTGCCGCTGCCATCTGCCTGGAACGAGCCGATGACGGCGACGGGTTGCGAATGCATATCGTATCCGCGGAATCCGAAGGCGTAGTTGCCTTTCAGGTTGGCGGGAGCTACATTGCTGACGCTGGAGGCCTTCAGAACGCCGGAGCCGCGCATGCCGGAGCCGGTGGTGTCGTCGAATTCGATGATGCGGATATCGCTGTCATTGTTTGCGGTTGTAGCTGAAGCGGGAACGGCGAGTGCAAAGGTGATGTTGCCGTTGGGTAGGTCCAGCACGAGCTGCCCCAGCCCGTTGGGCGCGATGGAGACGGAGCCGCCGGTGAACGCTTGAACGATCACGGGCTGTGCGTTCAATTCGTTCTCGCTGTATGCGCCGACCTGGACAGCGCCATTTACGACCAGAAAGGAACCGCTGATGACGACGGGATTGCCGCCTTTGGAAGCGGGAGTGTTGCCGTTGAACTGAAAGGCGTATCCGCCGTCAGGCAGCGGAGTGCCGGCCGGATTGATGGTGAAGTTGACCGGCTCGGAGAGGGTGTTGGTAGTGGTCTCATCGGTGACGGCGATGCTCGGGTTGAAGGTGCCGGCCTTGGTGGGCGTGCCGGTGACGACGCCGGCAGTGCTGAGCGAGAGCCCATCCGGAAGGCTGGAGCCTGAGGCAACGGCCCATGTGTACGGAGGCACTCCGCCGGTTGCCGCAAGCTGGAAGGATGGATATGCAGTGCCGACGGTTCCGGTGGGCGCGGTCGTGGTGGTGATCTGCAGCATGCCGCCGCTGATGGCAATCGAGAGATTTCCGGAGCTTGCTGAGCCGGACTTACTATCCGTGACCTGCGCCACAAAGCTGGACGCGCCGGCAGCGGTGGGCGTCCCGGAGATGGCTCCTGCGGCGCTGAGCGAGAGACCGGCCGGGAGCGAGCCGGATTTGACGCTCCAGTTATAAGGCGCCGTGCCGCCGGTAGCGGAGAGAGTGGCGCTGTAGGCGACTGAGATCTGCCCCTGCGAGAGAGATGTCGTGGTGACGCTGAGCGGAGTGGCGGGCGGATTGCTGCCTCCACCACCGCAGGCGGCAAGGAATCCTGATATCAAGAGACCAAAGAGCAGACGAAACCCAGTCGATTTCACACTTACCTCCGCGGCGCATTGGAGAAACGCTCGCTTCATGCATTCTTTGCGCGGGGGAGGATCTTGACCGAGTTGCTGTGTTTTCAGGACGTACGCCGGCAGCGCGGTTTCACAGCGGGCATGAATGCGGGCGAGCTAGTTTGAAAACGGTATGCCGGTTGCTGTTTCCTTGCAAGAAAAATCTCCCATGCTTCCGTAATAGGCACGCTAGCTGCCATGGAGGTTCATTCACGGTTGCCTTTTCTTCTTCGCTCTGTTTGCGCGTGCCGACTATTCTGCGCCGCGCATGCGCTCCAGCACGACGGCGGTGCTGTCGTAGTCTCCACGCAATTCCAGCTGCAGGCCGTGGCCCATCCAGTAGCTACCGCTTGCTTCCTGCTGGGAGCGGAGCTGCTTGGGGTCGAGCGGGCGCAGGCGGTACATGGCTTTCGGATCGAGGCCGTGGAGGCGCACCAGCGGGTAGGGATCACCGAAGTTCTGCGAGTGCAGGTAGGCGAAGACCACGGCTTGTGTGCCATCGGTTGATACGTATTCGGTCGCGGCGCGCTCACTCGGCGCGTCAGGACGCGAGGGCGCGATGAGCCGGTATTGCGAACCCTGCTGGACGGTGGGCCGGACGGTCTTGTAGAAGGCGACCAGTTCTTTCGAGGTGGCCATGTCTTCCGCCGTGAAGTTGTTGAGGTTGGCGCCGATGCCGAGTGAGCCTTCCATCGCAACCAGGAAACGGAAGGTCAGCGGTATTGTGCGATATCGAGCCGAGTCGGTGACCCAGGCCATCATCACGCCGGGCGTGTAGGCGTGGCTGAAGCCGTCCTGGATGGAGAGGCGGTCGAGCGCGTCGGTGTTGTCGGAGGTCCAGATCTCCTCGGTGCGGCGCAGGATGCCGAGATCGACGCGTCCGCCACCGCCGGAGCAGGATTCGATCTCGAGCTTGGGATGCTTCGCGCGCAGGCGGTCGAGGATGGCGTAGAGATTGTGGACGTAGGCGACGTAGATCTTTTTCTGGTCGGGGACGGGGACGGCATCCCAGCCGGGCTCGGACCAGTTGCGGTTGTAGTCCCACTTGAGAAAGTCGATGTCGTTGTTCGAGACCAGCTCATCGAGCCAGTGATAGGTGTACTCCATCACATCCGGACGCGCGAGGTTCAGCAATAGCTGATTGCGGCCCTCAGTACGCGGCCGGCCGGGGAAGTTCATGGCCCACTCGGGATGCTTGCGGTAAAGGTCGGTGTCGGGGTTGACCATTTCCGGCTCGACCCAGATGCCGAAGTCCATGCCGAGCTGGTGGACGCGATCGATGACGGGCTTGAGGCCGTTGGGAAATTTCTGTTTGTTGACGTACCAGTCGCCGAGTCCGGCGTGATCATCTTTGCGCTGGCCGAACCAGCCATCGTCAATGACGAAGCGCTCCACGCCGAGCTGCGCGGCTTTTTCCGCAAGCGCGATCTGGCCAGATTCGCTGACGTTGAACTCGGTGGCTTCCCATGAGTTGTAGAGTACGGGGCGCAGCTTGGGATGTGGCGCGCCGGGCAGGATGACCCCTTGCTGGAAGCGGTGGAGAATGCGCGAGGCTTCACCCATGCCGCCGCCGGTGAAGCCGCCGTAGAAAGGCGGAGTGGTCAGCGACTCGCCGGGCGCGAGGCGATAGCCGAAATCGAAGGGATTGTAACCGCCGGTGATACGAACCTGATGGAACGAGCTCTGCTCCATGGTGATGCGCCAGCTTCCGCTCCAGCCGAGCTCGCCGAAGTAGACCGGACCGTGCTCTTCGTCGACTGCATCAGGGCCTTCGATGGCAAACCATGGATTGGCCTGATGACCGGTGGAGCCGCGGCGGCTCTCGACGACTTCACTGCCGACATGGAGGGGAACAGACTGCAACTGCCATTCGCCGGCCCAGCGGCCCGTGAGCCAGTGGGCGAGGTAGTTGCGGTTCTGCAGATTGGGAAGGCTCCAGGTTGCGCTGGCGGCGTTTTCGAGCACGACATCTTCCTTGGTCTGGTTCTCGATAGTGGACCAGCGCTCCAGCACGCTTTGTCCGTTGTAGACGCGGTAGAATAGATGCACGACCAGCGGCAGCTTGATGTCGCGCATGGTGATTTCGAGCGTCTGGCTCGTCGCTTCGTGGGTCTGGTGTTGGTCGACGTACTCGAGGACCACATCGCGGTTACCGCTCGCGAACGTCGCCTTCAGGTCAGGCTGGGTGTAGATTCCGGCGCCCCAGGCGGCGTACTCCTGCGGCGTTGTCGTGGTGGGCATATCGAAGGATGCGCGTTCCGGCAGGCTATGGGCGGGGGAAAAATCCTGTGCGCGATCGATGCGCGGACCCCAGTAGAGCGACTGCAGCCAGTTGCGCTCGTCGACACCCATGGCATAGGTGAACTCCCCCGCCTGGATGACCCAGACCTTCGCGTCCGGCCGATACTCAATGCTCTGCGGGTGCGCCATCGGGCTGAGGAATAGTGCGGCGGACAGTATAACGGCGATGGCAAAGGCGCGCAGAGACACGGTGGTTCTCCTTCGGATGAGGACGCTCGTCGAGCGGACAGCGTTCGTGCTTCCGCGAGCCAGTGTAATCGCTTACGTACCTTTTGTCTGCGAGCTTCCCAACCGGGCAAGGGCCGGGCCGGTGACTCGCATGATGCGCCAGGACTCCAGCATGATGGCGCCGCAGCCGCGATAGAAATCGATGGAGGGCGTATTCCAATCCAGGACATCCCATTGCATGCGGGCACAGCCGCGCTCGATCGCGATAGCGGCAACCCGCGCCAGCAGCGCCTTGCCGATACCTCGGCCGCGATGCGATGGCTGGACGAAGAGATCTTCGAGATGGAGGCTGGGTCCGCGCCAGGTGGAGTAGATGGGAAAGTAGAGCGCGAATCCGGCGGCCTCTCCGTCGTCATCGGCGATGAGGCACTCAAAAAGCGGCCGTGGTCCGAAGCCATCGTGGCGCAGTTCGGCTTCTCCGATCTGGACGGCATCGGGCTCGCGTTCGTACACGGCAAGTGCGTGGATCAGGGATAGGATGTCGGGGACGTCGGCTTCCGTGGCGAGGCGGATGTGCATGGTGAATGTGTCTCGCCATCGAGTGTACGGGAGGAGGGGCAGGGATCAGGGGTCAGGAATCAGATGTAGGTCGTAGCCTCTAGTTGGTTGGTGGCCTGGCTGAGAACAGCAGATACTTCCGCTACGCGGCTTCGCCGCTCCAGTCGGGATAACAGCCGCGGCAAGAGTAGCGATGACAATTGCCGCGGCAAATCAATACTGACCCTTGGCCCTTCATTTCCTGCTGATGAAGACGGCGATCGTCAGCGCAGGTACCGTAGCTGTTCCTGAGGAGGACTGGAATGACGACTGTTGGGTGGCTGGATCTGTAGAGCCGCGCAGCACTGGATGCAGCTGGAACGGCACGCCTGCGAGCGATGGATCGGAAATTGATGTGCTGCTGGTGGTGCCGTTGAAGATGACCAGGACCTGCTGGTACTGACCGTAGTTGCCGCCGTTGGCCTTGAGTCGCATCGCGATCACGCCGGGGATCTGATTCTGGCCGGTGTTGAGGAAGGTGAGGTTCTGCTGCACCTCGGCAAAGCTCTTCATGCGGAAGAGGCCGCTGCTGTAGCGCATGTTCAGCAGCTCCTGAAAGGCGCTGGTTGTGTAGGCGAGGTCTCCTGGCGTCGGCTTGAGAGACGCGTTAGCGAGCAACGGCTGCATGAGCGGCCATTGCCCCTGGTTCTGGCTGGCGATCGGCAGACCGATGCCCCAGTTATCGCCCGTGCCGCTCCAGTCGATCTTGTTGAACCAGTCGCCGGAGTCGTAGCTGTTCTGGTCCATGTCCTTGGAGCGGAGCAGATCGTCGCCGGCGAGGAAGAAGGGCACGCCCTGGCCGAGCGCGACGAGCCCCATGGCCAACACCTGACGGCGCGCACGCGTGGCGCTGGTGTCGGCAGCGCTGGCCTTTAGCTGCACGGCGTCGAAGAGGTCCTGGTTGTCGTGGACGGAGCAGTAGTTTACCGCTTCGACCGGCGTTGCGGTGTAGCCGGTGGGCTGTCCGTTGTAGTCGATCTGCGAGCCTTTGACGGTAGTGCCGGTCATGTCGGTGAGGGTGTAATCGCGCAGATCACCGGCGAGGCCTACGCGGATCCAATCGGCGTAGTGGAGCAGGGTGTTGTGCTGATCCGTCTGGGCTGTGCTCTGGTTGGTGAAGTCGCTTGAGTCGGTAGCAAGACCGGTAGCGAAGCCCTGCACGCGTTCATCGGTAAACGGGCTGCCGCCACGGATTCCATCGCGGATGCGGTCATTGAAGCTGCCGATGCCGAAGCCGTAGAGATTGACCTGGTCGGCGTTGGGGCCGATGGCGCTGTTCACCGTATCGCCAAAGTTAAAGCCTTCGCCGTAGATGTAGATCTTCGAGCCATCTACGCCGTCGCGAACCGGCGTCAGGGCATGCAGGGAGGTGAGGATGTTCTGCATGTTGTAGAGGAAGTGGAAGCTCATGATGTCGAAGCGGAAGCCATCGATCTTGTACTCGCGCGCATTGAGCACGAGAGTATCGATCATCAGCTTTTCCATCATGCGGTGCTCGGTTGCAGTATCCGGGCAGCAGGAGCCGGTGAGAAGATTGCCGTCCGAATCGAGCCGATGGTAATAGTTCGGCACGACTTCATCCAGATTGGAGTTCGTCCCCTCGCCTGCTGCGCTGGTGTGATTAAAGACGACATCCTGAATGACGCGCAGACCCGTGCGATGGAGCCCCTGGACCATGGTGCGGTACTCACGCACACGGTTGTCCGGATTGATAGCGTAGCTGCCCTGGGGCGTCATGTAGTGCACCGGATCGTAGCCCCAATTGTAACCGTCGTTGCTCTGAATGGCAGTGACGGCGGCCTGCTGCTGATCGCTGTCGGGCGCGAAGCCGCTGAGATCGCTGGTGGTCTGCCAGGTGCTCTTGTCCTCATTGATGCTGGCGATGTGGAAGGAAGGAAGAATGTGGATCGCCTTCAAACCGCTTTGGGCGAGAGTGCGCAGGTGCAGCATACCGTTGGAAGAGAAATCGGCGAAGGCATCATAGGTGCCGCGGTCTTGTGCCGGCACGGTGGGATCGCCGATGCTGAAGTCGCGGATATGCAGCTCGTAGATGCTGAGGTCGTTGAGGCTGGCGAGCGCGGGTGAAGGCTGCACATCCCAGGCTGGCGGCTTGGTCTGAGTCGAATCGAGATCGGTGATGCGGCTCTTAGTGCCGTTGGTCGCGATGTCGATGGAGTAGGGATCGCTGGTAACATTGGTATCGACCGCATGGTCGGACGGTACGTATACCTGCACGCTATAGAGGTAGTACATGCCCGGCCACGAGGAATCCCCATCGGCCACCCAGACGCCGTTGTGCGAGTGCATGGCGACGGTCTTGAGCGGCGAGGCGTCACCGGCGTGTTCGTAGAGCAGCAAGGAGACATTCTGCGCGGTGGGAGCCCATAGCTTCAACTTGACTGGATAGTCTTCATCCTCCGGCCAGTCGGACCACGAGGGCTGACCGTGGTTGAACACCACGCCGAGCGTGCCGCCGTAATATGCCAGGTCGTCGAGCGTGCCGGCATCCTGCACGCTGGTGGCGTAGACGAGCGTGCCATCGGAAGCAGTGACGGAGACAGCGAGCTGGCCTTTGATCGCCGTAAGAAGCGTGCTTTGCTGAACGGTGTTCTGAAGGGTGAGGACGGCGTACCCGGCGAGCTGCGGATAACGGGTGAGTTCGTCCTGGGAAAGAGTGCCGCCGGCCTGGAGCGGAATGCTGGTCCCGCCGCTGACGCCGGTATTGGTAACGGCGAGACCGCCGGTTAGGCTGTAGATGAGCGAGTAGGTGTTGCCGCTTTGCAGGTACTGCGGTTTGATGAGCACGTGGCTGTGATCCAGCCAGTAGGCCTGCTCCTTGTCGAAGACAGCATTGAGCAACTGGGCGGCGGTGGGCTGCGAGAGATAGACAGTAGGATCGCCGGAGATGACCCAGGCCTCGTTGTGCTGGTCGACCTGCAGATGCATGTCAGGGCCGGGATCTTTCACTCCCAGCGCACAGTTATGGATGATGAAACCCAGTTGTCCACCGTTTAGCGAGGGGTTGATCCCCACGTCGTAGTAGGCACCGTAGCTGTCGAAGCCGGATATGTAATCTTCCGTATTACACCAGTTGCCGGTGGGATCGCTGGTGGCAAAGAAGGGGTAGAGGGTCCAGCCGGCGAAGTCTCCATCAGGGCGGTAGTAATGGATGCGCGCGTGGCCCGCTGGTATGGCAGTACCGTTGCCTTCCGGGATCGCGGGGCGCGTAGTCTTGAGGCCGAGCTGTCCGGAGATCTGCCAGTATTCGTTGCCCTGGGTGGCGGGGTCGATGTGCTCGTCGGGACCGGGGTCCTTCAGGTTCCCCATGTGAATGATGATGCCGACGTCCTGCGCGGTCGCGGTGACGCCGACATCGAAGTAGGCACCGAAGTCGTCGATCCCGGTGACCTGGACGGGACCTCCGTTGAAATTGCCCTGGTCTTCCGTGGTGTCGCCGAAGGCATAGACGGTCCAGCCGGTATAGCTGTTGTCGGGATTGAAGTAGTGGATGCGGACGTGCTGAACGGGAATCGGCGGATCGGCGGCACGGGCTCCCGCAGCGAAGGCGAAGATGGCGGCCAGGATGAAGACGAGACGCACGACGTATGTATGGGCGAGGCGACGAATGGCGGTCACTGGTGTCTCCCGAGGTGAAGCGGGTGCGCGATTTGGAGGCGGACGACCGACTGCGAATCCGTGGACGCCCTGCATCCGGATGGACAAGCGGCAGCATCCTACGCGCGCGCGGGGAGAACTGTAAAGAGAAAGAGGCCGGAGCGGAGCTCGGCCTCTGGAATCAAATTGAGGAACGACAAGCCTGCTGGCTACTGGACGCGTGCGAGGAAGACGCCGAACCACTTTTGGCTGTCGGTCCAGTTCTCGACGACACTGAATCCGGTTTGTGCAAGCAGGTTGCGTGCGCCGTCGATAGTGAACTTATAACTGTTCTCGGTATGAATGGTTTCGCCGCGGCGGATGGCCAGCGAGAGGTCGAGCGATCCGATCGATACCTCATGCGCGACCAGGCTTTCCAGGTGCATCTCGATGCGCGCGTGCTCGCCGTTCCAGCGAACTTTGTGGCGGAACTTCGTCAGATCAAAATCGGCACCGAGCTCACGATTGATGCGAGCCAGCACGTTGCGGTTGAAGGCGGCGGTGATGCCGCGCGCATCATCGTATGCGGCGACGAGGGTGGGGATGTCCTTGACCAAGTCGACGCCCAGCAGCAGCATGTCACCGGGTGTGAGCTGCTTGCGAATGTCGCGCAGCAATTCGCGTCCCTGGGCTAGTTCGAAGTTGCCGAGGTTCGATCCGATGTACAGAACCAGGCGCCGTGTGCCATCTGCCGGGAGGTCGCCAAGTCCTTCGGTGTAGTCTGCGACACGCGACTCGAAGACCACCCCGGGGATGGCGGAGGTCAGATTGTGGCGTGCTTCGCGAAGCGCCGATTCCGAGACGTCCAGGGCGCAGTAGGTCACGGTTTGCTGACGGCGCACTGCCGCCTGGAGCAGCAGTCCGGTCTTGGTTGCGGTACCTGCGCCGAGTTCGACCACTGTGAGTTCGCGCTCCACTCCGTGCGGAGTGGGGGCAGAGGCCGCAGCGATGATGGTATCGGCGTTCGCCTGAAAGATGCCGCGCTCGGTGCGGGTGACGTAATACTCGTCCAATTCGGTGATCTGTTCGAAAAGCCGGGAACCCTCCTGGTCGTAAAAGAGCCAGGGGCTGAGGGTACGCGGCCGTGCCGTGAGACCGCGATAGACCTCGGAGCCGAGCGGTGTGTATGCCGCTGCGGGCAGCTGGGGTAGTGTGACTGCATTCATCTGGAAATCTTTCTCCCGTGTCGGGATGGTTGTGTTTCGACTGATGCTTGCGACTGGTCGTGAGCCAGACGCAAGCCCGCAAATTGCCAACGTACGGCAGGCGAAAAGAAGTTGCGATATGTGGATCGGATGTGCGAGCGCGGCGTGACGGCTGAACCGCCACGGAGCACCATCTGGTTGCACATGAATTTGCCGTTGTATTCGCCGAGCGCACCCCCAGGCGCGCGGTAGCCGGGATAGCCAAGGTAAGCGCTGCGCGTCCACTCCCACACATCGCCGAAGACTTGATCGAGTTCAGCATCGGAAGCGGCGACGGGATGCATCTGGCCGCTCTCGAGCACGTTGGCATTTTGTGGGACGGCGGGCACATGCTCAGCAACCGCGGCCTCCCACTCGATTTCCGTTGGCAGCCGTTTACCGGCCCAACGGGCATAGGCGTCTGCCTCGAAGTAGCTCACATGACAGACGGGCGTCGCATCCATCTCGCTCAGCGGCACAACTCCGCGCATGGTGTAGACCATCCACGCGCCATCACGCTGGCGCCAATAGAGCGGCGCCTTCCATTGCTGTGCATTCACCGTATCCCAACCCTCGGAGAGCCAGAGGTCTGGACGTGTGTAGCCGCCGTCTTCCATGAAGGCGAGATACTCTGCGCATGTGACGGCGCGCGAGGCGAGCGCGAAGGGTTGGAGAAAAACAGTGTGACGCGGTGACTCGTTGTCGTAAGCGAAGCCTTTTCCGGCATGACCAATCTCGGTGAGTCCGCCGGCGAATTCGAGCCAACGCAGCGGAGGCGTGGCGGATTGGAACGCGCCGCCATTTGCATATGCCGGATGGAGCGGGTTGGTCCAGAGAGCATGCTTGATGTCGTAACAGAGCAGCTCCTGGTGCTGTTGCTCATGGTGGATGCCTAGTTGGATGCGCTCTGCCGCTTCTGCGGGCATGCCAAGCTGATCGAATCTCGAGATGGCGTCGTCCACATGCTGGCGATAGGCAAGAATCTCTTCAATCGAGGGACGAGAGAAAGAGGCGCGAAGTTTCTTCTCCGGCTGATCGGAAACATCGTTGTAATAACTGTTGAAGAGCCAGAGGAAGTCAGGATTGTAGGTCTGATAGCCAGCGAAGTATTCACGCAGAATAAATGTTTCGAAGAACCAGGTGGTGTGGGCGAGATGCCATTTCGCCGGGCTCGCCTCGGGACAGCTCTGCACCATCATGTCCTCAGGCGAAAGCGGAGTACAGAGCGCAAGGCTTTGGCGGCGGGTCGCGGTGTAAACGGTCAGGAGTCCGGGCGTGCTGAGTTCCACTGCTGCTGACATTGACGCTACGTGTCCTTACCGATCTATGTTTGGTGCAATCTATGTTGTCGTGCGAGTGGGGGTCCTGCAATTGGAGTTCGATCGATGGTTTCTCCGTTGCTCGCACAATCCTAGTATTTCGTTTGTCACAAAATTGCTAATCAGCTCTGCACAGCGCGATCCAGCGGAGCGTGATCTGGGAACACTACGCAGCCTAACTATGGATGCGCAAGAAGTGCTTGAGGGATTCGAAGATTTGGTAACCGCAGAATAATAATTACGTGTTCGTTACCATCCGCTCACAACGTTTTCGAAACGGGCCGACTATGGGGCGCTCAACAGGTGCGCCAGACCGAAGGCCGCAGCTGCAGCCAAGCCTCCAATGACGACTGTTTGTAATCCGCTGCGGACCGCCCCGGCTCCCGTAACGCGGCCTTTGACCGTTCCGAAAACCAGCAATGCCAGGAGGGTAATTGCGACCGATGCCGGAAGTGCAGTATGGGTTGTACCCAGCATGTATGGCAGCAGGGGAACGAGACCGCCGATGATGTAGGAGGCGGCGATGGTGATGGCACTCCGGAGTGCGCGGCCGGCCTGCGGCTCTTCGAGCCCGAGCTCAAAGCGCATCATGAAATCGACCCAGGCAGCGGGATTGCGCTGGAGCGCCGTTAACACCGGCTTTGCTTCGTGCCGCTCCACGCCGTAAGCGTCGAAAATCTCATAGATCTCCTCCTCCTCATCGCGCCGCCGCTCGACGACTTCGAGCTCCTCGCGCTGACGCTCACTTCGGTAGTGCTCGGCATCACCACGCGCGGCGAGATAACCGCCCAGCCCCATCGCGATCGCGCCGGCGGCAATCTCCGCCAATCCTGCGAGCACGATGATGTGCAGGGAATTGACTGCGCCGGAGAGGCCCGCGGCGAGGGCGAACGGGACAGTCAGGCCGTCCGACATGCCAATGACGATGTCGCGGACAATATCGCCCGACTCGAAGTGTTTCTCGTGGTGATCGACTACCGGAGAGCTGGCCATGGCGGGAGTGTAGAGCATCTGCGGGGCCGTCGGAGACTCCCATGAGCATTGTGCACGGGGTCCAAACTGCCGCTGAACGTGGTGAGATTTACAAAACTTTACACGTCCTTAGCGATTCTTGATGGCACGCCCCGCTGTGGATGCTGGAATCGATTGGAACTCGAATTGGAACCTGGAATTGGAACCTGGACAGGTTAGGCAAGGCCTGCTGTGGTAAGTGCTTCCAGCCGGTTGAAATCGGGCTTGCGGCCGGGAAGCGGCGCGTCCTTTCACCTCGTATGCTCGTCTATGGAGGCGGCTTCTTTATTTCCATGTTTCCAGATATTCACCCGCATCGCTGGAAGCAAGACCTTCGTCTATCAACAGCAGGTGTCCTGGTTGCATGGGTGGCGGTGATGTTTGCGACCTCCACGGCCTGGTCACAGGGTGACGATGACCAGGGCTGGGCACAGTTTTCCCGCGAGAACACACTTCGAGCCACGGTGGTTTCTGCGCTGCCTTCGGGAAAGAACGATGGCAGCTTTGCCGTAAAGACAGAGAGTGGCCAGGACTGGCGCGTGCTGTACGGCGTGAATACGCGGCTGATGAGGGACCGGGGGCCGGTCCGCCCGAACGAAATACAGGCAGGCGACATGATTTTTGCGGCGGGCAACGTGGATGCAAAGAAGAAGACGGTCGGGGCGGCAATCCTGATCGATATACCGGCCGAAGAGGTGCGCAAGGCTCGCGAGGGCCTGGGCAAGACGTGGAGCGCGGGGCGGATCGTCTCGATTGCCGGAACCACAATTCAGGTGCACCGGCTGGATGGTGTGGAGCAGAAGATCGCTGTGGACGAAAACACCTCCTTCCGGGAAAAGCGTGATTCTGTGACGCTGGCGGATATCCAGCCCGGGCAGGGCTTTCGCGCCGAAGGCCATGTGATGAACGGCACCTTCACTGCGACCACGTTCACGGTTTTCGATTTGAAGGGCCATGAACCATGGCTCGATGCCGGTTCGGAGGCCCGATGAAGCGGAGTTGTCTCGTTACGGCTTTGTTGAGCACTGTGCCGCTCTGTGGTTCGTCCCCGGTCTGGGCGCAGTCTGCTCCTATTGTGCAGGCGCCCGCCACGAGTCAAACTCTGGAGCCGCCGTCCGCGCCTGCGGCTACGCCTAGCGCGTCGGCCGGAGGGACCATTGCGGGGGTAGTAAAGTCTGGTCAAACACCATTGCCCGGTGTGAGCGTGACGGCGAAGAACACGCTGACGGGAAAGCAATATCTCACTGCAACGGATAGTCGTGGCGCATTCACTCTCCACATCGATCAAGACGGACGGTACGTGGTACGAGCGGATTTCGCGGCTTTCGCCGATGCGACCAAAGAGGTGCTGCTGCACGGAGGCGGCGTAACGCCACCCACCGATTTCTCGCTGATTCTTGCTTCGCGCCAGCAGCAGATCGATCAGGCCACGGCCCGCCGGACGACAGGTCCGGGGGGCGGCCAAGGTCCACGCCAGTACATGGGAGGCCAGGGGGCGCAGAACCTGGGACTGCAAAACTCGGGACTGCTGGCCGGAGCGCTGGGGGCGATCACGACCGGTGGCGAAGCCGGTGGTGCTGCGCTGCCCTCCGGCGCGGGAAACAACGACGTCAGCACGGAGTCTGTGACGGTGAATGGGCAGAGCGGGACGGCCAATCCCTTTGCCGGGATCAATATGGAGCAGATGAGGGACAACCTGGAAAACATGCAGCAGCAGCAGACGCTGGCGCAGATTCCGGGGCAGCGACAGGGCGGCGGTGATGGCTTCGGCGGCCCGGGCGGCGGAGGGCCGGTGATGATCGGGGGTGGTCCCGGCGGAGGTCCTCGCGGCGGCGGTGGGGGCGGCGGAGGAATGATGTTTGGTGGAGGCGGCAGAGGACGCGGCGGCTTCAATTTCCGGAACTTCAATCCGAACAAGCCGCATGGCGCGCTGTTCTGGACCGGCGGCAACAGTCTTTTCAATGCGAAGGACTTTGCGCTGCGCGGTCAGGCGGAGCCGCAGCCGCCGTACAACTCGAACCGCTTCGGCGCGATCTTTGCAGGCTCACCGTATATTCCTCACCTGATCGAGCATGATACGAAGGATTTTCTGTTCCTGTCTCTGATCGGGAACCACTCCTCGTCGCCATTCGACAATTACGGGACGGTGCCGGATGCAGCGCTGCGCGGCGGAGATTTCTCGGCCGCCGGTGAGCCAACAATCTACGATCCGAGCACCGGATTGCCATTCCCCGGCAATGTGATTCCGCAGCAGCGCATCAGCCCCCAGGCCGCGGCGCTTCTGACGTATATGCCGCTGCCGAATCTGCCGACGGCCAACCGGCAGAACTACCAGCGCCTGACCACTGCGACCACCAACACGACGACAGTCGGCGCTCGCTACATGCGCAGCTTTGGCGGGGGCACCGCCTTCTCCGGCATGCTGCGCCAGTTTTCCGGAGCGAGTTCGCCGGGACTGCACCAGAGCATCAATGCCAACTTCAATTACAGCCACACCGGAGCTGATGAAGTGAATCTGTTTCCGGATCTCGGCGGCAAACAGCAGACGCACCAATACTCGCTGCAGCTTGGCTACACCGTGGGTATGGGGCGGCTGACGAACAATATCACCGCGAATCTGAATCGCTCGAATTCAGAGCTCAGCAATTTTTTTACCAACAAACAGGACGTCGCGAAGAGCCTGGGGATCAACGTGCTGAGCGGCGCGGCGGCCAATCCTCTGAATTATGGTCTGCCGAATACGACCCTGGTGCAGTTCTCCGGCTTGAACGAGGAGCAGCCGAGTTTTCAAACGAATCAAACCCTGGGAGTTTCCGATTCGAGCTCGTGGGTACATGGTAAGCACAACGTGAAGTTCGGAGGCGATTACAAACGAATCGATCTGAGCATGATCGGACAGGCGAACTCCACCGGCACATTTGTTTTTACCGGGCTTGCGACCGAACAGCCGGGCTCCTCCGGTTCCAACGGCACGGAAACGAACGGCGGCAATGGGCAGGCGAGCACAGGATCATCGCTGGCCGATTTGCTGCTCGGGCTTCCGCAGCAGACAACCATCCAGGCGCCGTACCAAAAGGCCTATCTACGCGCGAATATCTATGACCTGTTCCTGCAGGACGACTGGCGCGTGCGGCCGAACTTCACCGTGCTGGCTGGCCTGCGCTATGAATACTTCTCGCCTTATTCAGAGAAGGATGGACGGCTGGCAACGATTGATCCCAGCAGCGACTTCTTGCAGGTGTCGCCTGTGCTCGCCGGCGGCACGGGTCAATACACAGGACACTATCCGAAGACACTGATCTATCCGGATCGCGATAATTTTTCGCCGCGCATTGGTTTTGCGTGGAAGGCGTTTCGCAACACGGTGGTGCGTGGCGGCTATGGTATGAACTTTGCCAACGGACAGTACATCAGCTTCATCCAGAACCTTGCGTTCCAGCCGCCTTTTGCCGACGTGCAGACGAACCAGGCCACCGAAGGGGCGAAGATCACGCTGGCGAATGGCTTTGGTGCACCGCAGGCGGCGGGAAACTATTCGGTGAACAAGAACTACCGGCTGCCTTATGTGCAGGTGTGGAATCTTGACATCCAGCGGACGCTGCCCAGCGGCATTGTGCTGAACGTAGGCTGGAATGGCGCGAAAGGTACGCGTCTGGACGTGCTGACAGCGCCGGGACGCAATGCCAATTCCTCCCTGAGTGGTGTTTATTACAACTACTCGGATTCCATCGGTTTCTCGAACTACAACGCCGGCACAATACGGCTGCGCAGGCGGATGCAGGGTGGCATCGCACTGGGTGCGACCTATACCTACTCGCATGCCATCGACGACGCGAGCGCAATCGGCGGCAATGACGGCACAACTGCCGTAGTGGCGCAGAACTGGCAGAACATTCTGGCGGAGGAGTCGAATTCGTCATTTGATATTCGCCACAACTTGAAGGGCGATTTCGTTTACGAGTTTCCCTTCGGGCCGGATGCGCATTTCCTGACCAGCGGTAACTGGCTCTCTCACGGTCTGGCAAATGTATCCTTCTCCGGCACGTTTGCCTTTGCAACGGGCGAGCCGTTGACCCCGCGCTTCGTTGCCAACAGTGCGGACGTTGCGCGCGGGAGCACGGGATCGCTGCGACCGAACCGGGTGCCGGGGGCATCGCTGACTGCGGGCGGCGGAACGCTGGATCGCTGGTTCAACACCGATGCATTCAGCAGCGACTTTGCGCCCGGCCAGGTGTATGGGACCGCGTCGCGCTACTCGATTGCCGGCCCGGGGACGCTGACCTTCGACGCATCGCTGTCGAAGACCATCCGGCTTGGCGAGATGCGCAATCTGGAGTTGCGTGGGACCGCCGATAACGTGCTGAACACGGTGCAATACGCGGGCGTAGATACCAGTCTCGGGTCTAACACCTATGGCCAGGTGACGTCGGCGGCGCAGATGCGCACCTTCGTGCTGACAGCGAGGTTCCGCTACTAATGCGCACTGTATCCACCCTCGCGGTTCTCCTGCTCACACTGCCGCTCCTGCATGCGCAGGAGCAGCCTGCTGCCAATGCGGCCAATCCCAACAACGCCAGTTACGTATTGAAGGTGCAGAGTGACCTGGTGCTAACCAATGTCGTGGTGCGCGATAAGCACACCGGCGCAGTAGTGAAGGGGCTTACCGCGAAGGACTTCACTGTTCTGGAGAACGGAAAGCCGCAGACGATACAGACATTTGATTTTCAGAGCATCGACCAGGCCATCCCACTCAATGAGGCGACTGTCTCCGGGAAGGAGGGGCAGCTGGTGCTGGGCAAGGGCACGGGCGTGGTGACGGGGGAGGCGCTGCGCAATCACCGGCTGGTGGTGCTCTTCTTCGATCTCACGTCGATGCAGCCGGACGACCTGACGCGGTCGGTGCTGGCGGCAAAGAACTATATCAACCGGCAGATGCAGCCGGCGGACCTGGTGGCGGCGGTGTCGCTGGACTCGGCGTTGACCGTGGACCAGGACTTTACCGCGAACAAGCAGGCTCTGCTGGCAGCGATCTCGCGATATGACGGCACCGAGCAGGCCGGCTATCAGGCCGGCGCGACTTCGACGAGCAATCAGACCGAGGACGCGAGCAGCTTCACCCCGGATGAGAGCGAGTACAACGATCTGAATACCGATCGCCAGCTCTACGCGATTGCGCAGATTGCGAAGTCGCTGGCGTACATCAACCAGAAGAAGTCGCTGCTGTACTTCTCGGGCGGGATTCAACGCGACGGCATTGAGAACCAGGCGTCGCTGCGGTCGGCGACGAATGCCGCTGTGCGGGCGAACCTCTCGATCTACAGCGCGGACATGCGCGGGCTGCAGGCCATCTCGCCGCTGGGCGATGCATCGACGGGCTCCATTCGCGGCGCGAGCGCTTACAACGGTCAGGCGTATCAGAACAATCTCGATGCGAACTTCAATACGCAGGAGGTGCTGTCGACGCTTGCCGCGGACACGGGTGGCAAGTTCTACGGCGACTCCAACGACTTCGCTCCGGCATTCCAGGCGATGGAGAACGACACGGCCGAGTACTACGTGATTGGCTTCCGCTCCACCAATCCGGCGCGCGATGGTCGCTATCGAAAACTGCAGATCAAGTTGAATCGGCCGGATGTGAAGCTCGAGTACCGGCCGGGGTATTATGCGCCGGCGGACTATCAGCACTCGAACCACGAGGACCGCGAGCGCCAGTTGACCGAGCAACTGGAGAGCGATCTGCCGGCGACCGATGTGCCGGTGTATATGGCGGCGTACTACTTCCAGCTTGCTCCGGACCGGTATTACATTCCGGTGTCGCTGATCGTGCCGGGTTCGCAGATACCGTTCGTAAAGGGCGGCGACCGGGACAAGGCGACGATTGACATCATCGGCGAGGTGAAGGACATGGCTGGCCGCCCGGAAGGGGAGGTGCGGCAGACGGTAAAGCTGGCGATCGACCAGCAACAAGAGGTGTCGCGGAAGAATGTGCAGTACACGACGAACTTTACGCTGCCGCCGGGCAAGTATCACGTGAAGTTTGTGGTGCGCGAGAACGAGACCGGACACATGGGATCCTTTGAGACGGACCTCAACGTGCCGGATCTGTCCAAGGCGCCCATGAAGGTGTCATCCGTATTGCTGGCGAGTCAGAGGCAGCCGGCGCCGAAGAGCAAGCAGGCGAATCCGCTGGTGCAGGACGGGCAATTGTGGGTGCCGAACGTCGCGCATGTGTTCCGGCAGGATGGTCACCTGTATCTGCTCTATGAGGTGTATCAACCGAGCAGCAAGACGGCGGACGCGAAAGCACAGCCGCCACGGCTGCTGACTTCGATCGAGTTCCTCACTGGTTCGACGAAGGTGTTTGAGACGCCACTGGTAGAGGCGACCAAGCTGACCGATCCGGCGCACAATACAATTGCGTTCCAGTTCGACGTGCCGCTGAAGGATCTGAAGCCGGGACAGTACACCTGCCAGGTGAACGTGATCGACGACCGGGCCGGAGCATTCAGTTTTCCGCGGACCGGCGTGCTCG
Organism: Acidobacteriaceae bacterium; assembly: GCA_036378335.1. GTDB lineage: Bacteria > Acidobacteriota > Terriglobia > Terriglobales > Acidobacteriaceae > KBS-83. The sequence goes on along the minus strand of DASUWP010000347.1, from coordinate 58 downwards.
TTCGGCCTGCTGCGGGTGCGGTATTGCCGGCCACTACCCCTCCCCCCTCCCCCCACCC
>DASUWP010000346.1:0-2536 GCA_036378335.1 Acidobacteriaceae bacterium | reverse complement strand
TTTACGGGCACTGCTAGTGAGGAATCGAAGAACCGGCTGCGGCACAAGGTGCTGGCGGTCGCACTGTACATGCCGGGCGCATTCCTTACGGGCCTGCAAATCTGGGCGGTCGAGGTGTGGTCGGCGACGGGCGAGCTGAATCACCGGCTGGACCAGATCGGCTTCGGCTACATGTCGCTGTATTACGTGGTCGCGGCCATCGTCTTCCACATGCGGTACGTGCGGGAGAGCTCTCCCCTGGAGCGGCAGCAACTGAGATGGCTCGCGCGCGGGACGCTGACGGCGATTGGGCCGTTCACGCTGCTGTATGGGTTGCCATACGCGTTGGGATTCGCTGTGCCGGCGACGCTCGAGAAGATTGCGCTTCTATCGCTGGTGTTTCTGCCGTTGACGTTCAGTTGGGCGATCGTGCGTTATCGGCTGATGGACGTCGACCTGATCATCAAGCGGGGAGTCGCGTATACGCTGGCTACTGCGGCGCTTGCGGGAGCGTACTTTGGCATCGTCGGCATGATGTCGGAGGTCATCCACACGCGATATCCAAGCTTTGGAAAGTGGGGACCAATCACAGCGATCATCATTGTGGGTCTATCGTTCGACCCATTGAAGCGGATGATTCAGGGGCGGCTGGACCTCGTCTTCGAACGGAAGAATATCGATTATCGCGACACGCTGATCAACTTCGGCCGCAGCCTGAACTCCCAGACCGATCTGCGGGCCCTGCTTGACTCGATTGTGGAGCGGCTTCCGCAGACGCTGCTGGTCACCAGGGTCGCGGTATTTCTTGGGGGGCCGGACGGTGCGAGACCCCAGTTTGAGCTTGCAGCATCGCACGGCATCACGAACCTTGAGGCTGCGGACCTTCGAACGCTTGATCTCGGCTTTCTAGAGTTCAAGGGCGCCGTTGAGGGCGACCACATCTTTTTGGAGAATCCGCAGCAGGTGCTTCGGTTGCCTCTATCGCAGCAGCGCAGCGCGCAGGTGCTGGACCTGAACTACTATCTGCCCTGTCGCGTGGCGAATCGCGAGGGCGGCGATGCTCGCACTGTTGCCGTGATCGGGTTGGGACGCACGGATGCAGGCGACTTCCTGTCCAGCGAGGACATGGAGGTGTTGGGTTCGCTGGCTGGCTACATCGGCATCGCCATCCAGAATGCGCAGCTCTATCGGCGGCTGGAGCAGAAGATTACCGAGTTCGAGCGGTTGAAGGACTTCCACGAAAACATCGTCGAGTCGATCCATGTCGGAATCTTTGCGGTCGATCTTGAGGATCGGATTGAGAGCTGGAATGCCGAGATGGAAGTGATGTACGCCAAGTCGCGTCTCGAAGCATTGCATCAGCCGATGTCGTCCATCTTCCCGCAGGAGTTCATCACGCAGTTCAACCATGTACGCGACGAGCAGGGAACGCACACCTTCTACAAGATGCGGCTGCCGCTGCCTACTGGCGACATACGGGTTGCCAACATCGCCTTGGCACCGTTGATGACCCGTGACTTCAAGGTGGTTGGGCGGATTGTCTTGGTCGACGACATTACCGACCGGATTGAGCTGGAAGCTCAACTCTCGCAGGCGGAGAAGCTTTCGTCGATCGGCCTTCTCGCCGCGGGTGTTGCGCACGAGGTCAACACGCCGCTCGCCGTGATCTCAAGCTACACACAGATGCTGGCCAAGCAGATGCGGCCGCTGCTGGAAGAGAATCAACGACTCGCGCCGGTGCTCGAGAAGATCACGCAGCAGACGTTTCGGGCGTCGGAGATTGTGAATGGCCTGCTGAATTTCTCGCGGACCAGCGGCACGGAGTTCGCCTCGGTGGATATGAACCGGCTGGTGCACGACACGCTGACGCTGCTGGAACATCAGTTCAAGACGGCGGGCATCCGGGTGGAAACCGAACTCGATTCGAATCTGCCGCGCATCCACGGTAACGAGGGCAAGTTGCAGCAGGTTGCTCTGAACCTGTTGTTGAATGCCCGGGATGCGATGCACGGCAGTGCGGACGCGCGGATCCGCATCGTCACTCAGCAGTCGAGTGGAACAGTTTCGGTGCTGGTGCAGGATTTTGGCACGGGTATTGAGCCGGAGAACCTGAAGCGGATCTTCGATCCTTTCTTCACCACAAAGACTCAGCCGCGCAATGGCCAGCACAAGGGCACCGGTCTGGGGCTGGCGGTGAGCTACGGAATCATGCAGGAGCACGGCGGCAAGATGCACGTGGAGAGCGCTGTGGGCGAAGGCACAACCTTTTACCTGGAGTTTCCGCCAGCCGCTGTGGCGCGCCAGTCGACAACGGGAGAGAGCACCGAGCCCGCTCTAGGAAGTACGGTGCATGCATAACGAAGCTGCAATCGCAACGTGCAGCGATGAGGGCTAATGTCTGAAGCAAGTGCAACCTTGAACATGGAAGAGAGTGCAACTCGCACGGCGCTGCCGGACCCCCGGCTGGTTGGCCCGGCGAGCGTGCTGATTATCGATGACGAAGCCGCCATCCGCGACTCGCTGGAGACGCTGCTGACCATGGAGGGATTCCAGGTAG
>DASUWP010000345.1:0-26878 GCA_036378335.1 Acidobacteriaceae bacterium | reverse complement strand
GTAGTTGTAACGGTTGGGCGCGACCTCCAAAGTGTAGATATTCTGCGTGGCGCTGTTCCCGTTGAATGCCATTTGCGGGAACATGTGCTCGAAGTAGGGAATGGGCGCAACGGTGGCATCCTCGGGATGTGTCATCCCTTGGCTCTGATCGCTGATCACCGAAAGCTGGCGTATGGCGTTATACCAGTCACCGCCGCCCTGTGGGTCCACGAAATCGGTTGGCGAGGCTAAGTCAAGCTGCTGCATGAGGTGGCGACCCAGGCGTCCCACATAGGCTGTTTCCAGCGTGAATCCGCCAGGCAGGAGCCGTTGCACCGAAGCATCAATCGATTCCGAATATGGAGTTTTGATTTTATTGCTAAGACCCCAGGTGATCAGAAACGAGCCATCCGGCACCGTGTAAGGGAAGGTCGTGGTGGCGGGGGGCGCCGGTCCAACATCGATGTTGGGCAGGTTGTTGATGCCGGTGAAGCGTGGCGATGTCGACCAGTCGTACACGCCGGCGGGATTGGTCAATCCCGTGCTGACGCCAAAGGAGCCGGTATCGCTGAACGAATTCACGATGCCCTGACCGAAGTGATCGTAGTACATACCGAAGCCCGCACGGATGGAGGTCTTGCTGTCCGGCGAGTAGGCCAGCGAGAAGCGCGGAGCCAGATTCAGTTTCTGCTTCGGCCAATAGCCGGGCCGCCCGACAGCCGGCCCGCTGGGCGCATAGGAGATCAGCGGCTCGTAGACCTGACCCTGCTGTGCCGCGATTTCGCGCTGTTTGAACCAGGCATCGGTGTCCACTTGTGGCGACATCTGTTGACCGTTTGTTTCGTAAGGTGTCTGCAGGATGGTGTGCCGCAGGCCAAATGTCAGGGTGAGATTGGGAAGCGGGCGCCAGGAGTCCTGCAGGAACCATTCGAATTCGTTTGCCCGATATTGCCGAAGGATAGAGGTGCCGTCGGCAAGCTGGCTCGCGGTGGCGCCACCAGCATTGACCTTGTAGTTGTACACATTGTCCAACTCGGGCACAGTGCCTATGAGGTTGGCATAGGCAAACAGGTATTGGGTGCTGAAGCCTCCCCCGACGGGATAGCCATTCACGGCCGATGGATCGGGGATGGAGCTGCCGATCCAGTCGGGGTTGGTGCTGGCGCTGTTAAAGGAGTTCGCGTTGGTGGACCGGTTGTTGCCGACCAGGCGCCAGTTCACACCGCCCTGGAAGGTATGGTTGCCATGCGTCCAGGTGATGTTGTCGATGATGTTGTGTACCGGCACATTGACGGTAGTCGTCGAGGTTTGAGGATTGATATTGCTGATGGCGCGGAAGTGGACGTAATCCTGGGTGAGCGTGCCCGCATCAGCATAACCCTGACGGATGTAGCCGTAGCGCAGGTCATTGATCAAAGATGTAGTGAGCAGCCAGGTATCTCCGCCAGCCAGCCCCTTGGTGTTGTCGACGCGCGTGGAACTGGGCCCCTGGCCGGGAAACTGCTCGGATTGCGCAGTGACATCCTTCTGCAGGTTTCCGCGAACGAAGAGGTGGTGCTTGTCGTGGAGGTTGTAATCGAACTTCAGGATGGAGGTATTCAACGTCGACGGACTGGGCGAGGAGAAGGTGAACCCGGCGGTATTCAGGTTGTCGCCGCCACCAGTGTTGGCATGCGGGTAAAGGCTGAAATACTGCAAAACGTTGGGATTCGGCCCCGGTCCGTTGGGGCAGCCACCGGCCGCGACACAAGGCGAGTCAATCTGTGCGAACTGACTTTGCGTCAGCGTATGAGTCGCGTTGTTGTCGTCAAGATACGAGAGCAGGCCTGCCCGGTAGTTGTCCGTAGGAACGGTCCGGGTCTCCTGGGTGTTTTCCGCCGAGCGCTGCCCTTCATAGTTGAAGAAGAAGAAAAGCTTGTCCTTGAGGATGGGACCACCGACCGCTCCACCGAAGGTGTTGCGGATCAGCTTGCCTGGCACGTTGGGCAGGCCATTGGCAAGCTGCGCCTGCTTGTTGAACCAGTTGTTCGCGACGGTAAAGCTTGGCCGGTAGTACTCGAAGGCGTCGCCGTGGAAGTTGTTCGTGCCTGACTTTGTTACGAGTGAGACCTGTGCGCCGGAGGAGCGGCCGCCCTGTGCGTCGCTGTTGACCGTCGCTACGCGGAACTCCTCGGTGGAGTCGATGGTGGAGCGGAGAACACCGGTAAAGGCATATCCCTGGGTCTGATCGTTGTCGTCGAGACCATCAAGTGTGACGTTGCCCTGGTCGGAGCGGGCTCCGGCAACGGCGCCGGTACGGCTGTCCGAATCCTTGCTGACGCCGCGGCCCAAATAGAGCACACCCGGCTGGAGGCTGAGCAGGTCGGGAACATTTCGGCCTTCCGCGGGAAGCGCCTGCAGGACCTGGTTGTCCAAAGCCGTGCCGATGCTGGCATCGGTCTTGTTCAGGGTCTGGGCTTCTGCGCTGACGTTGACAGTCTGAGTTGACTGAACACCGAGCTGGAAATTGATCGTCGCGGGCTGGTTGACGAGCAACTGCGCCTGCTTGGTAGACGGCGCGAAGCCCGGGGCGGTGACAGTGATGAGATAGGTGCCCGGCGCGAGCTGCGGAAAGGCGAACAGCCCCGACTTGTCGGAGGTTCCGTTGGTCACCGAGTTATCGGCGGTGTTGGTCAACGAGATCTGGGCACCCGCAACCAGAGCGCCGGAAGGATCTGCGATGGTGCCGCGTACGGAAGTTGTGCTGGTTTGCGCCAGGAGCGGCACCGCGGAGATAAGACACAGGAATAGGGCGAGACGGATGGATCGCATGAGAACGGCCTCCAAAAAGGACTACATCCAAAGCAGCCGGCGGTTCTTGTGCTTGCGAGAACCTGCCGGTATAAGTCATGGAACCTGACGGCTTGGTCAGTCAAAAACGTTTTAACACGGAGAGAGGTTTGATTATTGCGCAGCCCTCCGGCTGGGGCAAGAGGGTTCGGGCGAAATCACTATTTTTGTGCCACGACGCTATGGCGGCAATTTGCCGCATTCAGCGGCCACACATATGAGGCCAATATGTATCTCAATACGGTTACGGATACAGCAGAGTTCGCCCCCAGCCGGCCGGCGCGCTGGTGTAAAGGATGCGGTCATGCAGGCGGTCGGGACGGCCGCGCCAAAACTCGATGGCTTGCGCATGGACAGCGAAGCCGGTCCAGTGCGGCGGACGCGGAATCTGGTCGGGATAGTGCAATGCCAGCTCAGCTGCGCGTGTCTCGAGCGTTGCGCGACTGGGAAGCGGCCGCGATTGGTCGGAGGCGAGCGCGCCGATTTGGCTGCCGCGCGGACGGCTTCGGAAGTAGGCGTCTGCCCGGTCCGGCGACACCTCCGTGACGAGTCCTTCGATGCGAATCTGGCGGCGCAGCGACTTCCAATGGAAGCAGAGCGCTGCCTGCGGGTTGGCGCGTAGTTCCAGACCCTTGCGGCTTTCTGCGTTGGTGTAGAAGACGAACGAGGCGTCGCTGGTCATCTCTTTGAGCAGGACCATGCGGACCGATGGCAGTCCTGCGGGCGAGGCGGTGGCGAGTGCGACGGCGTTGGGATCGTTCGGCTCAGCGGTCTCGGCTTCGCTGAGCCACGCACGAACACAGGGCAGCGGGTCGACGGCTCCCGGTGAGAAGGGGTCCTGCGACGGAAAAGGCTCGGGATTCGCGGGTGCGTCCATAAGACAAGTATTCAGGAGACCAGTATTGTCGAGAGGAGGCACCCCAGGCCAGCGGAGATTGCTGGCAGGGGGAGTGGATCAAGATTCGCTTGAGGGCTGTTTCGATAGTCTGGGCCGAACGTTGAAAGGTAACAAATATGGATACGATTGATTTGCGCAGCGACACGGTCACCAAGCCGACAGAGGCGATGCGCCGCGCCATGGCTGAAGCCGAGGTGGGCGACGATGTCTACGGGGAAGACCCGACGGTAAACCGGCTGGAAAAGCGGGCGGCGGAGATATTCGAAAAGGAGGCAGCCTTATTTGTGCCGACGGGCACGATGGGGAACCAGATTGCCGTGCGGCTGCACACCGAGCACGGACAAGAGGTGATCTGCGAGCGGCGCGCGCACATGGTGGATTGGGAGATGGCCATGGTCTCCGCTTTCAGCGGATGCCAGTTGCGGCAGGTGGAAGGCGAGCGAGGGGTGTTGCGTTGGGAACGGATTGCCGCGGCGATTGCCGCGCCGATCTACTATCGCGCGCAGACCGGGCTGATCGCGCTTGAGAACACGCACAACATGGCGGGAGGCACGGTGACGCCGCTCGCGGTGCTGGAGGAGGTGTGGGCCGGCGCGAAGCAGCGTGGTCTGCCCGCGCATTTGGATGGAGCGCGGGTCTTCAACGCGGCTGCGGCGCTTGGGGTGCCGGTAGCGGCGCTGACGCGTGGATTCGCGACGGTGATGTTCTGCCTGAGCAAGGGCCTGTGTGCGCCGGTAGGCTCGATGCTGGTGGGCTTCCGCGAATTGATGGCGCGCGGCCGCTCGATCCGCAAGATGCTGGGCGGGGGCATGCGTCAGGCAGGCGTATTGGCAGCGGCGGGTCTGATCGCGCTCGAAGAGATGCCGGCGCGACTCCACGACGATCATGCAAATGCGCGGTGGATGGCGGAGCAGATTGCTGCGATGGGCGCTTGCCAGCTTGACTTGCAGACCGTTCAGACGAACATCGTGATCTTCCGACCGGAGCGCAAAACCGCGGCGGAGATTGTTGCCGGGCTGAAGGCGAATGGTGTGCTGTGCGGCACAGCAAGCGCGGAGGAAGTGCGGTTCGTGACTCACCGCGATGTCGACCGGGCTGCGTGCGAGCGCGCTGTCGCCGGGTTACGCGAGATCCTGGAATGCGATACCGGCAAGTGAGGGATGGCAAGCCTGCGTAAGCTTCCGGGCCGGGGCCATATGGCGACCAAGCAGCAGAAGAATCGCGCGAAAAGATTCAATAAATCTGCTGTTAACAACCGATGGAACTGCAGAAATGCGAGGCGTTCCGCGGCCAATCCTTCTATATAATTATTGCACTATGCCTAAGTACTCGATCGTCGTCCCATTCCACAATGAGGAAGAGAACGTAACCGCGCTCTACGACCGCCTGAAGGCGGTGATGGAGACGGTAGGCGACAGCTTTGAGCTGGTGCTGGTGGATGATGGATCGAGCGACCGCAGCTACAAACTGCTGGAGGAAATCGCCGCGGTGGACAGCCGCGTGCTGGTGGTGAAGCTGCGCCGTAATTTTGGGCAGACCTCGGCCTTGGCGGCGGGCTTCGATCATGCGCAGGGCGATTTCATCCTGGCTATGGATGGCGACCTGCAGCATGATCCGGAGGAGATTCCGAACTTTCTGGGCAAGCTGGAAGAGGGCTACGACGTGGTGAGCGGCTGGCGCAAGGATCGCATCGACAACTTCGTGATGCGACGCATTCCTTCGCGCTGCGCGAACTGGCTGATGGCGAAGCTGAGCGGCGTGGATATCCACGATTTCGGCACAACCTTCAAGGCGTACCGGCGCGAGGTGATCCACAACATCCCGCTCTATGGCGAGATGCACCGCTTTATTCCTGCGCTGGCCTCCTGGTATGGCGCAAGCATCTGCGAGATTCCGATCAAGAACGTGAATCGCGAGCGCGGCAAGAGCCATTACGGGATATCCCGCACCTTCCGCGTGTTCTTCGATCTGCTGACGATCCGGTTCCTGCTGAAGTACATGTCGCGGCCGCTGCACTTCTTTGGTAGCTTTGGCGCGCTCAGCATACTTTTTGGCGGTGCGATCTCGATGTTTCTCGCCGCGCTGAAAGTGCTCACGCACCAGCATGTCATGGACCAGCATGGGCCCTTGTTTGTGGTTGCTGGCGTGTTAATCCTGGCCGGCATTCAGATGCTGGCCATCGGGCTGCTGGGCGAATTGCAGGTGAGGCACTATCACACCGCGCAACAGCGTTCGCCATACACCATCGACCGGCTTGTTCGCCTGCGCTCGCCCGAAGAGCCGAGTATGCTGCGCGAAGGCTAAGCCCAGATCGAGTCAAGCCAACGAAAAAGGACGCCGGTGCGGCGTCCTTTTTATTTTTTGGCGCCGCGTGCTGGCGATCAGCGCGAGACTGGCGCATCCTAAGCAAGACATTTTTATTTTGGTGAGGACGGCGGCACGATGACGTCGACGATTCTGTATCTGCTTTGCATTGTGATTGGCGGAGTGAGCGGCCTGCGCTCGCTGACGGGGATTGCGATCGTGAGTATCGCGGCGCAACGAGGCTGGCCGCATCTGGGATGGCTGCATCTGGGTGGGACAGGGCTGAGCTTCCTCGGCAAGCCGTGGGCGATGTCTCTGTTTGTGGTGCTCGCGATCGGCGAGCTTATCGCCGACAAGTTGCCGTTTACGCCTCCGCGCATCCAGGCGGGACCCCTGGTTTTTCGATTTCTGCTGGGCGGCTTCTGCGGCAGTGCGCTTGCGGTCACTGCCGGTATGCCGTGGTTCTTGCCGGCAGCGGTAGGCGGAATCTCGGCTATTGTGGCCGCCTATGCGGGCTACTGGCTGCGTCGCGGCATCACCAGCCGTGGGGTGAAGGACCTGCCCATCGCGCTGCTCGAAGATGTGACGACGATCCTTCTGGGGCTGTTCGCGGTTTCGCGTTTCTAAGTGTCGCGTTTCTAAGTGTCGCGTTTCTGGGTGTCGCGCTTCTGGATGTGACGCTTCCAGGTGTCGCGTTCTAATCTGACGAGATTGCACGAGAGAATGGACAGCGCAATGGCGGAGCAGTATGACGTGCTGATTCTGGGATCGGGGCAGGCGGGCAATCCGCTGTCATCCGAATTTGTGAAAGCCGGCAAGCGGGTTGCGCTGATCGAGCGCGCAGAGGTGGCCGGCACCTGCATCAACTACGGCTGCACGCCGACCAAGACGATGGTGGCGAGCGCGCAGCGTGCGTGGCAGGCACGCCATGCTGCGGAGCTGGGCATTGAAGTGGGCGCAGTGCGCGTGAATCTGGAGCAGATACGTGCGCGCAAGCGGAAGATCGTCGAGCAGTTTCGCGCCTCCAACGAGAAGCGCTTTGCCAGCGGACAGCCCGAGCTGGTGCGGGGTGAAGCGCGCTTTGTCGCGCCGACTGAGATCGCGGTGGCTCTGAAGGCCGGCGGCGAGCGGCGGCTGGCCGCAGAGATAATCGTGATCAATACCGGCGATAGTCCGACGGTGCCGAAGCTCGCCGGGCTGGAGAGCGTGCCGTATCTGGATAACGTGAGCCTGATGGAGTTGGACGCTGTGCCGGAACATCTGCTGGTTCTGGGCGGCGGGTACGAGGCGGTGGAGTTTGGCCAGATGTTCCGGCGCTTCGGCAGCGCAGTGACATTGATAGAACGCGGCGAACACCTGCTGGGGCATGAGGACGCGGAGATATCCGAAGCGGTGGAAGCGATCCTGCGCGAAGACGGGCTGACGATCGCGACCGGCGCAAACGCGGTCCGCATCGATGGCAAAGCAGGCACCATTACGGTTCATCTCGAAGGCGGCAGCAGCGTCTCCGGTTCGCATCTGTTCCTCGGCGTCGGACGTTCGCCGAACACAAAGGAACTGCATCTGGACGCGGCTGGAGTGCTGACCGACGCGCATGGCTATATCAAGGTGGACGACGAGCTGCGCACGAATGTGCCGGGCATCTATGCGGTCGGCGATGTAAAGGGCGGCCCCGCGTTCACGCATGTTTCCTATGACGACTACCGCATTCTTCGCGACAACCTGATCCTCAATACCAGGTTGGCGGGCAAAGGCGGTCGGAAGACGACGGATCGTACGACCGTGTATGTCGTGTACATGGATCCGCAGCTTGGGCGCGTTGGGATGACGGAAGCGGAGGCGCGCAGGAGCGGACGCAGGATCAAAGTTGCGCGCATGCCGGTGACATCGATCGCACGTGCAATCGAGACGGGCGATACTCGCGGCCTGCTGAAAGCGATCGTCGATGCCGACACGGAGGAAATTCTGGGCGCGGCAATTCTCGCACCCGAAGGCGGCGAGTTGATGAGCATGTTCGAACTCGCGATGATGGGAAAGTTGCGCTACAGCGTGCTGGAGGATGCAGTTTTTGCACACCCGGCTTACGCGGAATCACTGAATACGTTGTGGGGACACTTCGAGAAGTGAGCGAACACGTGGCGCCTGACGTGCATCCTTCGTAGCAGGGGCGGAATGTGTTGTTCCGCGCGACGGTTTCGACATTAACGAGCCGCTGCTTCGGCGGCAGCGAACGAGATGGAACGAGATGGAGACGATGGCGAACGGGAAAGTGGCTGAGACGACCTCGAAGAAGAAGAGCGCGGGCAGGACAACGACGGCAGAGAAGGCGCCGCGAAAGGGCACTGCACCTTCAAAGGGAAGTGCGAAAGGCGCCAGCGTGAATGGAGCCGGCGCAGCATCGGCAAAGCCCGTGAATGGGCGCAGCCGTGTGGTGGTGGAGGCGGTGACACCGCAGATCGATGGCGGCCGCTTCGCTGTGAAGCGTGTAGTGGGTGACCTGGTGCGGGTTGAGGCGGACGTCTTCGGCGATGGGCACGATCTGATACGGGCGCACCTGCTGTACCGTCATGCGAGCGAATCAGAGTGGAGCGCCGAAGAGATGATGGCGCTGGGCAACGATCACTGGCGGGCCAGCTTTCCCGTGACCAAGCTGGGCTTCTATGAGTACACGGTGGTCGGCGAGGTCGATCACTTTCTGACCTGGCGATCGGAGCTGAAGAAACGGCAGGATGCGGGACAGGATTTGGACCTGCCGCTGAAGACGGGCGCGCTACTGATCGAGGCGACTGCGAAACGCGCGACGAAAGAAGAGGCGGCGCAGCTGCGCGCGTTTGCGGAGAAGGTCCGTGCGGGCGCGACCGATGCGGCATTCGATGAAGGGCTGCTGGCGATGGTGAGCCGGAATCCTGAGACGGAGATGCAGACGCGCTACGAGCGAACGCTGCGCGTGTGGGTGGATCGCGAACGGGCGCGTTTTTCCAGCTGGTACGAGCTGTTTCCCCGCTCGTGGGGCAGGCCGGGCCAGCATGGCACGCTGCGCGATGTCGCCGCGCAATTGGACTACATCGACGAGATGGGATTCGATGTGCTGTATCTGCCGCCGATTCATCCTGTCGGACGCAGCTTTCGCAAAGGCAAGAACAACACGACGGAAGCGAAGCCGGGCGACGTGGGTAGCCCATGGGCGATTGGCGCCAAGGAGGGCGGCCATCTCGCGATTCTGCCTGAGCTGGGCACCTTTGCCGATCTCGAATATCTCATCCAGCAGCTTCATGCGCGCAAGATGGAACTCGCGCTGGACATCGCCTTCCAGTGCGCGCCGGATCATCCCTGGGTGACGGAGCATCCGGAGTGGTTCAAGAAGCGCGCGGATGGATCGATTCAGTATGCGGAGAATCCGCCGAAGAAGTATCAGGACATCTATCCGCTGGATTTCGAGTCGAGCGACTGGCGGGGGCTGTGGGATGCGCTGAAGGAAGTCTTCATGTTCTGGGCGGAGAAAGGCGTGCGCATCTTTCGCGTGGACAATCCGCACACAAAGGCCTTTCCGTTCTGGGAGTGGGTCATCGCGGAGGTGCAGGCCGTCTATCCGGACGTGATCTTTCTGGCGGAGGCGTTTACGCGCCCGCGCGTGATGGAGCGGCTGGCCAAGCTCGGCTATACGCAGAGCTATACGTATTTCACCTGGCGCAATACCAGGACCGAGCTGATGCAATACATGATTGAGCTGACGAAGACGGATGTAGCGGAGTACATGCGGCCGAACTTCTGGCCGAACACGCCGGATATTCTGCCGTTTGGCTTGCAGACGGGCGGACCGAATGCATTCAAGAGCCGGCTGGTGCTGGCTGCAACGCTCTCCTCGAATTACGGTATGTATGGGCCGGCGTTTGAGCTGGGCGAGAGCATTCCATTCAAACAGGGCAGCGAGGAGTATCTGAACAGCGAGAAATACGAGATCAAGCGCTGGAACCGCGATGCGCCGAACTCATTGAGGCCGCTGATCACGCGGCTGAACCAGGCCCGCCGTGCGAATGCGGCACTGCAGCGGAATGAGAACCTGATCTTCCATCCCACGGACAATGCGCAGATTATGGCCTACAGCAAGGCGACCGATGATGGCACGGATGTGGTGCTCACCATCGTGAGCCTGGACCCGGTGAATACGCAGGCCGGGTTCATTCTGCTCGATCTGGCGGCGCTGGGGCTGCCGGATGCGGCGACCTTCGAGGTTTTCGATCTGCTGACGAACCGCGTATTTGGCTGGCAGGGGTCGCGCAATTATGTTGAGTTGCGGCCCTATGAAATACCGGCTCATGTATTTGAAATCCGTAGATAATCCGGTGTTGCGGGTAAGGAGAACAATTTGAAGCAGCCGGGCAGCATGGCAGATCCCCTGTGGTTCAAGGATGCGGTTATCTACGAACTGCATGTTCGGGCCTTCATGGACAGCAACAACGACGGCATCGGAGACTTCCCCGGTCTGATGCAGAAACTGGACTACGTCCAGGATCTCGGGGTTACGTGCCTATGGCTGTTGCCATTCTTCCCCTCACCGCTGCGTGACGACGGCTATGACATCTCGGACTACCTGAATGTGAACCCGAGCTATGGGACGCTGGATGACTTCAAGGCATTTCTGGCGGCAGCGCACGATCGCGGTATCCAGGTGATGGTTGAGCTGGTGGTGAACCACACCTCGGACCAGCATCCGTGGTTCGAGCGGGCACGCCGCGCGCCCAAGGGATCTCCGGAACGCGCGTTCTATGTGTGGAGCGACACCGATCAGCTCTATAAAGATGCGCGGATCATCTTCACCGACACGGAGAAATCCAACTGGACCTGGGATCCGGTGGCCGAGCAGTACTACTGGCATCGTTTCTTTTCTCACCAGCCGGACCTGAACTATGACAACCCGCAGGTGATGGAGGAGGTACTGAACATCATGCGGTACTGGCTGGACATGGGTGTGGACGGCCTACGCATCGATGCAATCCCGTACCTGGTGGAGCGTGACGGCACCAACTGCGAGAACCTGCCCGAGACACACGCGGTGATGAAGAAGATCCGCGCTGCGATCGATAAGGACTACGAAGGCCGCATCATCCTGGCGGAGGCCAATCAGTGGCCGGCGGATGTGCGCCCGTATTTTGGTGACGGAGACGAGTGCCACATGGCATTTCACTTCCCGCTGATGCCGCGCATGTATATGGCGCTGCGCCAAGAGGACGCGCTGCCGATCACGGAAATCATGGCGCAGACACCGGATATCCCGAATAACTGCCAGTGGGGAATTTTCCTGCGCAACCATGACGAGTTGACGCTCGAGATGGTGAGCGATGAAGAGCGCGACTACATGTACTTCGCCTACAGCGCGGATCCGCGGATGCGGATCAACATCGGGATCCGCCGCCGGCTGGCGCCTCTGGTGGACAACAATCGCCGCCGCATCGAACTGCTGAACAGCCTGCTGTTCTCATTCCCGGGCACGCCGATTCTCTATTACGGCGACGAGATCGGGATGGGCGACAACATCTACCTTGGCGACCGCAACGGCGTGCGTACGCCCATGCAGTGGACAGGTGATCGCAATGCGGGCTTCAGCCGCGCGGTGCCGGCCAAGCTCTTCTCGCCGGTGGTGATGGATCCGGTGTGGGGCTACGAGGCGATCAATGTGGAGGCGCAGCAGAGCGATCCTTCCAGCCTGCTGAGCTGGATGCGCAATATGATTGCGCTGCGCAAACTCTTCCGCGTCTTTGGGCGAGGCTCGCTGAAGTTTCTGCAACCATCGAACCGCAAGGTGCTGGCATATGTGCGCGAGGATGGCGATGAGCGCGTGCTGTGTGTCGCGAACCTGTCGCGGTTTCCGCAACCGGCGCAGCTCGATTTATCCGAATACGCCGGGCTCACACCGGTGGAGATGCTGGGCTACGTCGAGTTCCCGAAGATCGAGAAGGCGCCCTATTCCATTACGCTGAACCAGTATGGCTTTCTCTGGCTGGAGCTGCAGGGTGCCCTGGAGCCGGAGGAGCCGGAACTGCCGGCGGACGCGGGACTGCGCCTGCAGCACGCGGCAGATTGGAAGACGGTGCTGGCGGGCGCTGCGCGGGAACGGCTGGAGCAGGAATGTCTGCCGGCGTTTATGCCCAAACAGCGCTGGTTCGGAGCCAAGTCGCGGCAGATCTCCACAACAGTGATTCACGACTGGGGACGCATAGGCGACGACGCGCTGGCATTGGTTGAGATCACCTATGCCGGAGGCGATCGCGATACGTATTTTGTTCCGCTGTCGATCACTGTGGGCGCGGCGGGAGAGGCGATCGCGAAAAACCATGCCAACGCGATATTGGCAACGGTGAGGACTCCGGATGGCAACGGTTATCTGCATGACGGGATGTTCGACGACGAGGCCGCGCGCGAGTTCCTGATGCTGATCGGGGATGCGGGCGAAGTGACGATGCAGCATGGCAAGGTGTGCGGAGTGCCGAGCCCGCACTTCGCGGAGCTGCGCGGTGACGAGATGCTGGAGCCGCGGCGCGGGTCTGCAGAACAGAGCAACACATCCATCCTGTTCGGCAGCCGGCTGATCCTGAAGGTCTTTCGCCGCCAGCAGGCCGGGCCCAATCCCGATACGGAGATTGGCCGATACCTTACCGAGCACAGCGGATTTCGCGCGATTGCGCCCTTCGGCGGGTCAGTCGAATACCGTCCATTGGCGCCGGTGGCGGAAGACACTGCTACCGCGACACTGGCTATGCTGCAGGGTCTGGTGCCGAACGAGGGCGATGGCTGGGAGTGGACGCTCGAAGAGCTGCAGCGCTATTTCGAGCAGGTTTCCGTTGTCCAGATGCCGGAGGAGCACTTCCCGCGAGCGAATGTCGCCCTCACGGAGATGAGTGAGCATCCGGAGAACGAATGGACGCGCGATCATGTGGCGACTTACCTGGATGCCGCGGCGCTGCTGGGCCGGCGCACGGCGGAGATGCACTTGGCATTGGGTCAGCCAACCCACGATGAAGCATTCGCTCCGGAGCCGATGACGGAGATGGATTTGTCCTTGCTGCGTGCCGGTCTTTCGGAGCACGCGAATGCCGCCTTCGATGCGTTGCGGCAGAATCTCTCCCGGCTGGCGACGGAGGTGGAAGAGATGAGCGGGCTGGTGCTGAGCCGGCGCCGGCTGGTGGCAGAGCGGTTGGGCCGCGTGGGCGATGTTTTCTCCGCCGGACTGCGCACACGGGTGCATGGGGATTACCATCTCGGTCAGGTGCTGCGCTCGCGCGGCGACTTCGTCATTCTGGACTTCGAGGGCGAACCGGCGCGGTCGCTGCTGGAGCGGCGCGCGAAGCAGTCGCCGATGAAGGATGTCGCCGGGATGCTGCGCTCGTTCAGCTACGCGGCGTATTCCGGGCTGATGCGCATGTTGACACGCAGGCCGGGCGATGCGGACCGGCTGGAGCCATGGGCGCGGTTGTGGGAGCAGGCGGTGTGCAGCGCGTTTCTGCGGACCTATCGGTTGACCATGAAGGCCGCGGGTGGATTGATGATTCCTGCTGATACGGAGGCCTTTGAGCAGTTGCTGGAGATCTACATGCTCGACAAGGCGCTCTACGAACTGATGTACGAATTGAACAACCGGCCGGCGTGGGTGCGGATTCCGCTCGCCGGCATTCTTGCTCTGCCGCTGAGATAGCAGTGATTTGCAGGACGATTTCCGACGGACGAAGCCGGGAGCCTTTCCCTGATACTGTGAACAGCGGAGATGGTCTCGGCGTGAGCTTATGTTGGTCGGTTGATACCGACAGGGAAGTTGCTCTATGGCGAAGGTAGAGGTCGAGCAGGAGACAGAAGGGCAGAGCCCGAGCGCGTCGCAAGCAGAATTGGTGGTGGGGCTGCCTGGCCCGGTGGACGTTGCGCAGGTGAAGGCCACCGCGGCGCAATGGACCGGGAGCGGGCAGCACATTGCTGTGGTGTTCCCTTGCGTGCCGGGCATGAGCGAGGGCCGCGAGAAACTGGGCGAAGCGGGCGACGTGTGGCTGGTGGCACGGGAGGTCACCGCGGTTGCCGCTGCGACCGCGCCGTGGCTGGGGCAACCGGCCGTCTATTCCGCGCTGCTGGCGGAGGCGGAGTCGCTGGGCGCGGGTGCGTGCGTCATTCTGAATCCAGACCTGGCGGCTTTCACGCCTCCGGCGGTGGATGCGATGCTCAGGCCCATTCGTGAAGATCAATGCGATCTGGCCATGCCGCTGTATCGCGCCGGACCCTTCGATGGGTTGCTGAATCAGGCGATTCTTGCTCCGGTTGCCCGCGCCCTGTACGGCAAGCGGGTCCGGTATCCGCTGGCGCAGGATTTTGCGGTTTCAGCCGGCTTTCTGCCGGGGCTTCGGCAGGGCATGAGCACACCGGCAGCAGGGCAGGGGCTGCTATGGCCGGCTACCGAAGCTGTGCTGCGCGACAAGAGAGTGTGTCAGGTGTCGCTGCCCGTCCATCATCATTACCCGACTATGGGCCTCGATCTGACGACACTACTGCAGCAGATCGTGGCGCCGCTGTTCGCGGATATGGATCGCCATGCGAGCTTGTGGCAGCGGGTGCGCGCGTCGCATTCGGTCACGGAGAGCGGTGGAGAGCCCGGCGAAGCGCCGGCCGCCAGCTCGCCCGATCCGCGGCCGATGGTAGAGGCGTTTCAACTTGGTCAGCGCAACCTGCAGGAGTTGTGGTCCCTGGTGCTTCCGCCGGTGACGCTGCTGGAGTTGAAGAAGCTGAGCCGCCAGCCGCTGGAGAGTTTCCGCATGCCGGATGCGCTGTGGGCTCGCGTGGTCTACGATTTTGCGCTGGCTTACCGGCTGCGCTCATTGAGCCGCGGGCATTTGCTGGGTGCGATGGCGCCGCTCTACCTGGGCTGGGTGGGCTCGCGGGTGCTGGAGATAGAAAGCGGAGTGCCTACTGGTCCGCGACAGGAGCAACTGGAGCGCACATTTGAACAGAACAAGCCGTACCTGGTGCAGCGCTGGCGCTGGCCGGATCGCTTCAATCCGTAGCTCAAAGAACGACAGCGCAGAGCGTGGGAGGAAAAGATCGAATGTGGAACCAAGTCAGCAGTACGCTGAGCAATTCGATGGCGCAGGCCATGGGGCGCTTCGCCTCATTGCTGCCGGGCATCCTGGCTTTTCTGCTGGCGGTGGTGCTGTTCTCGCTGATTGGCTTGCTGCTTGCGTGGCTAGTGCGCCGCATCCTCATCACGCTTCGATTCGACGAACGGATGGGCCGCGGCACGGAGGCGGTGACGGAATGGTCGCCGCGCCAGACACCCGCCGGGCTTGCGGCGCGGCTGGTGTTTTGGGTCTTCGTGGTCACCGGCATCGCTGTGGGCGCAGATGCCTTTGGCGCTTCGTCGCATTCGAGCCTGGCCGAAGGGCTGCTAGCGTACCTGCCTAAGCTGCTGAGTGCCGGAGTCATTCTGCTGGTCGGCAATATCGTGGCGCGGTTTCTCTCCCGCGGCGTGTTGATCGGCGCCGTGAACATGAATCTGCAGTACGCACGATTGCTAAGCCTGGGGGTGAAGTGGATGGTGCTGGTGCTGACCGCGGCGATGGCGCTGGACCACCTGCAGATCGGCCAGAAGATTGTCGATATCGCCTTCGCAATTCTCTTCGGCGGCATCGTGTTTTCTCTCTCGCTTGCGGTGGGGTTGGGATCGCGCGATCTGGTAAGCCGCTCCATTGAACGCGAGACCTCCCGCGCGGCAGCGGCTCCCGCGCAGGAGGAGGAGCCGTTGCGGCACTTCTGAGCTGCGGGACTCCTAAGAAAATGATCGCCGCAGTTCCCGTTCAACTGTGACCAAGGACGGGATGAGGTTCGTAGGGCTCTTCGAGGGAGCGGATCTCTTCCGGCGTGAGTTTCACCTCCAGCCCGTGGATGGCGTCTTCAAGGTGCTGGAGCTTGCTTGCGCCGATGATCGGGGCGCTCACTCCCGGTTGAGCCAGCACCCAGGCGAGCGCGACCTGCGCATTGTTCACGCCACGCTTCTTTGCGATCTCCGTGAGCCGATCGACGACGTCGAAGTCCGAGTTTTTGTAGTACATTCCATGCGCATACTCATCCGTCTTGGCGCGCACGGTGCCTCCCGCTTCATCGCCCCGCTTGCGGCTGCCGGTCAGAAACCCACGAGCCAGTGGGCTCCAGGGGATCAGTCCAACTTTTTCCGCGCGGCATAGCGGGATCATCTCGCGTTCCTCCTCGCGGTAGACCAGGTTATAGTGATTCTGCATGGTGACGAAACGGGCGAGTCCGTTCTGGCGCGAGAACTCGAGCATCTTGAGGAATTGCCACGCGAACATGGAGGATGCCCCGATATAGAGCGCCTTGCCGGAGCGGACCACGGCATCCAGCGCCTCGAGCGTCTCTTCGATGGGCGTCTCCGGATCGAAGCGGTGGATTTGATAGAGGTCTACGTAATCCGTCCCGAGCCGGCGCAGGCTGGCGTCGATAGAGTGCAGGATATGTTTGCGCGAAAGCCCGCGATCGTTGGGGTCATCGCTCATTTTGTTGAAGACTTTCGTGGCGATTACCAGTTTGTCGCGACCCGGACCGAACTGCTTCAGCGCTTTGCCGGTGATCTCCTCACTGCGGCCCACCGAGTACATGTCGGCGGTATCGAAGAAGTTGATGCCCGCCTCCAGTGCGCGGCGGAAGAAGGGAAGCGACTCTTCCTCCTCCAACACCCACTCGCGCCACTGCTTTGAACCATACGTCATCGCTCCCAGACAGATGCGGGAGACTTTCGTTCCGGTGGAACCGAGATTCACGTAATCCATAGACTCTCCTGGTGGGTTGGATTGCCGGAGATCGCTTTGCGATTCGCGTCTCGCCCGAATGGTGGCGAAATCGTGCGAATCGTCGCGTCCGAACTGGAGGGTGCGGGAGGGAAGCTAGGCAATGCTGACTTCGGTGTAGGTGCCCATGACCTCGCGCAGAGCGGCGCATATCTCGCCGACGGTCGCGTAGGCACGCACGCAATCCAGGATGCGGGGCATGGTATTCGCGGAAGAAAGCTGGCCGGGCTTGGTTGACGGCTCCTCTGCGGCGGTGGTTCGAAGCGCCTGGAGCGTGCGGTCCACCGCCTCCTGCGAGCGCCGGGCGCGCAGATGCCGCAGCTTGGCGGTCTGCTGGTCGCGCGCCTCCTCACCGATGTAGAGGATCTCCTGCGGAGTCTCGTCGATGACGTAATCATTCACGCCCACGATGATCTTTTCTTTCTTCTCCACGGCACGCTGATAGGCGTAGCTGGCCTCTGCGATCTCCTTCTGCGGGAAGCCATGCTCAATGGCCTTCACCATGCCGCCCATCGCGTCCAGCTTGCGGAAATACTCGAAAGCGCCATCTTCCATGTTCCTGGTGAGCCGTTCGACGAAATAGGAGCCGCCCAATGGATCGACCGTATTCGCAACGCCCGATTCATAAGCAAGGATCTGCTGCGTGCGCAGCGCGATGCGCGCCGCGTCCTCGGTGGGAAGGGCGAGGGCTTCGTCAAAGCCATCCGTGTGCAGAGATTGGGTGCCACCGAGGACTGCCGCCAGGGCCTGGATGGCGACGCGCGCGATGTTGTTCTTCGGCTGCTGTGCGGTGAGCGACACGCCGGCGGTCTGGGTGTGAAAGCGCATCCAGGTGGAGCGCGGATTCTGCGCGCCGAAGCGCTCCGTCATGGTGCGATACCAGATACTGCGGGCCGCGCGATATTTGGCGATCTCTTCGAAGAAGTCGTTGTGCGCGTTGAAGAAGAACGAGAGGCGAGGCGCGAAGTCATCTATCGCGAGTCCGCGGCGGAGCGCCCATTCGACGTACTCGACGCCGTCATAGAGGGTGAAGGCGAGCTCCTGCAGCGCCGTCGAACCGGCCTCGCGGATGTGGTATCCGGAGATGGAGATGGGATTGAAGCGCGGTGTGTGAACGGCGCCGAACTCGAAGGTGTCAATGACCAGCCGCATCGAAGGTGCCGGCGGATAGATGTACTCCTTCTGCGCGATGTACTCCTTCAGGATGTCGTTCTGCAGCGTGCCGGAGATCTTCTTCCAGTCTGCGCCCTGCTTCTCCGCGACGACGAGATACATCGCCCAAAGTACGGAGGCTGGCGAGTTGATCGTCATCGAGACGGTAACGTTTTCGAGATCGATGCCGGAGAAGAGGACCTCCATATCCTCGAGTGAGTCGATGGCCACACCGCACTTGCCGACTTCGCCTTCGCTCTCCGCATCGTCGGAGTCGTAGCCCATCAAGGTTGGCAGATCGAAGGCCACAGAGAGGCCGTCGCCGCCGTGCGCGAGGAGGTATTTGTAACGCAGGTTAGTCTCTTCCGGTGTGGCAAAGCCGGAGAACTGACGCATGGTCCAGAGCTTGCCGCGGTAGCCGGTGGGATGAATGCCGCGGGTGTACGGCGGCTGGCCGGGCAGGGGCAAGGTGAAATCGGGCGGCAGATCCGCTTCGGTGTAAACCCGCTCGATGGGCAAGCCGGAGATGCTGGTGAAGCGGGCATTGCCTTCCGCGTCGACATTGATCCCAGTGCGTGCGCCGATGGGCCGCTCCGGGGCCTTGGCCAGCGCAGGCTGCAGCACACGTTCGCTCCAGTCGCTCTCTGCGGCAGATGGGTGGCGCTCGGCCGATGCGGCGCTAGCTAATTGATCAGGCATGAATCTCTCCGGCGAAACTCACAAGCGTAGAGGATCGTAAGGGCGCATAGCAAGTAGCGACGACAGATCAGACGTAGAACATATACATCAGATCAGTAGATGCCGTGGATCAAGCCTTCGTGGTTCTGCTGTAGTCGCGGGATTGATGAGGACCTCAGAGACGATCCAGTAGCTTCCAAAGCCCAGACAAGTTCGCAGATATTTGCATCACGCGACCTTTCTCCCTGAGTTACAAAATGTTCACGGCACGCGCGGCGAGAAGCGAAATCGTTGCAAGCGAGACGAGTGCCTGCAGCATCATCAGAACCTTGGCCCAGCGCGACAGCACCGGCACATCCGTGGGGGAGAATGCGGTGCTGGTGTTGAAGGCGAGGAAAAGATAGTCGACGAACCCCGGCGACCATCCATTGGCGGATGAGTCAGCATCGGATGGATCGAGGGTCATCTGAGGAAAGAGAAACGCGCCTTCGCTATGCACTTCGCGACGCTCGCGCGCATTGGGACCGCCGGCATCCAGCCGCCAATACCAGGACGCGAAGATGAGGATGTTGCTGGCCCAGAGGATGACCGCCGAGAGGAGCAATTGCGCCGGAGGAAGTTTGTGCGCGATCAGCGCGGCGACCAACAGTGTGAGCGACCAGATCATGTCCAGCGTGACGATGCCGGTAATGACAAAGCCGAGCGATTGATTGAGCCGGTGGCGCTGCATGCGGCGCGCGAGCACGGTGGGGATGACCAGCAGCGTGACTACGACCAGCGGAACCCACGACGGGCCGACGCTGAGCGAGCGGGGAAGCGCAAGCCGCAGACCGACGATCGCGAAGAGGGCGAGAACCGCCGGCCAGCGCGCTTCGGGATTCGGAGAGGGATTGGTGGATACTGTCATAGTTGCCGCGTCCGCTCCCACGCCTTGGCATACTTCCAGCTTACGTAGGCGGAGTGGTACAGGTGCAGCAGCACGCCCTCGCGGCCATCGAGGAAGCCCGCGCGTAAAACGTAGTTATGGAGGAAGGTGGCCAGCGGATTGAGCAGGACTCCATTGACAAAGCTGAGCAGTCCGCGGCCGGTGCGCCGGCGCGCAACCGCAATATCTGCGCCCAGGGTGCTGTAGCGCTGCATGTGATCGAGATAGCTGGCGAGCGTGGGGTAGGCGTGGTGCAGCAGATCGCCATCGAGAGCTGTGACATTGCCGCCGAAGACGGCGGTTTCGTGCACCGGCGTCTCCTGAAATGTGCCTTGCCCGCGCGGGAAGAGGCGGACCTTGGCGTCGGGGTAGTAGCCGCCATGGCGCATCCAGCGTCCCAGGAAAAAGTTGCGCCGGCGAATAGCATAGGCCGTGTGCGATGGCGGGGCCGCGACGGTTTCTTGCAGAGACGCGGCGAGTTCCGACGTGACAGCTTCGTCCGCATCGAGCGAGAGCACCCACTCCGATGTGCAGAGCGAAATCGCGAAGTTCTTTTGTGCGGCGAAGCCGCGCCATGGCTCGGTGATGAAGCGTGCTCCGTAGGATTGGGCGATCGCGCGAGTGTCGTCTGTAGAACCGGAGTCGACGATGACGATTTCATCTGCCCAGGCAATGCTCGCGAGTGTGCGCATCAGGTTTGCCTCTTCGTTCAGGGTAATGATGGCGACGGAGAGGGTGGCGCGGCCGGGCGTCTGCATATGGGTATGCGCTAGACCTTTTTCACAAACGTTGTGTTCTCATCCCCGTTGAGAGGGCAGAGCTTGTCGAGGAAAATGCGCATACTCAGTACGGCCGCAAAAAAGGATTACGCAAGCGAGACCGCGCCGCCGTCGCCCGCGTCCACGCCCAGATGCTGATTGATGGCTCGCTCGATCACTTCCTTCAGCGTCTCTCCGGTCTTGGGCAGCACAAAGGCTTCGGCATCATTGGACCACTCCAGCTTGAAGGATGTAGAGAGCGCCGAGATCCAGATCTGCCGGACGGGGGTGTTCGGGGTAATCACAAACTTGCCGGGCGGCTCCTCGAAAACAACATTGAGCACGCCGTTCTGCTCTTCCGCTTCGAAGTCACCCTGCTCCTCGGCGCGGATGAGGCTGCGCTTGAGCGCTAGAAGTGCGGCGTCGGCATGGCTGCGGAAAGAGGCTTCGTCTAGCATGGCGATAGTGTAGACCGTTTTCACAAATGCTATTTTTCATCCTGTGTCGAGAAGAGCAGCTTTTCTTAACGGAAAAGCTGCGTTAGGCAATTCAGTTCAGTCGCTGCAAACGCGCGATCAGCTTCTCGGCCAGGCTTTCGCCGCTCTCTGACCACAGCAGGCGGCTGGAAACGGCAAGGTTGTTCTGGATCCCATTGGTGACATCGATCAGCTTCTGCACGTTCTGCTGAACGTGGGTGGCGGCTTCGGGCCCCAGCGTTACATCCTCCTGCAGAAAGGGCGCGTCGGTGCCGAAGTCGATGCGGATATGGCCGTTCTGCTCGTAGCTGCTCTCATCGAACTCCGGCCCGAAGCCGATTACACGCAGCGGGCGGGACTCCTGTCGCCATAGCGTATCCAAGCCGCCGCCGGTCTCCGGTACCCAGAGGTCCCATTTCACCTCGAACTCGTACGCGAAGTCCTCGTGGAGCATTTCCATGGCCTCGGCAACTGCCGGTTCCGGCTGGGCTGCCTCGCCTTCGTCTTCGTCGAAGACACGCTGGTAGACCGGCGCTTCGTTCCAGGAGATCGGATAAACGGCGGCCGACGTAACCGCGGATGCGCCTCCCGCGCTGGCCAGCTGCCGCAACACGCCCACAATGGAAGGCGCCAGGCCGGCGAGCCGGAAGTTAGGGAACCACAGGCTTAGGTAGAGTTGATCTGCCACTTAAAGATTGTAGTCTTGGGACAGCGACCCGCCACGAGGTTTTGCCTGCACGGTTTCCGTGGGCAAGCGCTGCACCTCGCACGAGCTGGATGGGCGAGTGCCATAGGAGAGATGCGCGAGACGTATGCGGATCACGATTGAGAGGTTGCGCACCTGGATCCTGGTATTGGCCGGGGTGCTGATCGCCGTCATCGCTGGTTTCTTCGCCGTCACGCGCTACAAGATCGGTCATTTCGGCCGCGATCTTCCGGGAAAGCTCGGAGTGAACATCCAGCAGGATGCCAACGGCTTCACCTTCTCCAAATCGCAGGGCGGCCATACGCTGTTTACGTTGCATGCGTCCAAGCTGGTTCAGTACAAGGGCAATGGCCGCGCCATGCTGCACAACGTCAGCATCACGCTCTACGGCAAGGACGGCTCGCGCAACGACCACGTCTTCGGCAAAGACTTCGAATATGACCCGGTCGAGGGCACCGCGCGCGCTCTAGGCCCCGTCCACCTGGATGTGCAGGCGCCCGCAGGAACGCGGGGCACCATGCCGCAGAATCGTACCGTACGTGCCGAGACCAGCGGTGTTGTTTTTAACCAGAAGACGGGCGAGGCCAACACGGATGCGCCGGTGACCTTCTCGGTTGCGGATGCGCAGGGCACCGCCGTCGGAGCCTCATACGATGCGAACGCAGGAGTGCTGATTCTCCAGAAGCAGGTCCACTTCACCGCTCAGTTGACCAAAGGCCCGCTGGCATTGACCGCCGATCATGCCGAGTTCAATCGTGACACGCGCCAGCTCGCGCTGTTGAAGGACGATATCCGCTATGCCGGCGAGCACAACACCTCGCAAGAGGCGCTGGTCTACTTCCGCGAGGATGGCACGGTAGCGAAGGTCGACGCGAACGGACATGTCAACATGCAGGACGACGAAGGCCGCCAGCTGCATGCCTCCGCCCTGGAAGTGCTGATGGACGACCGCGGCAACACGCAGCGGGCAACGCTCGATGGTGGATTGCTTTTTTCCGCGGAGGAGGGGCCACATTCCATTCACGGCGATGCGAATTCGGGGGTTTTGCAGCTTGGTCCGGATGGAGAGCTGAAGCGCGTCGAGATGTATAACGCCGTCACGGTGGTGGATCAGGAGATCGGACCGCCGCATGATCCGCATGGTTCGATCACCCGCGAGGTCCAGGGTTCGTCTGTCTTCATCGATTTCGTGGCCTCGCCCGATGGTCACGCAGAAGCCCAGAAGCTGATGGCCTCGGGTGGCGCAGTATTGACCGAGCACACTATCTATTCCGATTCCGCGCCGCAGAACACAGTGATGAAGGGCGATGAGATTCACGCCACGCTGCGCGAGGGCCGCGCGCTGGACACGCTGCAGGCCCAGGGAAACACTTTCCTGACCAACACCAACCCCAGCGGCGTGAGCCAGACCAGCACGGGCGACACGCTGGATGTCGCCTTCGCGCAGGAACCCACGCAACAAACGAAGCGCAAGCCGGACGAAATTCCTCCCAGCCTGGTGGAGAAGGCGGTACAGCGGGGCCACGTCACGATTGTGCAGATCAAGCCCGGAGTTGGCGGGGCCAAGCCGTCGCGCAGCCAGGCTACCGCAGGGATCGCCACGCTCGACGGCCCGCGCCAGATTATCCATCTCGAAGGGTCGCCACTGTTGAGCGATGAAGAGGCCGAGATGACGGCGCGGATGATCGATTTTTATCGTCTCAGCGGCGCGGTCACCGCCGACCACGACGTGAAGGTGACACTACGCCAGGGATCGAGCGCGCAGGCGCCGGTGCACGCCGTCGCCGAGAAGGTGTTTCTGGATCACGACCGTGACGAGGCGACGCTCTACGGCGGCAACGGCCAGGACGCGCGGCTGTGGCAGGCTGCTAATTCCGTGGCGGCGCCCACCATCGTGCTCGACCGGCACGATCAGATGCTGATCGCGCCCGGCACGAACGGCGAGGGCCGGGTGCATGGAGTCTTCGCCGATCCGGGCTCGAAGGCCACCGGGAGCGAGGCGGTGATCCGTGTGGATGCGAACTCGCTCCAGTATTCCGGCAGCGAGCGCAAGGCGACCTTCCAGGGCAACGTGGTGGCGCAGCAGGCCGGCGGACGGCTGCGCGCCGACAGGGCCGACTTGTTTATGACCAAGGATGCGCCCGCGGCAAGCCGAGTTCCCAACCCACGCGGCTCCCTCGATCACATGGTGGCCGAGGGGCATGTTCATGTGGACGAGGGCCCACGGAGCGGGGAAGGAGAGCGACTCGTTTATACAGCGTCGGACGGCAGGTTCGTTCTCTACGGGCGCACGGGACAGCCGGCGCGCATGGCGGATCCGGTACATGGGACCGTATCCGGTGCGGCTTTGATTTTCACCAATCGCGGTGATAGCGTCGAGGTGGATGGCGGGACGGCCCGCGCGATTACGGACACCCAAGTTCCGAAGTAGCAGCGCGCATCCGCCGGCATGAAGAGGCACGTTGCAGAAACTCCATACCGACGAGATCGCCAAGTCCTACAAGGGCCGCCAGGTCGTACGTGGCGTCAATCTGGAGATCACCCAGGGTGAGGTCGTGGGCCTGCTTGGTCCCAACGGTGCCGGGAAGACCACGAGCTTTTACATCATTGTTGGCCTGATTGCGGCGGATGCCGGGAGGGTTCTGGTCGATGATGAAGATATCTCGCGCGTGCCGATGTATCTGCGGGCGCGGCGCTTCGGTATCAGCTACCTGCCGCAGGAGCCCTCCGTCTTTCGCAAGCTGACGGTCGAGGAAAACATTCTGGCGGTGCTGGAGGCGCAGGCGATCTCCTGGGAGATGCGCCGGGCGCGGGCGGAAAAGCTGATCGATCAACTCAACCTTGGACATATCCGCAAGACGCGGGGCTATGCGCTCTCCGGCGGCGAGCGGCGGCGGGTGGAGATCGCCCGCTGCCTCTGCATCCAGCCGTCCTTCATACTCCTGGACGAGCCCTTCTCCGGCATTGACCCTATCGCGGTGCTCGATCTGCAGGAGATCATCTTCGATCTCAAGGCGAGCGGGATTGGGGTGCTGATCACTGACCACAACGTGCGGGAGACGCTTTCGGTGACGGACCGGGCGTATATCATCAACGATGGCAAGATCTTTCGGGACGGAACTCCGGACGAACTGGGACGCGATCCCGAGGTGCGCCGGGTCTACCTGGGTGAAGGATTTTCGCTGAATTAAGTGGATTGCTTTGGTATCTGCGCGGCCCGTAATCGCCCTGCCGCTATCGGGTGATTACCCTCGATGCCGGGTGCAAAAGGAATTGATGCATCCGGTTCCTTCTGCCCTGTAAGCTATGGGCACATCACGGCGATCCCCCATGATTGACCCGAGTCAGAGAGCCTGACGCAGCTTTCCGCAAGAGTCGGCTTTTTCCGGGCCGGGGTGTGGCGATGGCAGATCCGCACTAACGCAATATCGAATTGACAGGGGACAATGGCGCTTCTTCAACCCAAGCTGAGCCTCAAGGTGGCTCAACGACAGATTCTGACCCCTGGCCTCATGCAGATGGTCAGCGTGCTGGCGCTGAACAAGCTTGAGCTGAGGGAGATGATCCAGTCGGAGATGGCCGAGAACCCGGTCCTGGACGAGATCGAGGAGAGCGTGCCGCTGCTCGATGACGTGGAGGGCCGCCAGGCAGAACGGGAGCGGCCGGCGGAAGAGATATCCGCAGCCATTGAGACGCCGAAAGAGGAGAAGGATCCCTTTGCTGAGATCGACTTCGGCTCCTATTTTCAGGACTATCTCGACCCCGGTTTCCGGACTGCGAACAATTTTGAGCAGAGCGAGAAGCCCTCGTTTGAAAACTTCCTCTCGCAGCCGGATACGCTGACCGATCACCTGACCTGGCAGCTTGGCTCTCTCAGCATAGCGCCGGCGCTGCGCGAGGCGGCGGAGTACATCGTTGGCAATCTGAATGAAGACGGGTATCTGCCGGCGACGGACGAGGAGCTGCTGGCGGGCTTCGTTCAGGTGCAGGACAGCATTAGCGACCGGGAGGCGGCGCGCACGGTGCTGGCCGAGGCGCTGGAACTGGTGCGCTCGCTCGATCCCAGCGGCATTGCGACACGCGATCTGCGCGAATGTCTTGCGCTGCAGGTACGCCAGCAGGAACATGAGTTCGACCTGATCTTCGGCGAGGCCGATGAAGCCATCGAGGACGAGGCCGAGGTCGTCGCGCGCCGCGAGCTCTTTCGCATCGCGATGCAGATCATCGACCAGCACCTGCCGTTGTTGCAGAAGCGTGACCTGACAGGGCTGGCGCGCGCCGTCGGGAAGCCGCAGGAGACTGTGCAGCAGGCAGTCGATCTGATCCGTGGACTCGACCCGCGCCCCGGCCAGCGCTACAACCGGAGCGAGGCGCGACTGATCGAGCCGGATGTCGTCTTCGTCAAGCGCGGCGATGAATTCGTCGTCGTGATGAATGAAGAGGACTTGCCGACACTGCGACTCAACCAGGGCTATCGCAAGCTGCTGACAAAGAGCAATACCGAGCGCGAGGTCAAGGAGTACGTGAAGGAGCGCTACCGCTCCGCGCTGCAGTTGATTCGCAACATCGAACAGCGCAAGAGCACCATCCTGCGGACCTGCGAGGCCATCGTCCGCCGGCAGCCGGAGTTTCTGGAGCACGGCGTGGATGCGCTGCGCCCCATGATGATCAAGGACGTTGCCGAAGAGATCGGGGTCCATCCCTCCACGGTCAGCCGGGCGGTCTCAAACAAGTACGTGCACACGCCGCAGGGCGTCTTCGAGCTCAGGTATTTCTTCTCCGAGGCCGCCGGCGGTCCCGAGGGTTCCGCCACGCCGCTCATGCTGCTGAAGCGCAAAGTAAAAAAGCTGATCGATGAAGAGGATCCCAAAAAGCCGCTGACCGATGACCTCATCGCCAGCGTGCTGCAATCTCAGGGCATTCAGGTCACGCGCCGGACGGTGGCTAAGTATCGCGAAGACATGAGGATCCCCAGCACGCACCAACGTCGCGTGCGCATTTGAGAATTGCACTGCGTCCTGTGGTGTAGGATCATCTCCCCTTACGGGATTTGCATCTTTCATACGTATGGAGGTTCCGCTTATGCAGGTGGAGTACACCGGACGCCAGATCGCGATTACCCCTTCACTCCGTCGACTGGCTGAAGAGGGCCTGGATCGGGTCAGCAAGGTGGTTGGTAGAAGTTGCAGCGCTCACGTGATTCTCACCGAAGAGAAGTACCGCCACACCGCAGAAGTCACCGTGCAAACCAAGTTCCAGACGATCGTCGGTCTATGTGAATCGACTGCCATGGAGACAGCGCTACGCGATGCTCTGGCGAAGGCCGAATTCCAGGCCATCA
>DASUWP010000344.1:0-3750 GCA_036378335.1 Acidobacteriaceae bacterium | reverse complement strand
CAGCCGTATCGGGGAAGACGTACTGCACGACGGCTGTGGAGATCACTGCGACCGCCGACCCTGACACCAGCGATCCCGTCAGGCAGAACAAAAAGCGAATAACCATCACGCACGTTCCCCGAGTCGCGGCCAACACTTGCGACTATCAATTGTATATCGAACATGATTTTCGCCCAATAGCGCATATGTGCAGTTTTACGATCGCCATCGCGATGCCGCGCTAAGGCCGCTGCTGCTTGTGGTTGTGCCGTTGGGGCAGCCTTCAGCGGTATCCATCCGCGGAGGACCGCCTGGTTGCGGCCGTCTCCAGGGGATAGGCTCGGGTCGATGACATAGAACTGGATCCGCCAGCTAGCTGAGGGTCAGGCGGCGTGAGCGGCTGTCTGAAGCCGGCTCCAGTTCCACGGCAGTAACTCGTGCAAACGCGAGGCGGGATGATCGGCAATACGCGCCAACACATCAGCAAGCCAGGCACGCGGGTCGACATCGTTGAGGCTCGCCGTGGCAATCAGCGAATACATCGCCGCTGCTCTTTCGCCGCCGCGATCACTGCCGGCGAACAGCCAGCTCTTCCTGCCGAGAGCTATCCTACGCAGAGCACGCTCGGCCGCATTGTTCGTCAGGCAAATGCGCCCGTCATCGAGGAGGCGTGTGAACGCATCCCATCGCTTGAGCATGTAATTCATCGCCTTCGCCACATCGGCATGTCGCGAGAGCCTGCCGCGCTCGGCTCGCATCCATTGCTCGAGAGAGGTGACGAGTGGTGCCACCTGGGTCTGCCGGATAGTGTGTCGTTGCACGGCCGACAGACCGTTGATCTCACGCTCGACATCGAAGATCGCGTCGATCCGCCGCACCGCCTCGATCGCCAAAGGTGCCTTGGCTAGCTCGGCGAGCTTGAACAGATTGCGTCGGCCGTGACTCCAACACGCCGCTTCGGTGATAGGGGCAGGCTTACGGCCAGCGGCGTAGAGATCGTTGAAACCAGCGTAGGCGTCGGCCTGCAGGATGCCGCTATAGCCCGCGAGATGCCGGCACGGATGCCCGCCGGTGCGATCACGCGAGTAAAAGTACATCGCAGCCGGCTGCGACGGACCTCCGAACGGGCGATCATCGCGCACATAGACCCAGAGCCGACCCGTGATGGTCTTGCCTCTCGCCAGCACTGGCACAGTGGTGTCGTCACCATGAAGACGCTCCGCACGCAGCACATGGGTGCGAATCACGGCGACCAACGGGGTCAATGCAGTCGTGCAAGCACCGACCCAATCCGCCAGTGTAGACACGCTGAGGTCGATACCCTCCTGGGCAAACCGTTCGCTCTGACGGTTCAACGGTTGGTGCTCACCGAACTTAGCGTGGACGATCGTCGCCAGCAGCTGCGGACCGGCGCGGCCACGGTTGATTGGATGGAATGGCGCCGGCGGTTGTGTGATCGTCTCGCACGAGCGGCAGGAGAATTTCTCCCGCACCGTCTGGATCACCTTGTAGCTACGCGGAACGCTCTCCAGGCTTTCGGTGATGGCCTCGCCAAGCTTCACCAACTTGCCACCGCAGCACTGGCAGCTTGTGGGTGATGGCAAGACCACCCGCTCGCGCGGCAAATGCGCCGGAAGTGGACCGCGCACTGGCTTGGCGCGAGTGAATGGGCGCACGCTCACTTGCTCTGGCGCCGCACCGCCGGCCGATGCTTCATTCTCGGCTGCGGTGGTTTCGAGCTCCTCGAGCTCCATCTCCAGCTGGTCGAGCAGCTTGCGGCTGCGTTCCGCGGAAGCCCCGAAGCGGTCACGCTTCATCTTGGCTATCAATAGCTTCAGATGCGCGACCATCGCCTCTGCGCCCGAAGCGCGCACCTCAAACTCACGTCGCACTGCGCGCTCGGCAATGAGAGCAGCACGCTCGGCGACCAGTGCCGCCCTCAGTGTCTCGACGTCGTCCGGGAGTGAATCCGGTGCCATGCTCACCAAAGAATCGGAGCACATTCATCCGTAGTCATGCACACAAAATTTCTAGACAGTCAGCTATGAGCCGATATTATCCAGCCAACTCTGGCCGCCAGGTTCGTTGCGGATTTCTCCAATCAATTCCCTCCAACATATAGGAGAGCTGCGCCGCGGATATCGCAAGCGCGCCATCGACAGGCGATGGCCAGATGAACTTGCCGCGTTCCAATCGCTTGGCATAAAGCGACATCCCAAGCCCGTCATGCCAAAGGATCTTCAACAGGTCTCCGCGTTTTCCGCGGAACACGTATAGATCACCCGCATGTGGATCGCGCTGCAGCGCCTCTTGAACCTGCAAGGCAAGACTATTCATCCCACGACGCATGTCGGTCGCACCCGTTGCCAACCAGACGCGAACTCCAGCCGGCGGAACAATCATCGACGCAGCACAGTCATCACTCGTCGCAGCATTGTCAGGCCGACATCATGCCCAACCTTGACCGATGTCCCGTCCGGCAGCGTGATCTCGATCTTGCTACCGGTCACCTGTTCCGCTCCAGACCCCGCCGATGGGGCCATATGCTTCGTGTCGTGGCCATTGGCAGGTTCGCTGATCGTCTGCACCGGCAGGAAGACTGGCGGCGGGTCCGGCCGGAGCGCGCCTCGGCGCACCTGGCTGCGCCAGTTCCATAGCAGGCCGCGGCTGATCTCATATCGCCGCGCAGTCTCAGCTATGCCCGAACCAGGCTGCTCAGTCTCCGCGACGATCCGAAGCTTTTCCTCAAGGCTCCAACGCCGCCGCCGTTCAACCCCGGTAATGATCTCCATACGGCTGGCTGCCTTTGATCTTAACGGCGCTCATACAAACGCCGTTTAGATCAAAGGCCCGCTCGCGTCGGCAAGGTGGCAGTCGGCGGGCGGATACCTTGAGACCGGATTGCTGTCGAACTTCCTGACGCGGGCGTTGCGTGCACGCGGAATGCCGATCGTTTGCATCGATGCGCGCCACGCCAAGGCCGCCCTGCGCGTGCAGATCAATAAGACCGACGCCAACGATGCGCATGGCCTGGCACAGGTGGTGCGGACTGGGTGGTTCCGCGAGGTTACGATCAAAAGCATGGATGCGCAGTCGTTGCGGCTGCTGTTGGTAGCGCGCGCGCAGCTCATCTCGCAGCGCCAAGCGACGGCCAACACGTTGCGTGGCCTGCTGAAGGCATTCGGTCATGTGGTTCGCAAGGGAGCGGGCGGTCTGTTCGCACGTCGCGTGCGAGAGGTCTGCGATGGCAATCCGGCTCTGGGTGCTATCGCCGAGCCGATGCTTGCCGTCTGGCAGAGCCTACGGGAACAGATCTGTATCCTCGATGGGCAGCTGCTCAAGCGCGCGAAGGCTGATCCGGCTGCGCGGAGGCTCATGAGCATTCCGGCAGTTGGGGTGATCGTCGCGCTCGCCTACGTCGCCGTCATCGACAGTCCGGGACGGTTCAGACACTCCAGCACCGTCGGCGCCTACGTGGGCCTGACCCCGCGCCGCTACCAGTCCGGAGATGTCGATTGCGCGGGACACATCTCCAAATGCGGCGACGGCCTTCTGCGCTCCTATCTGTTCCAAGCGGCAAATGCCATTCTCACTCGCAAGGTCACCGACAGCACGCTGCGAAGTTGGGGACGCGCAATGGCGGTGCGGATCGGCCTGCGTCGTGCCACTGTAGCGGTGGCGCGCAAGCTCGCCGTCATCATGCACGCCGTTTGGAAAAGCGACCGCGACTTTGATTGCGCCGGGATACCCGCTCGCGTCTGAGCCGCCAAA
>DASUWP010000343.1:0-2441 GCA_036378335.1 Acidobacteriaceae bacterium | reverse complement strand
CCGCACCTGGTGCACGCGCACGAGCGATGCGCCCATAAGGATGGCGATGGTGCTCGCCGCGAGGGTCGCGTGTTCGCGAGCGGAGACGGGCGCGTTTGCTACACGGCCTGCTGTTGCTGCATAGAGCGGCGCGAGCGTGTGGCCAAGGAAGCTTTTGCGGGAGACGCCGGCAAGCAGCGGCTGTCCCAGCGTGGCGAGTTCGGGAAGGCCGCGCAGGAGCGGGTAGTTGGCGTCCTGCATCTTGCCGAATCCGAAGCCGGGATCGAGCACGATGCGGTTAGCTGCGATGCCTGCTGTGACCGCCGCGTCGAGCCGCTGGGCCAGCTCGCCTTTGACCAGCGGCAGGACTTCCTCCGGTGTGAGGCGCGGAAGCGATTTCCATTCATAGGGACGGCCGCGCGCATGCATCAGGATGACGCCACAGTTGAGCTCGGCGCAGGTGACGGCCATCATCTCATCCCACAGCAGCCCGCTTACGTCGTTGACGATCTCGGCGCCGGCTGCGATCGCCGCCTTCGCCGTTGGCGCACGGTAGGTGTCGATCGAGAGAAGCGCGTCGGGCCTGGCCTGGCGAATGCCTGCAATAACCGGCACCACGCGATCCATCTCCTGCTGGGTAGAGAGAGCTCCGCCGGCACCGGGCCGCGTGGATTCACCACCCACATCAACGATGGCGGCGCCATCCGCAAACATGGAGAGCGCGGCCTCGACGGCTTGGTCGACGGAGTGGAGCAGGCCACCATCGGAGAAGGAATCAGGCGTTACGTTCAGGATGCCCACGACACGCGTGGCACAGCCCAGGATGAGCGAGCGCGTGCGCAGCTTCCACTCGAAATGGGCGCGGCGATGCATCTGAGCTCAGGGTATCAAGTGCCGCACTGATACACTCCGCGTGCATGCACTCCTGCGTTTCTCCGGTCATTGCTCTGCTGCTGCTTGCGCCGTTCTCTCTGATGGCTCAGCCTGCGCGTCACAACACGCAGGCGCGACAACATAAGGGACCGCCGCTGGCTATCCTGGTGAACCGGCTGCTCGCCCAGCCGGAGATCGCCAATGCGCACTGGGGCATTTCGGTGACCACGCTCGACGGTAAGCAGGTCTTTGCGTTGAACGATGGCCAGCTCTTCGAGCCGGCATCGAACGCGAAGATGTTCACTACAGCGACGGCTGCGGCGCTGCTGCCGCTATCCCTTACGTATACGACCAATGTGGTGGGGGAAGGTGCGATCGATAGCGCGGGTACGCTGCATGGGGACATCGCCATCCTCGGCGTGGGCGATCCGAACATCTCAGGTAGAGCGCTGCCCTATAACGCCAAGACGGAGCGGCCGAACCCGCCGCTGGCAATGCTTGAAGCGATGGCCGATCAGGTAGCGGCGAGCGGCGTGAAACAGATCGACGGCGATGTCATCGGGGACGACACATGGTTTCCGGCAGAGCGCTATGGTACCGGCTGGAGCTGGGACGATCTGGTCTGGCTGTACGGTGCGCCCATCTCTGCGCTGACCGTGAATGACAATGCGGTGTTCCTGAATGCGGATCCCGGCGCGCAGGCAGGCGACGCGGTAACGCCCGAGTGGGACCCGGCGCTGGGTTCCACGGTTGAGCCGTACTACACGCTCGAGAACTCGTTGACGACGGCAGCGCGAGGCACAGACGCAGAGTACGGCATCGATCGTGCGCCCGGATCGCACAATGTGCGCCTCTATGGCGCGATTGCAATCGGCGGAGCTGGATTGCACGAGGGACTGGCGCTGGAGGATCCGGCCGACTTTACCGCTCGCGCTTTTCTCGGCATGCTGCGCCAGCGCGGTATCGCGGTGACGGGTACGGGGAAGCCGCGTCATCGCGAAAGTGTCGATGCGGCCCCGCTGCGCAAAGAACAGGAGGAGCCGCTGCCGCTGACTCCATCGACGCTCCAGACCGTGACGACGGCGCCGGCGGGTAAGCGGGTGCTGGCTTCGCATCTTTCGCCGCCACTGATCGAAGACATGACGGTGACGATGAAGGTGAGCCAGAACCTGCATGCGGAGCTGACGCTGCGCACGCTTGGCAAACTGCTGGCGCGCGATGGCTCCCTGGAGCAGGGGACGCGCGTGGTGCGGCAGTTCCTGATCTCGATCGGAGTGCGGCCGCAGGATTTCTTCTTCTTCGACGGCTCCGGCCTGTCGAATCAGGATCTGATCACACCGCGCGCGGCCACCACGCTGCTGGCGTATGCATCGCGGCAGCTGTGGGGTGGGAGTTGGCGTTCGACTTTGCCGGTGGCGGGCGTGGATGGAACCCTCTCCAACCGGTTCGCCAATTCGCCGGTAAAAGGCCGATTGGACGCGAAGACGGGCTCGCTGGGCGAGGTGCGAGCGCTTTCCGGTTATCTAACTGCGGCCTCGGGGCGGACGCTTGCGATCTCGGTTCTGGTGAATGATCATCAGCCCGACTCG
>DASUWP010000342.1:0-11525 GCA_036378335.1 Acidobacteriaceae bacterium | reverse complement strand
CAGACGCATGGTTCCTTGGCTTTTCGCCATCGGTGACATGCGGGGTGTGGGTGGGGTATGACACGCGGCAGTCGCTAGGCGACAAGGAGACGGGAGCGCGCGCGGCACTGCCCATCTGGATGGATTTTATGAAGGCCGCGGATGCGGGGAAGGATGATGAGCGCTTCCCGGGCGGAAATACACTAAATCTCCATTCGGAAAGACTTAGTTCGTCAAACTAATCCTGTGAGATGACATCCGCACCTATAACATCCACGAAGCCAAGACGCTGGGTTAGATCAGCGGAGTACTCATCACGAGTTTTGAGATGAGGTGAGCAGGCATTGGAAAATGGATTGGCCAGGAATGTTCCTGAAAATCCCGAGACGAGGATGCTTCCATCGGGATTGAAGTGGGCGGAATGAAATTCTTCCTCCGGTAAATCATTCAATCTTTTCCAGCTTTTCCCACCATCCTTGGTGACATATACACCGGTGATCGCGGTCATTACTTGCCGGTTGTGCCTTGCCGGATCGACCTCGATGCTGTAGGCGCGGATGTTGGGGCCGACTTCATCCTTCGCTCTATGTAGGAGAAATCTTGCGTGGGTTACTCGCTGCACGGCAACGGCGCTGACAGGCTCGTAGACTCCCCAACAGGCTGCGAGGTGCAGGCCTCCCACTGTGGTCATTCCATGGATCGCTGAGTCTGCACCGACTCCGGCAACTTGAGTCCACTTCCTGGTGCGGAGATTCAGCCGAAAAACCTGATCACCCGTTCCCACGTAGAGAGAGCCTGGATCCGGTTTCTTCGGGTTATCAAACTGCATTGAGAAGATATCCAGGTCGGTGGGAAGATGGGGAAGGGTTCCATCTTCGATCCATGAGCCGTGGTCGTCTCTGCGATAGGTGAAGAGCTGAGGGTTCAGGTCAAAGTATCCGTAACCGACGATGAGATGTTTTCCGCCTGTTGTCATCCCGACGACGCCTGCCCTTACCGGATCGCCCTCGTTTTTGGGAATGCTGAGCAACGGACGTGGATGGGGAATCCGCGGGCCGGGGATGGCCTTCACGACAGGGGCGGAGACGTCGGATTGAGGAATTACCTGAAAGGCTCCCGCCTGGGTGGTGATCACGAATTCAGTTGCACCGGGAGATACGGCCAAGCCGTTGCGCAGGCCCTCGGCTATATCCGCGTCGAAATATCTGGAATCGATGCGAGCGATCGGCGTCCATGTTCTTCCGCCGTCGGTTGATTTCGATATGTACATAGCCTGATCCTGAGCCGGGATTCTGTCGCTCAAGTCCGCGGTGAGACCCCATAGGATCGTGGGATTTTGAGGATCGCTGGCGATGGTTTCCATGAAGTGGCTTGCGAACTCATGGCTTCCGGGAAGACCTGTTACTTCATGGACGCGGCAGCTTGCCTCGCCGTCAATGGAGGCTTGCACGGGGGAGGCGGGCACGGCGCTGCTGATTTTAGGGATGTATCTCGGCGAACTACGAAAGCGCGGACTTTGTCCTATTGCGAGGAGAGGAGCGGCAATCCAAAGAATTAGGCGGAATATCCGTTTTCGCAGCCTGCGGCCCGGGGATGGCTGAAGGACGTTCAATGTCCTGCGAGACCTCACCTCAAATTTACTGCAGCGCGCACGCGCTCAGTCCTCACGAAAACGTCTTCATAAAAAAGCAAGGCCCGCATCTTTTGGAGCGGGCCTTGTCGCTGACGAGATTGCGAATTACTTGCTGGCCCTACCCTCGCGGAAAAGCTGTGAGACTGCGGATACGAACGCACGCGAGGACGGGTGGATGCGATGCTGTCCGGAGAGAATATCGCTGTAATGAATGTCCTTGCCGTAGTAGGCGGCGGTGTCTTCTTTGTTCTGGTTGATGTAATCACCGGTGAGATCGAGGCCGGCGAAGAGGCCTTTGCTGCGGGAGTAGGTGAGGAACTCGGCGTTGGCGAGAGCGGAGATGGAGGCTTGCGAGTTGCGGCCTACCGGGCCGGCGGATGCTGCAATGTCGCCGCCAAGCTTGACCTTCTCTTTTAGCATGTCATCCATGCTCTTGTGGTTGGTGCCGACCAAGACCAGGTCGGTGGATTGTCCGCCGGCCTGGAAGCCGAAGCTGGCGCCGGTGATCTGGACGAAGACCGGTGCGCTCCAGCGATGGTTATTGCGGCAGGTAGCGAGGCCTTGGCCATATTGGCCGCCGACGATGAAGGCGCCCTTTTTGTAACCGGGTACGACCAGCACACAGGTAGCTTTGGCGGCGACCCACAGCGGGACGCCTTTGTCGGGCGTAGCCATCAATTCGCGCACGACGGCCGTTGCAGCGTCGATGCGATCGGTGAGTTTCTTGTCGGTGTCGGCGGCTGAGGCGACGCCGGTGACGGTGGCGACGAGGCAAAGCTGGGCCAGAAAGTGCTTCAAGAACTTGCTCATGAAATTCCTCCCAAGAGTTACGACATCGGAAATGCTACACCCATGCGTCAAAAAAACCGGTGAAATAACCGACGACTCACCGTGTTAGCTTCGCGGCAGGCGGCGGAAGTAGCGGTGCGCGGCCCCGACGTCGCGGCCAATCTGTTCGCGCAAGGCTTCGGGCGAGGGCCATTGCCGCTCCTCGCGTAAACGGACCAGGAAGGTAAGGCGGAGGGGCGTGGTTTCGTCCAGTGGAACCGGGCGGAAGTCGAGCAGGTGGCTTTCGATCGCGAAAGAGGCGTTAGCGAAAGTAGGGCGGGTGCCAATATTGGTGACGGAATCGAAACAGACCTCGTCTGGGGAATCGCTATCTGGAATGCCGGCCGCGATCTGCATGCGGGTGACGTAGACGCCGTTCGCGGGGACGAGCCCGTCGTACTCGGCGAGGTTGATGGTGGGCACAGTGAGGCGGCTGCCGATGCCTCGGCCATGTGCCGGCGTGCTGATGATGGAGAATGCGCGACCGAGCAGCCAGCGGGCACGGCGCATGTCTCCTGCGGAGATGAGCTGGCGGATGCGGCTGCTGGAAACATCCATGCCATGCACCTGGAGTGGCCGGTAGACGTGGACCGCGAATCCGAGCTGATTGCCGAGTGCGCTGAGTTCGTCAGTGCCGGCCTGGGCCCGATAGCCGAAGCGGAAGTTGTCGCCTTCGTGCACCTCAATGGCGCGCAGACGCTCGAGCAGGATGGCGCGGGCGAAGGCCTCGGCACTCTGCTGAGAGAATTCCGTGGTGAAGGGAAGCACGACGGTAGCGTCGATGCCGGTGGTGGCGAGCAGGTCGAGACGCTCGGCAAGCGTGGGAGTGATGAGCCGGGGGCCCGAGCCGGGGCGCAGCAGATGTGTGGGATGAGGCTCGAAGGTGACCGCTATGGAACGGGCGTCGAGGCTGCACGCCCGTTCGACGACACGCGCCAGCAGGAAGCGATGTCCGAGGTGGACACCGTCATAGTTGCCGACGCTCGCGACGGTGCGGCTGTAGTCGGCGGGCAACTGAGCGGGGTCGTGAAAGATCTGCATGGGGCGCTATAACTCGATCGGGATGCGTAGTCCGTCATAGGCCAGGCGGATGGAAGGGGGCAACTGCGGATCCATCTCGGCGTGCATGACTTCGTGCGACATGTGGGTGAACCAGGAGCTGCGTGCGCCAATTTTCTCTGCCCATGTGATGGCATCGGCGACGTTGGCATGAGTGGGATGCGGCTGGGGACGGAGTGCGTCGAGAACGACGACCTGGACGCCGTCGAGGAGGGCCAAGCTCGACTGCGGGATGCTGTTCATGTCGGTGAGATAGGCGGCGTTACCGAAGCGATAGCCGGTGACCTCGAGGCGTCCGTGGAGCAGCGGGACGGGAGTGAAGGTGATGCCGGCTACGTCTACCGGTCCTGCAAGCCGGTGCAGCTCGACGCGGGCGCGGGTGGGATAGGTGGATTCGGTCGAAAAGGTGTAGGAAAAGACGCGCTCGAGCACCTCCGCGGTGCTCGCGTCGGCATAAAGAGGCATCCCCCGCTCGCGATGCGAGAAGCTCAGCGGGCGCAGATCATCGAGTCCGAGGATGTGATCGGCGTGGGCGTGGGTGTAGAAGACGGCATCGATATCGCGGACGCCGAAGCGCAACGCCTGCTGGCGAAAATCCGGGCCGGTATCGATGAGGACGCGATGGAACGCAGAGCTGCCCTCGGGATCCTGCCATTCGATCGCGATGGAGGGGCGGAGGCGCTGGTCGCGCGGATCGCTGGAGGTGCAAACGCGGCAGCTGCAGCCCAGAGTCGGCACACCCATGGATGTGCCGCTGCCAAGAAACAGGATGCTGGCGTGGGGGCGAGACGGCAGGCGAACGCTCCCTACCTGATGGGTGGTTTGGCGGCTGGATTGTGGGCGCTCGTGGAGATGGCATTGGTGATCTCCATGAACATCATGCGCAGCTCGAAGAGCGCGTTCTGCAACAGCCGCTGTTCTTTATCCGTGAGATTGCCTTTCGTCTTTTCGCTGAGGACGCTCAGCATGTCGATGCTCTGGCGTGCGCCAAGGATATCGACGCGCGGCTGCTCGCCGGGCTGGGTTCCGGCGCCCATCTGCAGGGCTGCCGTCATGTAGACCGACTGCACCAGCTTGTCGAAATTCATCTCCGCGCCGCGGCCCCCAAGGCTATCGCGTGCGCCGGGATTGGCCTGGGAGATCATGTCGTCGAGCTTCTTCGAGGAGGCGCGATAATCGGCGTCCTGCTGCGCGGATTCCGCAGCGGTGGGCTCGGGCAGCGGGGCGTCGTCATCGAGCGCCTCGTCTTCGGCGGGAAGCGGCTCGAGATTGGGGTTCACGACTTCTTTTTCGATCGCCGGTTCATTCTGGACGAGCTTGGGGCCGAGCTTAGGCTCTGCCTTGGTTCCCGGCTGTGGCGGAGCGGCCGCGGCTGGAGTTGCTGTTTCCTCAGCCGTGGATGCGCCTTCGCGCAGATCACCTTCCAGGGTGAACTTGCGGCGATCGGTGACAGTGAATCCGGAGGACTGGTCGGGCATGATGATGAACCTTCCTATGAGGGTTGCGTCGCGTTGCGCGCAAGCAGGGGATAGGGGAGCAGCGTTGCTGTGCCGCCGCTGTAGTCCAGAGACGGCTGGCGTTCCACAATTTCGCTACGAACGATGCCCAGGCCGTAGCGCGTGCCGTTGTAGAGGGCGGCGCTGGTGATGCGGCCCGCCGTGGTTCCGGCAGCGGTGAGCTCGGCCGGCAATGCCGCCGGCTCGGCAGAGAGGGTGAATTGCGCGAGACGGCGATGCACAGCGCCGCGGGAGCGAATGCGCTCGACAATCTCTTGGCCGAGATAGCAGCCTTTGGAGAAATGCAGAGCACGGGTCTGGCTGGTCTCCTGCGGGAGA
Source organism: Acidobacteriaceae bacterium (assembly GCA_036378335.1). GTDB lineage: Bacteria > Acidobacteriota > Terriglobia > Terriglobales > Acidobacteriaceae > KBS-83. The sequence goes on along the minus strand of DASUWP010000342.1, from coordinate 6,191 downwards.
TCGCGCTCGGCGAGATCGACACCATAGCGCGGCGTGCCTTCGAGTACGCGCAGGGCCTCGGATGCGCGAAGCCCGCAGGGGATTGCCCCGGCGGCGAGCAGGACGTCCCAGAGCGCGCGGACGTTCTCATTGGCGCACCAGAGCTCGAAACGCGCTGATGCGGTCGGGTACCCGCCGATGACTTGGACGGGCACACCGCAGATGCGCGTCTGCATGAGCCAGAGACTGTCCGATGCAGTGGGTGGAAGCTGAACGCCAAGCGCGGCGAGCAGTCGCGGGGCCACAGGGCCGGCGAGCCCGAGCGCGGTGCGGGTGGAGGAGATGTCCTCGAGGGCAACATCGTCCATGATGATGAAGCGGTCGAAGTGCGCCATGAGCGCGGGGGCCTGGGTGCGATCTGTAATGACCAGCAGATGGTCAGGCAGGCGGAAGGCATCGCAATCACCCTGGATACGGCCCTGCGCATTCAGCACAAAGCTATAGTTGCCGGCGCTCTCGGCCAATCCCTGAATGTTGTTGGTGAGCATGCCGTTCAGCCAGCGGAGGCGGTCCGCGCTGCCAACCGCGATCTGTCCGCGATAGCCGAGATCGAACACTCCGGCGCCTTGGACCAGGGCGGCGATTTCGTGGGAGGCATCGCTGAATACAGGAAAGCTGAGCGCTCCGGCTAGCTCATCAAGAGGCGCGGAAGAGCCGCCGAGCGCCTCCGCCAAAGCCGTGGGCGCGCTTACCGGGGAGGCGGGTGCTGCGTCTGGTGAAATAGCTGCGGTGGTGCTGGAAGTGTCCTGCATAGCGAAAGCCCAGAGAAAATTATAGCCTTCTGGAAGCAGGCCAGCGGGCAGTGCGGGGGCGGTGACGCGATGGATGTCAGGGCAAAGCAAGCTGTATATGCGGCGTTTGCGGGAGGATTGCTGGCTGCTTTGCCGCTGCAGGCGCAAACGACGGGCGCTCCGGCTGCCCCGCAAGGTCAACCGCCGCAGTCGCAGCAAGCGCCGGCACTGCAGAAGCCCGACCAGAAGATCACGCCGGGGCAGGCGAAGGAGCTCTTTGCGTCGGTGGATCAAATTCTGGGTTTCGCCAGCAAGGACAGCGACCTGCCGATCCAGCATCCGGTAAAGCGGCGGCTGACGAATCGCGGCGAGGTGGAGCATTACATCCTGAGCAAGATGAAGGATGACAAGGACGCGCAGCGGCTGGAGAGTTCCGAGATCGTGCTGAAGAAGTTTGGGCTGCTTGACCGCGATTTTCATCTGCGGCCATTCATCGTGACCCTGCTGACGGAGCAGATCGCAGGCTATTACGACAGCAAGAGCAAGACGGTGAATATGCTGGATTGGATTGCGCCGGATGAACAGAAGCCGGTGCTGGCGCATGAGCTGACGCATGCACTCCAGGACCAGCACGTGGATCTGGAGAAGTGGAGCGATCAGAGCAAGGAATCCGTTGCAAAGAACGTGAATGAGGACAACGACCATCTGCGCACGGACGAGGCGGACACGGCGCGTGAAGCGGTAGCCGAGGGGCAGGCGATGGTGGTCTTTCTGGATTGGGGGCTGGCGCCGAAGGGGCAGTCTTTGGCCAAGCTGCCGGACATTGCTGCGCAACTGGACGACTTGGGCGGCGGCGACGACAGCGACTCGCCGGTGCTGAAGCGCGCCCCGCTGCTGCTGAAGGAGTCGCTGCTGTTCCCTTATCGCGAGGGGCTGAACTTTGAACAGGTGGTGCTAAAGGACCAGGGGCCGAAGGAGGCGTTTGCCGGCGCGCTGGACCGGCCGCCAGGGACAAGCTACGAGATCATGCATCCGCGAGCGTGGGAACGGCAGGTGCATCCGACGCTGCTGACCATGCCGGATATCCATCCGCTGATCGATGCGGAGTATGAACCGTATGACATTGGCGTGATGGGCGCGCTGGATGTCCGGATTCTGGCGGAACTGTTTGCAGGCAAGGCGGGCGCGGCGGACCTGACCCCGGAGTGGGACGGCGGTATGTATTACGCCGCGCAGAGCCGCGCAGCGAAGACGCCGGAGGAGAAGGACTCGACCAAATCGGTAGCCCTGCTTTACCTGTCGCAATGGAAGAGCGAGGAGGCAGCGGCGAACTTCGCGGCGATCTATGCGGAGAACCTGAAGCGGAAGTACACGGACGTCCACATGCAGCCGACGGACGAGAGCGAAGGCCGCGGCGATGAGAGTGTATTTACGACGGAAGAAGGACCGGTGCTGATTGCGACGCTAGGGCGAGGCGTGTTCATCAGCGAGAGCTTTCCGCTGCCGCTGGCGCGCAAGCTGGAACTGGCGATGGTCGGCAGCCTGCATCACAGCGGCGAACAGCAGGCGCGTGTTGCCATGCCGCAGGCTGCACCGGAGCTAAGCGAGAGCCTGGCGCATCTGCTGAGCCGCTACGGCATGCTGCAGGCTGCGCTGCATCGCTAGAGCCGCAGGTATACTGACGTTTTCCAACCTAACTGTCATGCGATTGCTGCGGCGGGAATGCAGCAGGCGCGGAGAACGATTTGCAACAGGCAGAGATCGGGATTATCGGCGGCAGTGGACTGTACTCCATGCCGGGCCTTGCGGATACACAGGAAGTCGCTATCCAGACGCCGTTCGGCGAACCATCGGACAAGCTGGTGCTGGGCACGCTCGAGGGACGCAGTGTCGCATTTCTGGCGCGGCACGGGCGCGGCCATCGCCTGCTGCCGAGTGAGATCAACTTCCGCGCAAATCTTTTTGCGATGAAGCTGCTGGGCGCCGGGCGCATCATCTCGGTTTCGGCAGTGGGGTCGTTGAAGGAAGAGCACAAGCCAACCGACTTCGTCGTGCCGGACCAGTTCATCGATCGGACTTTTTTAAGAACGAGCACCTTCTTTGGCGATGGGATTGTGGCGCACGTTGCATTCGGCGATCCGGTGTGCAGCGTGGTGACGAAGACGATCGCCGATGCTTGCGATGCGGAAAATGTTGTCGGCAAGCGCGGCGGCACCTATGTGTGCATGGAGGGTCCGCAGTTTTCTACACGTGCGGAATCGAACCTGTATCGGAGCTGGGGCGCTGACGTGATCGGCATGACCAATCTGCAGGAAGCGAAGCTGGCGCGCGAGGCCGAGATTTGCTACGCGACGATGGCGATGGTGACCGATTACGATTGCTGGCGCGCGGGTCACGATGATGTGACGGTGGACCAGATCGTTGCGGTGATGCACCAGAATGCAGCCAATGCGGCAAAGGTGCTGCGCGCCGGGGTGCGGGCCGTGCCTGGGGAACGCACATGCGCGTGTGCGACTGCGGTGCAGCATGCCATCCTGACCAGCCGCGATGCGATTTCCGCAGCGACGCGCGCGAAGCTGGAACCGATCATTGGGAAATACGTCTAGCGACGTATGGGAAAAATATCTCTCGTAATTTTTATAAGGAAACTGCATGTCCATTGTGGTAGTTGGTAGTGTTGCGTTCGACAGTATTGAGACTCCAAGCGGCCGTGTGGACCATGCGCTGGGTGGCGCGGCGACGCATTTTGCGCTGGCCGCCAGCTACTTTACCCAGGTGCGGGTGATTGGCGTGGTCGGGGAGGACTTCACCACAGCGAATGAAGATGTGCTGAAGCAGCGCGGTGTGGATACGGCAGGCATCGAGCATGTGGCGGGGAAGAGCTTTCACTGGACCGGCTCCTATACGCGCACGCTGAACGAAGCGGACACGCTGGCGACGGAGTTAAATGTCTTTGAGACATTCACGCCGAAGATTCCGGCGAGCTATCGCGATTCGGAGTTTCTGTTCCTTGCCAACATTGATCCCAAGCTACAGGCGCGCGTGCGCCACGAGATGCCGAAGGTGAAGATGGTGTGCGGCGACACTATGAACTACTGGATCAAAGACCATAGCGCGGCCCTGGCCGAAGTGCTGGTGGATCTGGATGTGCTGCTGATCAACGATGGCGAGGCGAAGATGTTGGCCGGCGATGCCAACCTGGTGCGCGCGGCGAAGAAGATCCTGGGGATGGGTGTGAAGACGCTGATCGTGAAGCACGGTGAATATGGCGCGACGGTTTTCTTCAGCGAGCGCTCGTTTCCGGGCGCAAAACCTGAGGCGCACGCTACGCCCTTTCGTGCGCCGGCGCTGCCGCTGGCGGAAGTGGTCGATCCGACGGGCGCGGGTGACTCGTTTGCAGGCGGATTCTTTGGCTATCTGGCATCGCAAAAAGGCGAGCTGACACCGGCAAACTTCCGCAAGGCGATGTTCTATGGCGGGGTGATGGGCTCGTTCGCGGTGGAGAAGTTTGGCGTCGAACGCACGCAGAACCTGACTCGTGAGGAGATCGATGCGCGCTTCCAGCAATTCCGCGCGCTCAGCCACCTTGACTGAGGCGACGGCGCCGCGAGAGCCGCGCGATGCGGTGACCGTCGCTCTGCTAAGCGCTGTGCTTACGCTGGCGGCGCTGGCCTTCTGCTCGCAGCATCAACTGCTGCTGCTGTATGGCGATGCGGTGGCGCACCTCCACATTGCGCGACGTATTTTCGACGCGCGAACGCCGGGGTTTCGCCAGCTTGGCTCGGTGTGGCTACCGCTACCGCACCTGCTGCTGATTCCATTTGTCCAAAAAATGGGCTGGTGGCAAAGCGGCGTGCCGGCCGCGATTCCCTCCATGGCCTGCTATGTCGCAGCGTGCGTGGGGCTCTACCGTCTGGCGCTTTGTTTTGTCCGTCATTCGATCGCATGGCTGGCTGTCGCGTTCTTCGCGCTGAATCCGGGGCTACTTTATTTTTCGACGACAGCAATGACGGAGCCCTTGTTTCTGGCGGAGATGATCTGGGCGGCGCTGCTGATCGCGCTGCTGGCGCGACGCTTGCAAGCAGGCACGACAGAAGGGCTTGAGCGCCTGTTGCTGGGTGCGTCGCTGGTGCTGGTATGCGCGGTCTTCACGCGCTACGACGGGTGGATTTATGCGGCTGCCGCGTGGTGTGTTGAGTCCTGGATCGTAGTGAAGCGGCGTAATCTGCGGGAGCGGCTGACCGGCGTCTGGCTGCTCGCAACTGTGCTGGTGGTAATGGCGCCGCTGGTGTGGATCGCTTATAACGCGAAGCAGTTTCATGATCCGTTCGACTTTCTGCGGGGGCCGTATTCCGCGCGGGCGATCGAGGCGCGGACTTCGCCATCCGGTGCGGGCCACTATATGGAGTATCACCGGCCGGTGGTGGCGACGCTCTACTTCTTGAAGGCCGCAGAACTGGGCGCGGTGGTGCCTTACGCGACGCAACTGATCTTTCTGATCTCGCTTGCCGGCACTGTATTCCTATGGCTGCGGCGACGGGATGCAGCGCTGGCCGCAGAAACGCTGCTATGGCTGCCGCTGCCGTTCTATACGTATTCGATTGCGTATGGGTCGGTGCCGCTTTTCATTCCGGTGTGGTTTCCGCACGCCTGGTACAACACGCGGTACGGAATGGAGATGTTGCCGGCATTCGCGCTTTTTGGCGCTGCGTCGCTGGAGGCACTCGCGGAGTGGCGGCCCCGTTTCGCACGAGAAGGATGGGAGCGGTGGATCACGCCGGTAGTTGCTGCGCTGATTGTGGCGAACAGCGTTCTGCTGCTGCGCGCGGAACCATTGGTCTTTCAGGAGGGGGTGGTGAATTCACGCACGCGCATCCCTTTTGAACGGACCGTGGCCAATTGGCTGCGGGTGCTGCCGCCGGGCAAGACGCTGTTGATGTCCGTCTCTGACCATGTCGGCGCTGTGCAGCAGGCGGGAATCCCGCTGCGCGACATCATCAATGAGGGCGACTACTACGAATGGAATGCGGCATTGAAAGATCCGGCGGCGAAGGCGGATTATGTGGTGACGCTGGATGGTGATGCTGTGGCGAAGGCGGTTGCCGCACGCCCGCAGGACTTGATGCTGCTGCAGATCATTTGCTCGACCGGGCAGCCGTGTGCCCGGGTCTATATTTCTCACCCCGCCGCACGCGCTATTTCTCACCCCGCCGCAGGGGCTATTACTCACCTCGCCGCGGGCGCTATTGCTCAGCCCGCCGCAGGCGCTGCTGCTTACCTGCCGCAGGTGCTGATGGTCAGGCCGCTTCGCAAACGCCTGACTAGTCCGGGAGTGTTAGTGGCAGCGGTTTCGCCGGGTGGTAGCATCACGCGATGGGCGATGCGCTTGCCTGCCCGTGGAGAAGGCACGCGACCACGATG
>DASUWP010000341.1:0-2803 GCA_036378335.1 Acidobacteriaceae bacterium | reverse complement strand
GCTCGGCGTCCATGTCGCCCTGGATCATTTCGCGCTGTGTGCGCTTCAGGTCGGCAATCGAAACGCCGATCTCTGTCTCCAGGCGGTCGAGATCCGTTTTGCAGTTGCGCTGCTGACGCCGGTACTCCTTGCGCAACTCTTCGCTCTTGGACGCATCATGCTTCTGCTCGAGCGACTTGATCTGCCGCTCCAGCGTGCGCATCGAATCGACCGTCTTGTTCACCTTGTCGAGCAGCCGCTTGCGCTCGGCATTGGTGTACTTCAACTCGCGTACGATGCGCGAGACATGCACGCGCTCGCGCCCCATCAGCCAACGCGTCCTGCGGTATTCCTTCGCCTTCGCCTTCGGGTTGATCGTGTCGAGCTTCTCGAGCAGCGTCTGCGCCTTTTTCTGGTGCTTCAACAGCGCATCTACCCGCGCGACAGTGGCCCTGACGCGCGTTTGCAGAATCTCTTCGGTGATCTCCTCTTCGTCGAAGATCACCACTTCCTTGATGTTGCGCACGCCGCGCTTCAGGTCTTCGCCCAGCGCCACGACTTCGCGGATCACGATCGGCGACCGCGAGATCGCCTTCAGGACGCGAAGCTGGCCGCGCTCAATGCGCTTGGCGATCTCAACTTCGCCCTCGCGCGTCAACAGCGGCACCGTGCCCATCTCGCGCAGATACATGCGGACGGGGTCGTTCGTCTTCTCGAGTGTTCCCGGTGTCAGGTCAAGTTCAACGTCGTCGCCCTCTTCCGCGTGCTCCGCGTCGAACTTCTCCCCGGCAAACTTGGGCTCGCCTTCGAGCAGGTCGATACCCTGCGTGTTAATTGTCGTGATGAGATCGTCAAGGTCGTCCGCCGAATGCATGTTGTCCGGCAGCAGGTCATTTACCTCGCCATAGGTGAGGTAACCCTTTTCCTTGCCCTGATCCATCAACTTCTGGATGTCATCTTCGAATTTGTCTTCTATCGCCAAAGCGCGTCTCGTCTCCCCGCGTTATTTCGCCGCTGACGCAGCTTTCACTGCGCTGGTTTGTCCTGGCAAACCGTTCCTATCCATGAGTGAAGTTGCGCGATAAAAGCCATCCTTATGGTGGCAAATCCCGCGGCCGGGCAGGCATCGTGCGGGCTGGTTGACGCACACTTCAAGACAGAGAAAATCAGGATATCACGCCATCCACCGGTTCCGACCGCCGGATACTTTTATCCCTAGGGGTTAGATGTATTTCGAGGCATTTTGTTTCACTTCGGCAGCGCTTCCGGGCGAATTTCTCTGCCGTTGTGGCGCGCCGGTCAGTCAATCATGTCGACAGGGTGGCGGCGGGCGCCGGTGGCCTCGCGGTGCCCGCCGATTCCCAGCCCCCGTGCTGCTGCAGACGCCACTGCTTCAGATAGGAGATCAGCGCTTCGCTCGCGAGCACCGCCACCAGCAGCGTGAACTCATCGAAAATGCGGCTTTCCGTCCAGATTCCGAAGTAGAGCAGTACCGGCATGCATGCCCAGGTCGCCCCCAGCATCCGTCGGCTGCGCGGACTGAGCCGTCGCCAGTTCACCGTCACCGCAGGCAGCAGAAAGCCCAGTGCGCTGGCCATCTGCGGCCAATGCCGCGGATTCAGCAAGTCCTGCAGGTTGCGTGGGATCCGCGAACCGGTCATCGAAGGATTGTGGGCGAAATGCCGGGCGATCAGCACCCGAACCACGCCCCAGGCCGCCACCAAAGCCGCAGTTTGCAGCACCAGCACTGTACGGCGGCGGCTCTCGCCCTCTTCGGGCCACGCCGCGGCTATCCATAGCGGCACCAGCAGGATGGCGGTTTCGCGGTTCAGCGCCAACAGAGGCATCAGCAGCAGCAAGGCGGCGAACTGCCGCCGCATGGCGAACATCGTACCCAGGCCGAATAACAGGAATTCCGGCAGGTCGTAAGGGTACCAGTACGCCTGCTCCACGCGCGCCGCGTAGCTGCTGTACAGGATCGCCAGCACTACGGTCCAGGGCAGCCACCATAGCGGTGCGGATACTTCCCGGGCTGCGGAATTGGCCAGCAGCCCCAGCAGGCACACAGCCACGCAACCGATCATGATGCTCAGCACCTTCTCCGGAGTGTAGGGCTCGGCGATCAGCTTGTTCTCGTTGAAGCGATCGGAGATGTGTTGCATCGCGCGGCTCTGGTGAGCCCAGCGCATCGCCGGCTCCATCAACACGCGGCCCTGGAAGGGCATCTGATCCTGCCCGTGCTCGTATGCAGTCATCTGCATGACGATGGCATTGGTGTTGACGAAGAAAATCGCCCGGGCGCAATGCGCCGAGGCAAGCACCAACAGCAGGTAGATCCACCAGCGCTGCACAGGCGAGTCTCTCGTTCCAGTGGGATTGGCGGTCCTGGGCCCGATTTTGTGAAATCCACCGCTCTCGTAAGATGCAGTTCGGCCGTTTACCCTTGCCGGCTGAGTAGCTCCCGAGCCTTCTGGTCCAGATCCCGCAGCCGCCGATCCAACTGCATCCGTTCTGTCATCTTTGCAGTCACGCCTGCAAGATCACCCTTGCGTTCGGCCTCGGCAATTGCACTGCGCAGACCCCGCTGCCGATGCTCCAGGAAGTGCCGTTCCAAGGTAACCAGCGCCGATTCCAGCTCGTGCCCGTTCACAGGATCACTCTCCCGCATCAGCAGCTGCGCCACCAGCATGCGGGCGCCCGGTTGCAACGTGTCAAGCGGATCGGCCACCGTGCGTTCCACCAGCTCCTGCAATGTAGTCAGAATGCCAAGCCCCTCAAAATGCTCAGGTTGCGATTCCATCGCCTGGGAAACGCGCCGGAAAGT
>DASUWP010000340.1:0-8865 GCA_036378335.1 Acidobacteriaceae bacterium | reverse complement strand
CATTACGGTGGCGGTTGGACAGCGCGCCCAGGTGAACGTCCAGCTCAAGCTGGGCGCCGCCTCGCAGACCATCCAGGTGACCTCGGCGCCGCCGGAGCTGCAGACCAGCGATGCCTCGACGGGCCAGGTGATCGATCAGCGTAACGTGAACAATCTGCCGCTGAACGGACGCAACTTCACCTTCCTGGCGCAGCTTTCCGCGGGCGTGAATACGCCGCAGGCGGACACCCGCGGCAACGCGGCGTCCGGCGCATTTTCCGCTAATGGCCTACGGCCCGCGCAAAACAATTACCTGCTGGACGGCATCGACAACAACTCCAACGCGGTGGACTTCCTGAACGGAACCAACTTCGTCATTCTGCCGCCGGTCGACGCGATTCAGGAATTCAAGGTGCAGACGGGCGACTTCAGCGCCGAGCTAGGCCGTTCGGCCGGCGCCGTGCTGAATGCCACCATCAAGTCGGGAACCAACAGCTTCCATGGCGCGGCCTGGGAGTTCTTCCGCAATGACAAGCTGGATGCAGCGGACTGGTTTGAAAACAACGCCGGCATTCGGAAGGGCGAACTGCGGCAGAATCAGTTCGGCGGCTCGATCGGCGGCCCGATCCTTAAGGACAAGCTGTTTTTCTTTGGCGACTATGAAGGCTTCCGCCGCGTGCAGGGCACCGTACAAACCGCCGGTGTGCCGACACTGGCCGAGCGGAACAGCGGCTATACAGATTTATCCGATCTGATCACCGGGCAAAGCGGCGCGGCGCGCACCGATTTGCTCAATCGAAGCATACCCTACGGCACAGTGATGGATCCGGCGACGACGCGCAATGTCACGGCGGGTCAGCTCGATCCAGTCTCAGGGCGCATCGCGACCGGCACAGGTGCTGTACGCGATCCGTTTGGAAGCTGCGGCCCGGCGGTGTCCAGCTACGATCTCACCGCCTGCGGGCTCAACCAGATTCCGGCGGCCCGCCTGGATCCGAATGCAGTCAAGTTGCTGAACCTGTATCCGGCGCCCACGAATCCCGCTCAGTTCGCGAACAACTTCACCAGCAGCCCGCACCTGTTCGAACATCGCAATCAATTCGACGTTCGCGTGGACTTCAACCCAACCCAGAAAGACCAGATCTTCGTTCGCTTCAGCTATGCGGACGATCCGCAATTCATTCCAGGCCCCTTCGGCGGCATCGCGGACGGCGGCGGCTTCCAGCAGGGCACGCAAACCTATAAGCCCAGCCAAGCGGTCGCGGCCTACACTCACGTCTTCAGCCCGAGCACCATCAATGTGGCGCGGGTTGGCTTCAACCACCTGCATACGACCCGCTTCGGCCCGGAGGGCAACACGCAGGGTATTCCGGCACAATTCGGCATCCAGGGCATTCCGCAGGGCAATGAAAATGGCGGCCTGCCGGCGATTGTGATCTCTGGCCTGAATGAGCTGGGCAGCAACGACTTCCTGCCGTCCGACGAAGTCAGCCAGACCTACCAGGTGACGGACGACTTCACGAAGATTTACGGGAAGAACAGCTTCAAGATGGGTATGGAGTATCAGAGTGTAACCTTCAACACTCTGCAGCCCGCCTACTCACGCGGCGAGTTTGACTTCAACGGAAACTATGCAGGCGTTCCCAACAAGAGCGGCGACCAGACCGGTCGCGCGCAGTTCCTGCTGACGCCGATCAACTCGTTGGTTGCGGGCGGTATCAACGGCGTGGGCGGCGCGAACGAGATTCATGCGTCGAACATCAGCAAGACCTACGATCAGCGGTCATATCTGGCGGTGTACTTCCAGGATGATATGAAGCTGACTCCCAAGATGACCCTCAATCTAGGTCTGCGCTGGGATTATTTCAGCCCGATCTCCGAGAAGAACGGTGGACAGGCCAACTTTGTGCAAAGCGGCCCGCCCACCGGTGGCCCGATTTTCCTGATACCGGCGTCAGGCAAGGATGACCGGCATCTCTCGTCGACGGCTCAAAACCCGTCGCTGAATGGCAATGGCTTCCTTGACCTGCTGGCGAAAGACGGCATCGCTCTGGGTTCTACCAACAAGTACGGAAACGCCCTGGTGCAGACGCAGCAAACCAACTTTGCTCCGCGATTTGGGCTTGCCTACCAGGCAACGCCGAAGCTGGTGCTGCGCGCCGGAGTGGGTCTCTTCTTCAACGCCTTTGAAAACCAGGGATACGGCCCCAACATCGGCGAAAACTACCCATTCGTCTATAACTTCGACTACAAGGGCCCGAACGATTCGACTCCTTTTGGCGCCGGCTCAAACCCATATGGCGCTTGCGGAACGGCTGGAACCGGGGGAAGCGCACCCATCGGAACCGGTCTGAGCTGCAGTGCCTTTACTCCGCTCGCCGTAAACGCCTCAGGCCTGGGTCTGCAAGGGCTGCAGTTCAACTATCAGACGCCGCGCACGGTCAGCACGAACCTCTCGTTCCAGTACGCGATCACCAACACGATGTCTGCCAATGTGGCATACGTCTTCACCGATGGCAGCAATCTGCAGCAGGGTATCGGCAACAACGAGCCCTTCGAGCTTGTGCCTGCGAATACATCGCTCACGTCGCCAGCCCCTGGCCATCCGAACGGGTTTATCCCCTTCCCGGACTTCGGTGAGGGCGGCAGCTATCAGCGGACCATTGGAAGCAGCATCTACAACGGCCTGCAGACCAAGCTGGAGCAGCAATTCGCCAGCGGTCTCAACTACTTGTTTACTTACACCTACTCCAAGACGATGTCGGATGCCGGCGACCTGCTGAATGGCGGCAGTTCGAACGGGTTGCGTGCACCCTGGGTACCTGGCCTGGGACCGCGGTTTGACTGGGGACTGGCGGACTTCGATGTCCGGAACGTCTTCCACATCAGCGGCGGCTATGAGCTTCCGCTCGGCAAGAACAAACGGTACCTGGCCAACGTGAATACCTTTACCGATAAGGCGATCGGCGGCTGGAGTGTCCAGTGGATTGCAACGCTGCAAGGCGGACAGCCGCTTTCGCTGAGTTGTCCGACCTCCACTACCTCGGGAACGAGCTGCAATGACCTTCTGGTTCCCGGCCAGAGCCAAAAGCTCGGGCTTCACACCAGGTTACAAAATGGAAAGCTGAATCTATTCTGGCTTAACAATCCCGCTGCCTATCAGCAACCCTGCCAGCTTGGTTTCAACCCGGACGGTTCCGTTTCTCCGCAACCGGGATCTCCTAGCGGATGCATTCCGCTGCAGGGCGGTGGCGCGCTGGGCGGCGGTCCCTCGACGACCTACGGACCGGGTTTCCACCGGCTCGACTTCTCGCTGTTCAAAGCAATTCCGATCAGCGATCGCTTCCGAATGGAGTTCCGGTCGGAGTTCTTCAACATCCTCAACCATCCGAACTTCAATGCACCGAACTTCGGCGGCAACGGTGTGACCGCAATCGGAAACTCGGCTAACTTCACCAGCACGGCCACCTTCGGCCAGATCGGATCGACACGCGATGCTCCTTACGATCCAAGGCAGATCCAGTTCGCTCTGAAGCTGTACTACTAACGCTATACTCGTATCAACGAGAAGCACCCCGGAACCGCACGCCCAATGGGTGTCTATTCCGGGGTGCTTCTCTTTGCGTAGCGAATGCTCACGCGACCATCGCAGAGGTGCTTTGTGAGCAAGGGATACCGGTTGCCGCGCGTCATCCTTGGTTGCTGGCTTGTCGCTTGCGCGAGCCTTGGCACTGCCCAGCAAAACCCCGGCCGGCTTCTGGATCAGGAGTTTCAATCGGCAGTGTCGCAATATCATGCGGGGAACTTTGCAGGGTCTGCCGCTCAACTCGAGAAGCTCGCACCCAGTGCGCCGAAGAGCTTTGAAGTGCATGAACTTCTGGGCCTGGTCTACGCTGCGCAGTCCAAGAACCAGCAGTCCATAGAACAGCTGCAAATCGCAGTGCACCTGAAGCCGGACTCGGCCGCCGCCCGAACCAATCTCGCGACAACCCTGCTCCGCGCGGGCCAGTCGGGATTGGCCGAAGAGCAATTCCATAAGGCGCTCTCGCTCGAGCCCAATGATTTCCAGGCGAATCACAATCTCGCTGAGTTTTACCTGCAATCCGGAAAGATCGGGGAGGCCTTGCCTCTTCTCGAGAGGGCGCAGCAAATCAATCCTTCCTCCTTCGACAACGGCTACAACCTCGCCCTTGCTTATTTCCTTACTGGAAAGCCGAACGAATCGCGGCAGTTGGTCGAGAAACTCGCTCAGCAGAAAGATACCGGGGAACTACATAACCTGCTGGGCAAGATCAATGAGAAGGATGGGAAGTTTATCGAGGCGGCAAATGAGTTCGAGACTGCCGCGCGCATGGACCCCAGTGAGGATAATTTGTTTGTCTGGGGAAGCGAGCTGCTTCTCCACCGGACTTATGAACCCGCCATTCAAGTATTCCAGCAAGGGACGGAGCGCTTTCCAACGTCTCCCCGCCTATGGATCGGCCTGGGTATGGCGCTCTACTCGCGTGGCAGATATGAAGAGTCGATCAAGGCCTTGCTTCACGCAGCCGATCTGAATCCCACTGACCCTCGCTGCTATCTCTTCCTGTCGAAGGCCTATCTCAGTTCTCCGACTCAGGCGGACGAAGTTATCCAACGCTTCCAGCGCTATGCGGAGCTCGAACCGAGAAATGCGCTGGCTCAGTACTACTACGCTGTGAGCTTGTGGAAGGGAAAGCGATCGGAAGCGGCCAGCATCAACTACCCATTGATAGAGTCGCTGCTGCAAAAGGCAATCTCTCTCGATGGAACGCTCGCCGACGCGCACCTGGAGCTAGGTATTCTCTATGCCGACCAACACGAATATGCTAAGTCGCTTCCGGAATATACACGCGCAGTGGAACTGAATCCCGGCCTGGCCGACGCTCATTACCGCCTGGGCCAATACTATGTGCACGCCGGGCAGAAGGATCGCGCGCAGCAGGAGTTCCAAACATTTCAGCAGCTCCAGGCGCATCATCAGGCGGAGGTCGATAAGGAACGCGCCGAAGTCCGCCAGTTTGTGTACTCATCCAACTCTGCATCCGCCACCAAGCCGTGACTTCCTGCGGCGGAGGAACGAGCCGCGGTGCAGATCGGCGACGGAAGAGATCCTCCTGACGAAATAGCGCCGAATCACATCACACTATCTGTTGTTTGCGTTCTTGTTTGCCTCGACAGGCGCAGCCTTCCATCGGAGATTGCGAGCATGCCCGCCGCGCTATCCAACTTTGTCCGGTATTTTTTTGGCTCAACTCCAGACGGCAAGCAGGGCGCATCGAATCGCCTGATTGCGCGCTGGATCTTCCTGCGGGCGCTCGGGCTCATTTATTTCTCCGCCTTCTTCTCGCTGGTCTTCCAGATCTGTGGGCTTATCGGTCCGCAGGGCATTCTGCCGGCAGGCGAATATCTCGATCACGTGCGGCACGGACTCGGGCCGTTGCGTCTCTGGTATGCGCCCACGGTTCTCTGGTTCTCTTCCGGCAACCACATGCTCATCGCCCTCTCCATCGTGGGCATGCTCGTGTCGCTGCTCATGGTGGCGAATATCTGGCCTCGCGCCATGCTGTTCCTCTGCTTCCTCGGCTATCTCTCTTTTGTCGGCGCGGCCCAGGATTTTGCAAACTACCAGTCCGACGGCATGCTGCTGGAAGCTGGCTTTATCAGCCTCTTTCTCGCGCCCGCCGGAATTCTTCCCGGCTGGGGAGCAAGCTCACCACCGCCACGCGCCAGCGTTCTACTGCTGCTCTGGGAGTGGTTCCGCATCTACTTCGAATCCGGCGCCGTCAAGCTGCTCAGCGGCGATCCCACGTGGCGCAACTTCACGGCGATGGACGAGTACTACCAAAACGGCCCTCTTCCCAGTTGGATCGGCTGGTATGTCCAGCACCTGCCGGAGTGGTTCCACAGGGCAACTGCCTTCACCACACTGCTGATGGAACTGGTCCTCGTGTTCATGGCATTCCTGCCGCGGCGATGGCGCATTGTTTGTTTCTGCATTGTCACCGTATGGCAGGCCGGCGTCATCCTCACGGCGAATTACACCTTCCTCAATTATCTGGTGCTCGTGCTCGGGGTGCTCCTGCTCGATGACCACCTGCTTCGCCGTTTTCTTCCCGCCCGCTTTCGCAAGACCTTCCTGGAGCTTCCGGAGCCCTCTTCCCTGACAGACGAGATCACCCGCGATGTTGAACCACCAACCGAGGCAGCCGCCAGGCAGTCCGGCAGCGCGTTCCGCCGCCATCTCGGAGCGCTACGCGTCGCCGTCACCGCTGTCATGCTCACCTGGATCTTCTACGACACGTCCGTTCTGTTGTTACATATGTTTTGGCGCACACAGCCATTGCCCGGCGAGCCTATCGTCGCTCTTGAGCCATCCCGCATCGCGAATCAATACGGCCTGTTCGCCGTCATGACCCCGCACCGCTACGAAATCGAGTTTCAAGGGTCAAACGATGGCGCGACCTGGGTCGCCTATCCGTTCCGCTATAAGCCGCAGAATGTCTCCAGCCCGCCCGGCCTATTCGCGCCCTATCAACCCCGCTTTGACTGGAACCTCTGGTTCGCCTCGCTCGGCGCATGGCCGGAGTACCCCATTGTGCCCCGCACCGAAGAGCTCCTCCTCACGGACGACGCCGATGTTCTCCAACTCTTCGCCGGAAATCCGTTCCCCGGCACCCCGCCGCGGTATCTTCGCGCCGTCCTCTGGCAGTATTGGTTCACCTCCATTGCAGAGAAGCGCGCCACCGGGAAATGGTGGCGGCGGCAGCCTCTCGGCACCTATGCACCCACTATCCAGCGCATGCCCGACGGCAGATTCGCCATCCTGCAGGACGCCACGCTCTCCGGACCCCAATAGCTTTGTAAAAGTAGTCGATCTCGCAAGCCAGAAACGGGCAAGCGGAGTTATCCTGTCTGGCAAAGGAGTCGGCTATGCTCCGCAGAGATTTTCTCCGTCGCTCCGCTTCAGGATTGGCCGCCGGTTGGATCGCCAGTAAGACGTCTCGTGCCGCCAACCTCGCTATCCCCGCCGTCTCCGGCAAATACCGCGCCCACGATGAAGTCGTACTCGGCCGTACCGGGATCCGCACCAGTCGCCTTGCCATGGGCACCGGCACGGTAGGCGTTGGCGGTGCCTCGAATCAGACGCGCCTCGGCACCAGTCCCTTCGTCACGCTGCTGCTGGACGGCTACCACGAGAATGGCCTTCGCTTCTTCGATACCGCCGATTCCTACGGCAGCCATCCCTATGTAGCATCCGCGATCAAGCAACTGCCCCGCGACAAGGTCACTGTGCTCACCAAGACTGACCATCGCGACCCCAAGGATGTTCGCGCGGATCTCGATCGCTTTCGCCGCGAGCTCGGCACCGACTACATCGATATCCTGCTGATTCACTGCACCACCGAAGGCGACTGGACCACGCGCTACCGCGGCGTGATGGATGTGCTCTCCGAGGCCAAGCAGAAGGGCATCATCCGCGCCCACGGTGTCTCCTGTCACTCGATCGAAGCCCTGCGCGCCGCGGCTGCGGCATCGGACTGGGTCGATATCGATCTGGTACGCCTGAATCCTGTCGGCGCCCACATGGATGCGGATGCCAACACGGTAATCGGCGTGGTCAAGCAGATGCGCAAGGCAGGAACTGGCATCATCGGCATGAAGATTCTTGGCCAGGGCGCCATGCGCGATCGTCCATCGGAGGCACTACGCTTCGCGCTCGGCAGTGGGGTACTCGACGCTTTCACCATCGGCGCCGAGTCACGCCATGAACAGGATGACCTGACCCATCGAATCGCGGCTGCGTAATCACTGACGCGCCAGAGCGAAGTCTGGCTGTCCCCAAAAAGCACCTCCGTGCGGTTTCATTTGTCGTGTGCTGCCGCTGCCCCTCGCCGCCTGCGGGCGGCACTCAACTGCTAGAATGAGCGGACTGCGAGAGCGCTCCCTTGCGACTACATGCTGAGCGCGAAGCGCACTCGGGGCGGCCAAAACGGAGACGGAGAAGGAATGAACGCTAAAGAACGCAAGATGCTCGACCTCCTCAAAAAGGGCAGGCAGGAGTACGGCTACGTTGCCGTAAAAGCCGAGTTTGAGGCAGAAGGCACTCGCGTGGATGAACTGCTTCGCCTGGTTGAGATCTGTCGCAAGGCGGGGTTGAAATTTGGCTTGAAGGTTGGCGGATGCGAGGCCATGCGCGACCTGATCGAGAGCAAACAGATTGGCGTCGATTACATCATCGCTCCGATGATTGAGAGCACCTACGCGCTCGCCAAGTTCGCGGAAGCTGTGGGCAAGGTGTATTCAACGGAAGAGCAGGAGGAGACGGAGTTCCTGTTCAACCTGGAGACGACCTCTGCTTACAACCAGCTCGATGCCCTGGCGGATGCGACGAAGAAAGCACCGGAATTGGCTGGTATCGTCTTTGGGCGGGTAGACTTTTCGCTTTCCGCGGGACTCGGCCGCGACGCAATCAACGGCCGAGAGGTGACTGACTGCGTGCTCAAGACCGCTGCTGCCTGTAAGGCGCGTGGCCTGGACCTGGTGGTCGGTGGTGGCGTATCGAGCGACTCCATCCCGGTGCTGCGCGAAATGGTAGATGTGCATCTGACCCGTTTTGAAACGCGCAAAGTCATCTTCGATGCCCAGTCAGCCAAGCAGAACCACATCGACCAGGGCCTGCTGAATGCGGTTCATTTCGAGCTGCTGTGGCTGCTCAATAAGCGGGATTACTACACCCAGATCGAGAACGAAGACGCCAAGCGTATCGACATGCTCGAAAAGCGCTGGGCAGTCCTCAGTCGGTAACCGGATGATTCCGTAAACATGCAATTAGCGGAAATTCATCCGATCCGGTCCCTGCTCTTC